>NYZE01000067.1 GCA_002685965.1 Planctomycetota bacterium | reverse complement strand
CGTCGGTCGGTCCAGCCGAGACCTCCTTGGTCAGGCGCTTGACCTCCTCGTCGTCCGGGAAGCGGCCCAGGCACTCGGCACATATCGCTGCCAGAGCATCCTGGTCGCCAAGGTCTGAGTAGATCCGTGCGAGTTCGCGGTAGATCTTGGCGGTCGGAGCCTTGACCAGCTTCTCCCGCAACTCCTGCACGCGCTCGCGCTGCAGGTGCTTGTTCGCGACCTCGTGAACCTTGCGGAGCTCCTCCGAGCGCGGGAACAGGAGCAGACCTTCCTCGGCGACCCGCATGGTGTGCGCATGCCAGCCCAGGTTGTTGTAGGCCTCGGCCAGGTCGACGAAGGTCGAAGGCGAGGGGTTGGCCTTCGCGGCCTTTTCCATTCGCGACAGTTCGCGCGACAGCTTCATGAGCCGGAACAGGTTCACTTGAGCACGTGGATCCTCTGATCGCCGCCAACAACGAACACTCTTTGCCCAGCAACGGTGGGCACACCGCGGATGCCGCGTGGCAGTACATAGTCCCAGCGCAGCGATAGGTCGGCCGCGTCGAGGCTGACAAGGTGAACCTGCCCCTTTTCGCCCTTGAGCGCCAAGAACAACGCGCGGTCACTGCGCACGGGCTGCTGCAGCACCGGCATCGGTAGCCGCCGCTCGGTCACGACCCGCTTGATGCGCGGGTCGATGCGGCGAACGAGACCATCCTCCGTCACCACGATGACGCCGGCCCGGTCAGGCAGCATGAAGCCCTGTGTGCCGCTACCGGCACACAGGAAGTTCCACGCCTCGGGTGCTTTCTTGCGCACCGCAAAGCCACGCAGCGAGCCATCGAGGCCAAGGAACGCCACCTGTTTCCCGATGCGCAGCGGCGGGCAAACGGCGCCCGGCGTGTCGCGCAGCTTGAAGACCGCCGGGTCCGGGTCGTCAGTCTCGAGCGCAAGGAAGAGCCCGTCACGATTAACGTAGAACAACCGGTGGCCGTCCCACATCGGATCGGTGCTTGGCGGTGCTCCCGTCGAGTAACTCCAGGTCTGCGTCCCGGTCTCCACCTCCAGGAACACGATGTCGCCGCGACGGTTGACGAGAACGATGCCATCACCAGCGCTGACGAGCGAAGACACGATGCCGCCGGGAATCTCCTGACTCCAGACCTGCTGTCCGTCGTCGAGACGAATGGCATAGACACGTCCGTTGGTCGTAGCGAAGACACCGATCTCATCGAAGACGAGCGGTGTCCCGTGCACTTCGTCGAGTCCGGGTAACCCCTTCTGGAACCGGACTTCCCCTGATACGAGGTTGATTGCGGCCAGCTTGCCACCACGGAGCCCGACCAAGCCGACAGATTCCCCCACACCAATGCCCGTGACTGGCTCGGCCTCGAGCTTGATCAATGCGTCAGGAACAACGCGCAAGAGCACTTCGATGGGCGATCTGTCCGAGCCCTTGATCTTGTGATAGAGATCCTCGTAGCCGACGCGTGACAGCTTGACCTGCTGTTCCTTGCCGTGCTTGAGCCTGATCCACAACGGTGTCGTCGGCAGACCGGCCTCGCCACCGCGCACGGGCTGGCCATCGATGAACACCTGTGCGCCCTGCGGCTCGGTGATGACCTCGAATGGCACGAGGCATCGGGTCGCCGAAGGCGTGTAACGGAAGTCCGTGTGCAGCCCCAGCGCGTGCAAGCGCGCTTGTTTGAACGCGCCACGACGCCAGGCATCTTCGCACTTGGCTTCGAGCTTGCGGGCCAAGCCGAGGTGACTGCGAGTCGCGCTCAGCGTCTTCTCGATCTCATGCTTGGTGAGGAACTCCTTGTCGACGGCCTCGTTGGCCTGCCGCGCCAGACTCTGGACTTGCTCGAGACGGGCCAGCGCTCCCGCGAGGTCCAGGGTCCGGGAAACGGTCTTTTCGTGCGCGCCCCATAGCTCCTTGTATTGCTGGCGCAGCTTGTGCGCAGCCGCAGTTTTCTCCCGCTTGACGCGTTCGCGCCTGGCCTCTTCCATGCCCTCCAGACCGCGAAGCCGCTCGATGTCCTTGCTGACCTCGCGCCCGACGAAGCTGAGCGGATAGCGCCCGAGGAAGTCGTCGAGCATCCGGATGCCCGCTCCGTATTCGGCGTTCTTGATGAGAGGCTCGAGGTCGATCGACTCGTAGACCTTCCAGACGTTGCGCTCGTACAGGTAGTAAATGGTGCCGAGCGTGCCGGTACAGAGCAGTCCGGCCAGCACGAGCGCCAAGCTGCGCCGCCTGGACCGGTGCTTCTCGTCCATCACGTAGAGCTGTTTGATCCGGTCCGAGATCTCGCGCCGGTTGCGGTCGATCATCAGGATCTTCTGCAGGTAGCGAACCGCACCGATCGGGTCCTTATCCTGCACGAGGTCGTCGGCGATGGACTCGTAGAGCTCCATCACACGCTGCGCATCGTCGGCCTTGGTATATACCGCGATCAGCGACTTCTTGAGCTCGATGTCGTTCGGGCGCGCTCTGAGCAGGTCCTCTAGCACGCTGCGCGCTCGGTCCGTCTCGTCCAGTTCGAGGTAGAGATCGATCAGGTCGCGACCGACGGCATGCGGATCGAGGTTGGGCTGAGCCTGCACCATCAACCCGTGCACGAGACGTTCCCACGCCTCGAGGTCCGTTGGCACGATGCCAATCGTATGTTCGAGTGTCTCGACGGCCTCGTCGACCGCGCCGGTCTCGATCTTGTGCGCGGCGTAGCACTTGTAGTGCCACGACGCGCGCGCGACCTCGCACTGCATCTCGTAGGTGCGCGCAGCGAGCAGGTTCGCCTCTGGAACACTCGCGCCGACCTGGACCGCTCGCTCGAGCAAACGCAGACCGTCGTCGAGCCGGGCTTCGGCGATGCAGTGGTGGGCGTTCTCGATCAGCATGCTCTCGGCAAGGGGCTGCACGAAGCCCTTCTGCCGCAGGATCGACACCGCCTTGTGGACCTCGAAGGACGTGACGTTCGAGATCTCGACCATGCGCTGGACGCTGCGCTTGCCGTCCACCAGGTCGAGAATCGAGAGCGTCAGTTCGTCGAGGCCGACGACTTCGGTGGCCGAGAATCCCGGCACGGTCTCGAAAACCTCAGTCGGCCCCGGCACCTGTTCGCGAATGAAGACCCATTCGTCGAGGCGGCGGGCCGCTTCCATGATCAGCGAGTCGGCGCTGAAGAAGAAGTTCTCGTTGACCACGCCCTCGTAACCCTCGACAGCGCTTTCCCCTTCGAGGAACTCCCAGTGCACGTTCTCCCACAGGAAGAGGTCGTAGATCTCCTCCTCCATCTGCATGCGGAACGACTCGAGGAACAACTCCTCCTGGATCAGTTCGCCCTGTAACAGGGCCTCGACAGTCGCGACCGGATCCCCGCTGTTGTCGCGGCGCAGGTTGTCGAGAAGATCGCCGGCGATGTGGTTGCGCCTTACGTGCGAGTCGAGCAGACGATCGAGGAAGCCGTGCTCCGCGTAGTAGAGGGTCACGCCGCGCCGGTCGAAGTACAGAGCCTTCCAGGCGTCCTTCCCCTTGATGGAAAGGACTCCCACCTTTTGGTTATGGGCCAACATCTGAAAGACGTCGGCCAGCCCAACACTCGCAAGGTCGCCCGTGAGTGCCATCTATCTCCTCAACTCCTCCCTCGCACGCCAACGCGCACCCGGAGAACACCCTGCTCCCTATCGGTCGAATGCAGGTGTGTGTTAATGGGTTCGGGACGGCATCGAGAAAGGCTTGGCAGCATGGGCTGTTGGGCCCTCGGTGGCCTTGTGGACGATCAGGCGCGGTGCTAGAAAGACGCTAGCCTTGTCGAATGCTGCGACAGGGCCCTCACGCCCGGAAACGGGCCGTCTCAGGGCGCCGCGCGCCCGAACCTCCTGCCCAGCGGGTCTGCCGTGTCTTTCCCACAGTCTCTTCTGAGAACCGTGCGCCGCGCACGCGGCTGGCTGCACTTGCTACTCGGCCGCGCCTACCTCGTGCTGCAACGTAAAGACCGTGCACGCAAGCAGTTCCAAGAGGTCCTGTCCTGTAGCGGCGATGACTTCCAGGCCCACGTCCAGCTCGGTCGGATTGCTCTCCTGGAGGGCAACTTGGCGGCCGCGGTCCGCGACCTGGGCGCCGCACGGCGCTGTGACCCAACTCGCTTCGCCAAGTTGCAGCCGGAACTGAGCACCGTGGTTTCCGAGGCCTACAGCGATGACGCCTGCGACACGGCGGTGCGTCCAGGAGTGGCCGGGCATCGGGAAATCTGGGGCGGTCCGAACTCGGATGGGCCGGCCTGGGCTGGGGAGATCTGGAACGGGGACGCCCACCAGCAGCCGTCATTCCACCTCGACCCGCCCGGTCAGGACTCGAACGGGCTGCTGCCGGGCAACGGCTGGGGCTGGTACCTGGACCCGGCCGATCAAGGCTCGGGGCCGGGGCTCACCCCGGCCAAGGGATGGTCTTCGGGCTGGCCGAACGGCGCCTTCGAGCCGCTTGACCGACCCGAGCAAGTGAACGAGGAGGCCGGTCCGGGCTGGTGGAGCGAGGCTGGACCGAACGACCTCGACGATCTCACGGGCGACCTGGCGGAGTTCGAGAGCGCCGCGCTCGAGGACGAGGAACTCTCCTGGGCCGACCCACCGCTCGCTGCCTTCTACTGGGAGCTCAGCGCGAACGACGTGATCGGTCGACCCGACGACTTCACGAGCGAGGACGAGGAGATTCGCTTCCGCAATCTGCCACCGATCCGCCGTACGGACTTCGAGGACGTCGATTGGGAGGATCTGGCGGCCCGGCTGCGCGAACTAGGCTAGCGGGCGGGCTTTCGCCGACTGCTAGACTCCCCGCGATGTTGCATACACCGCTCCATGATCGCCACCTGTCGCACGGCGCACGGATGGTGCCGTTCTCAGGTTGGGACATGCCGGTGCAATACGGCTCGATTCTCGACGAGGCACGACACGTCCGCGCGAAATGTGGACTGTTCGACCTGTGCCACATGGGTCGTTTCCGCGTCACTGGAAGCGGCGCCGAGACAGCACTTCAGCGCCTGGTCACGAACAACGTGGCCAAGATCAAACCGGGTGTGATCCGCTACGCCCTCTTGACCAAGGAAGACGGTGGCGTGCTCGACGACGTGCTGGTCTATCGCGACCCGGAGCGGACCGAGGAGTTCTTCGTGGTCGTCAACGCCGGCAACTGCGACCGCGACCTGGAGTGGATGCAAACGCACGCGGCCCCACTCGGAGGGACGGTGACCGATCACACGTCCGAGCTGGCCATGATCGCACTGCAGGGGCCGGCGTCCGAGTCGATCCTCAACCCGCACACGGGCAAGGACCTGGCCGAACTCGGCTACTACAAGTGGATCCATACCCGCGTCTTTGACATCGAGGTCAGCGTCTCGCGCACCGGCTATACCGGTGAAGACGGCTTCGAGATCTACTGCCCGACGAAGCAGGCGGTGCGTATATGGGATGCGCTGGTCGAAACCGGAGCTGCTCTCGGCCTGCTGCCGATCGGCCTCGCCGCCCGCGACACGCTCCGCCTCGAGGCCGGCATGGCGCTGTACGGACACGAGCTGTCAGAGTCGATCAACCCGTACGAGGCGGGGCTTGGCTGGGCGGTCAAACTCAAGAGCGGCTTCATTGGCGCCGAAGTCCTCGCCGCTGTGAAGGAAAACGGTCCGGCACGCCAGCTCGTCGGGCTCGAAACCACGAGCCGCCGCGTGCCGCGCCAGGACTACCCCGTCATCGCCGACGGTGAGCAGATCGGCTTCGTCGCCTCGGGCACGTTCTCGCCGGTGCGCGACTGCAACATCGCGACGGCGTTCGTACCGCCGGATTACGCCGGTGTGGGCACCCAGCTAGGATTTCGCGTGCGCGACAAGGACGAACCCGCAAGTGTGGTCGCGCTACCGTTCTACAAACGCGATAGTTGAGACAGGACTACCGATGGCATCATCCGCCCCCTCAGATCGCAAGTACCTGGCCTCGCACGAATGGGCCAAGGACCAAGACGGCGAGATCGTCGTCGGCATCACCGACGTCGCCGTCGAACTACTCTCCGACCTGGTCTACATCGATCTGCCGCCGGTCGGCAAGAAGGTGACGCAGGGTGAAGTGTTCGGCGAGATCGAATCGGTGAAAGCCGTGTCGGACCTGGTCGCTCCAGTGAACGGCGAAGTCACGGCGAGCAACGAGGACCTGGCCGACCACCTCGACGACCTCGCGCAGGATCCGTTCGACAAGGGCTGGATGATCCGCATCAAGTCCGACGGCGAGGCATCACTCGACGCATTGATGGATGCCGCAGCGTACGTCAAACACGCCGCTGTCGAATGAACGGGCCGCTCCTTTGGGTCAAGGACGGAGCACGCGACCCAAAGGCCAACATGGCGCTCGACGAGGCCTTGCTCGCGGGCGACGGGGCCTGGCTACGCACCTATCGCTGGGTCCCCCACGCGATCTCGCTCGGCTATTTCCAGAAGCCGGAGGACTTCGCGGACCTGCCGGCTGACTTGCCGCGCGTCCACCGGATCACCGGCGGCGGCGCCATCCTGCATGCAAACGAGGTCACCGTCGCACTGGCGCTTCCCGAGGGTCTGCTGCCAGGACCGGTCGCCGACTCCTATGCCCTCCTCAACGACGCGGTCGTGCGCGCTGTCGCTGAACACGGCGCTGCCATACACCGCGCTCCGCCACGCCCCCGCAGCGACTCGCGCTGGTGCTTCGCCGCCCCCACGCATCTCGACCTCACGGACACCGACGGACACAAGGTGTTCGGCAGCGCCCAACGACGCCGCGGCGGACGCATCCTCTGGCACGGCTCGCTGATCCTAGCGCGTCACGAGCTGACCGCCTTCACTGGCCACCTCCCCGGCATCCTGGCCGACTCGCTCGCACCCTCGCTCGCTCGCGAACTCGCCGCGACTCTCGGCCTCGAACTGCGCCGAGCCAACGCACCGGCGTTCAGCCGACCGACGAAGTCACTTCCACTCGTCGAGATCGAAAAGCACCTCGCCGCCGGAGCCATCGAGAGCGCAGCGGAAGACGCGGGCGCCGTCGCGGTCGAGAACGAAGAGATCGTCGCCAGTGATACAGAGGCCGCAAGGCCCGGTGAGTGAGTCGCCTGCAGGCAAGGCCAAGGGCACACCCGCGCGGAAGTCCGGATCGAAGACGAGGATGGCCGGGCGCGGCTTGGTGACGAGAACGGCACGACCGCCGGGCCAGGCAGCGATCGCGACCGGGCGCGCACCAAGAGCCAGGTCGAAGGACCCCACGAAGCTCCCGTCTTCGCGGAAGCATTGGATGCAATCGTTGCCCCAGTCAGCGACCCAGACGCGATGCTCTGCAATGGAGAGACCGAGCGCCGGACCGTAGGGCGTACCCCGGCCGCCGAAGGCCGGAACGCTCAGCACGAAGTCGCCGGTCGCGGCGAACACCTGCAGCCCGTGCGCCCAGGGCCGATCGCCGCAGGCCACCCAGAGCTGACCGACCGAGTCGATCGCGACGGCCCTGGGGCTAACGATCAAGCCACGGCGGTCGCGCGGCTGGGCCCCCGGTGGAAGGCCTACCTGCCCCGCCATGTTGCCGAACAGGCTCAGGCGGCGCACAACATGGCCAGAGGTATCAGGCACCCAGAGGCTGCTGTCCTCGCCCAGCGCAACGCCTCCAGCATCGGTATAGCCGCCATCCTTGCCGGAGAATTCGAAGTGGCTAGCGAGCCGCCCGTCGTCCAGATCGAATACGTAGATCTCGCCATGGCCGACCGCATCAGCGACCACCAGGACACGACCGCGAGCAGTAAGGCCACCGAACATCAGCGTATCTTCCGCGACGGGGATGCAGCAGGCTATCCTCTGCGTGGCCCCGGGGAGGATTCTGTTGGCACGGCGCACAACACTGCTTGTCCTAGTCTGGCTGCTGGCCGCCTGCGGCCAAGCCTATCTCGAGCCCCAGGCGTCGAGCCGCCACGTCGAACTCGACATGCAGGCCGAGCTCGCTGCCGCTGGCGGGGTCGCGACCATCTGGCTGCCGGTCCCAGTCTCCGAAGAGTGGCAAGAACTTGGTCCGCTGCGACCACGTGCGCGCGGCGGCCCCATCGTCGAACGCTACGACGAGATCGGCAATCGTATGATCTCGGTCACCGGCACCGCGCCTTTGGCCATCTCGTACAAAGTCACCGTGCGTCGCTACCGCGTAGTGCCGGCCACCGAGTCGTTCGAGAGCGGTAGCCTGCCGACGACGTCGCGCTGGGCCGAAGCCGCCCGACTGGCACCAACGCGACCTCTACACCGCGAGGCGCTCCTTGCAACCGGCCGCGAACCGACAGTGCTCGGCAAGGCACGGATCCTCTACGGTCGCGTGCTCGATGAGCTGGCTTTCTCCGCGCCCGGTGGCGCGGGCCGCAACGACAAGGGCTGGGGCAAGGGAGACCTGGCCTGGATCCGGCGCACCAAGTCTGGCAACGCCATCGACTTCCACGCCTTGTTCATCGCGTACTGCCAAAGCCTCGGTATTCCCGCCGCGCTCGAACTGGGTCCGACACTGCCACCGACTCGCTCGCGGGACTGGTGCGACGTGACCGAACCCCATGCCTGGTGTCGCTTCTTCGTGCCCGGCATGCGCTGGCAGCCCGTGGACCTGTATGAGGCCAAGCAACACGCAAAGCGGCGCACGTTCTGCTTTGGCGGCCTGACCGAAGATCGAGTGCGTCTGTCGATCGGCCGCGACCTATACCTACTGCCGGCACAGGGGGCCGGCCCGCTCAACGTATTCGACAGGCCCTATGCCGAGCGCGCCGGCAAGGACGTCAGCGGCGAACTACGGTGGCGCCTCCGGTTCCGCGACCTCGACTAGCCCGGAGCTGTCGGCGCATGCTGCTCACCGATCTCGAGATTCTCACCATGGTCCCGGGATCCTCACCGACCCGGGGCGCGATCCGCATTGATGGCGAACGCCTGGCCGAGATCGGTGCCCTCGAGCCGAAGCCAAACGAGGAAGTGCGCAGTTGCTCGGGCTGGACGGCGTTGCCCGGGTTCGTGCAGGGCCACGTGCACCTGTGCCAGACTCTGTTCCGCAACCTGGCCGAAGATCTACCGCTACTGGATTGGCTGCACGAGCGCGTCTGGCCGCTGGAAGCGGCACACGACGAAGCGAGCCTGCGCGCCTCGGCCCGGCTGGCCCTCTTCGAGATGGTCAGCGGCGGCTGCACGACCTTCCAGAGCATGGAAACCGTGCACGGCACCGAGTTCGCCTTCGACGAGGTCGCGCAGTCAGGCCTGCGCGCCGTCGTCGGTAACACGCTCATGGACGGCAGTGACGTTCCGACCGGCCTCAAACAGACCACAGCAGAAGCTCTGGCCACTGCGGCGGCACTGCACGACGATTGGCACGGCCACAAGGGGCGCATTTTCCACGCGTTGTGCCCACGGTTCATCCTCTCGTGCACGCGCGAGCTCATGGGCGAACTCGGGCGCCTGCGCGCCGAGGAAGGCCGGCGCGTGCACACGCACGCCGCCGAGCATCCCGACGAGGTTCTGGCCATCAAAACGGCCTGCGGCAAACGCAACCTCCTCGCGCTTGCAGAGCTCGACCTGCTCGGCCCCAAGACATCTCTCGCCCACTGCGTGCACCTCGACGACGAGGAGCAGGCGGCGCTGTCCGCCAGCGGTGCCGCCGTCCTGCACTGTCCGAGCACCAACCTCAAGCTCGGTTCCGGCATCGCTCCCGTCCGGGGGCGCTGGGGCCGCCAGGGCCGCCACCAGCCAGAGGGTCATCCCGGGGATCCCGATGCGGCCCAGCTCGCCGCGCACCACTCCCAGGGCGAGGAGCAGCAGGAGCCCGCCCCATGCGGCCAGTCGAAACGCTGCCGCCCCTTGCCGGGCCCGGCCGGGCGAGGGGAGCGAGG
>NYZE01000066.1 GCA_002685965.1 Planctomycetota bacterium | reverse complement strand
GTCAGCGCGGCCTCGATGGTCTCCAGGTCGCGAAGCTCGCCGACCAGAACGATGTCCGGATCCTGACGAAGCACCGATCGCAGCGAACGATCGAATGAGAGCGTGTCCGCTCCGACCTCACGCTGATTGACGAGGCAGTTCTCATTGCGGTGCAGGAACTCGATCGGGTCTTCGACCGTGATGATGTGCCCCTGCCGCGTCTTGTTGAGGAAGTCCACCATCGACGACAAAGTCGTCGATTTGCCTGATCCGGTCGCTCCGGTGACCAGGACCAGCCCCTTGGGCATGTTGCAGATCTGCTCGCAGACCGCGACCGGCAGCCCCAGTTGACCGAAGTCGTAGGTCTCGACCGGGATGATTCGCAGCACTGCGGCCACGGTCCCGCGCTGCAGGAAGGCATTAGTCCTGAAGCGCCCGAGCCCCGCGGCACCAAATGAGAGGTCCAGCTCCAGCTCCTTCTCGAACTTGGCGATCTGGTCCGCCGTCAAGACGCTGTACACGAGCTTCTGCGCCAGCTCCGGCGTCAGGATGTCGTGCTCGGTGTCATAGAGCTTGCCGTCGATCCTGATCTTCGGCGCCGACCCAACCGAGATATGCAGGTCAGACCCACCGCGCTGAACCATCAGGTTCAGCAGCTCTTCCATCGAAACCATTGCTGCCCTCTGGTGAAGGCCACGTACGACTACGCGGCAGCCTGCTTATCGGCAGGAAGGGCCGGTTGCCTTGGGGGGCATGGAAAGGCCGATGGCAGGGGGACAAGCCTCGTGCTCTGCGGGCACGAGGCTTGCCCTGCCTGCTATTCCTTGGCCTTCTTCGCCGCCGCGCGGATCTCCTGCTGGAGGTTCGGCGGCACCGGGTCGTAGTGCGAGAACTCCATCGTGAAGCTCCCTTCGCCCGCCGTGATCGAGCGGAGTTGCGTCTGGTAGGCGCGCGATTCCTTGAGCGGCATGACGCAGTTGATGATCTGATCATCGCCATCGGCATCCATGCCGGTCATGCGGCCACGCTGGTTGGCCAGGTTGCTCGTGATGTCACCGGTGAAGCGAGACGGAACGCGAATGGCAAGCTTCATGACCGGCTCGAGCAGAATGGGCTTGGCCTTCTCGAACGCATCCAAGAAGGCGCGGCCACCAGCGAGCTGGAACGAGAGCTGGTCCGAGTCGACGTCGTGGAACTTGCCGTCGTAGAGCTCGACCTCGCAGTCGACCATCGGGCAGCCCGCGATCGGACCCTCCTTCATCATGTTGACGATGCCCTTCTGGACCTCGGGGATGAAGGCCCGCGGAATGCGGCCGCCGGCGATCTTGTCGACAAAGTTGAAGCCCTCACCGCGATCGAGAGCCTTGAGGCGCAGATACACCTCGCCGAACTGGCCACGTCCACCGGACTGCTTCTTGTGCCGGTGGTGCCCTTCGGCCGCCGCCATGCAGGTCTCGCGGTACGGGATGCGCGGCACGTGTTGCTCGACTTCGACCTTGTAGCGGCGCTTGAGTCGCGAGAACACGAGGTCGAGATGTAGGCTCGACAGTCCTTCGACGACCAGCTCCGAAACCTCTGCCTGCCGGTGGATGGACAACGTCGGATCCTCGGCCGCGAGCTTCTCGAGCGACGGTCCGATCTTCTGCTCGTCACCGCGGCTCTTGGGCTCCACGGCCACGGCAACCATGGGCGACGGAAACACGGTCGGTGGCAGGAAGACGATCTGGCCGTCCTTCGTCACGGTGTCGCTGAGCTCGAGTGTCTCGACCTTGGCCACGGCAACGAGGTCACCCGGTCCAGCCGACTCGACGTTCTCGGTCTCCTTGCCCTGCGCGATCAGCAGGCCACCGACCTTCTCGTGATCGCCGGTGCGCGCAATCGTCAACCCGTCGTCTGCGGTCAGCGTCCCACGCAGCACACGGATGAAGCTCATCTTGCCAACGAACGGATCCGACTCGATCTTGAAGACGAAGCCGCAGAAGGCCGCGCTCGGGTCCGGTTCGATCCGAATCGCGGCCTCACCGTTTGCCGCGGCGGCCGCGTTCTGTGGTTCGACTTGAGCCGGCGACGGGCAATAGCCCGCCAGGAAGTCGACCGCCTCGGAAACGCCGACCATCGTTGGTGCGGCAACCGTCAGGAGCGGAACGACCGTGCCCTTCGCGATCGCCAGCGGCAGGGACTGGTGCAGCTCCTCGTCCGATAGCTCACCGGCCTCGAAGTACCTCTCCATGAGCTCGTCGTCCGCTTCGGCAACCCGTTCATGCAGAGTGCTGCGATAGGTATCCGCGTTGTCACCTTCTCCGGCGAGGCTCTTCAGCACCTTGGTAAAGTCCTTGCCCGTTCCATCGGGAACTGTGATCGGAACGACTTTGTCGCCGAACGACTCGACGATCCCTTGGAGGACTTCGTCGCCGGAGATGTTCTCGGCATCGGGTTTGGTCAGCAAAACGACGCGGCCGACACCCGCCTTCTCGGCTTCGCCCCACAACCGGCGCGTGTTGAACGTCACGCCACTGGCCGCGTCAACCGTGAACACCGCCGTCTCGACCGCGCGCAACGAGCTGATCGCGTCAGCGATGAAATCCGGGTGACCCGGGTTGTCGAGGAAGCGCAGCGACTTGCCGTCGACAGGGAAGTGGAACAGGTGCGAAGTCAGCGTCTGCTTCTTCTCGCGTTCCTCAGGCTCCGTGTCGCTGATGCTCGACCCGTCGGTCACGCTGCCATGCCGGCTAGTAACCTTCGTATGGAACGCAATCGCGTCGACGATCGAGGTCTTGCCTGACCCTCCGTGCCCCAACAGAGTGAAGTTTCTCAAGTCGCCGACCGAACTCATCGCATCCTCAAGGGGGTCAAAGGGGCGAATGAATATAGACACCGGCTGCGAAGGGGCAAAGGTCGCGCCCTGGTGGGCGCGACCTTTACTCAGGGCACGGTACGGCGAACCGGGCCGCCGGGCAGATCGACCGGAGCCACGTCCGCGGTTGGATGGATCGTCAACCTCCGGACACAAGGGTATTAGAGAGGGGGCCGCCCACCCCCGTGCTCGGGCTCGGGGCAAACCGAGTGCCCGCGGGGCACTCGGTTTGCTCTCCCCGCCTTACTCGGCGACGATGATCTCGACCCGCCGATTCAGCGTCTTGTCGGCGCTGGACACCGGGTCGTAGGGACCGTAGCCGACGATCACGAGGCGCTTCTCGGGGAGCCCGCACTTGCTCGAGAAGAAGCTCGCCACTGCGTCAGCCCGCTCTGCAGAGAGGTGCCGGTTGGAGCGATAGCGCTTCTTCGACTTCCGGATCGGATCGGCGTCAGTGTGGCCTTCGACATATACCTTCTTCTGCCCCCATTGCGAGCTCAGCACACGAGCGAGGCGGCGCAGCGCGTCCGCGCCCTCTTTCGAGATCTTGGTGCTCCCAGAGGCGAACGTGACCCGACTGGGGATGCCAATCGAAACCCGCCCGCGCCGGTAGCGCACCTGGATCTCCTTGCCGAGACCTTCCTGGCGCAGCCTGTTCTGCAGATCCTCGACGGGATCCACCTTGGACTGGCTCGCCAGCCCAACCCTTGGTTTCTCGGTGTGTTCGCGAGTCAGCTCGCCACGCGCTTGTTGCAGCGCCCGCTGCAGTCGGTCGTTCTCGCCGCGTGAAGTGGAGAGTTCGCCTTCGAGATCTCGAATCGTCTCGTCGCGATCACGAAGCATGTCTTGGTACTTGGCCGTGCACGATGTGAACGGCAAACAAAAGAGGCCGAGCGCGAGCACAAGGCTCCAACGTCCGAACGCTGTCATGTGTTCCTCCCTAAAGAAAAGTCCGCAGTCGAGTGATGACTCATGAATCCGCCTGCCCATCGGCAGCGGGTGGAAAGTTCGATTCGTCGTGATCGCGACGTCGGCGACGCCGGCGTAGCAGAAACAGGGCCCCGAGGCTGAGCAGGCTCATGCCTCCCATGACCGGGAGACCCCAGCGACTGCCCTGCACCCAGCGCGGCCATTCCTCGGTCAAGATGCGCCCCATGTCGTCGCGCCAGAAACGACCAACCAGCACGCCGATCGCCAGGAAGGGTCCGAACGGGATCAGTGGATCGCCAGTGCGAATCGTGCTGATGAGGCCAACGACCGCGCCAACAACGCAAGCGACGAGCAGCGCAGTCAACACGCCGTCGGGACCGATGAAGGCGCCCGTGAATGCCATGAACTTGACGTCGCCCAGTCCCATGGCTTCGGTGCGGTACACGACCTTGCCAAGCACTCCTACCAGATAGAGGCTGCCTGCGCCGAGCACACAGCCGAGCGAAGCGTTCAGCAAGGCGAGGCCACTGGGCTGAAGCTCGGCGGTGCTGGCCAACCAACCACCAGCGTGCGCCTCGGGCACGACCAACGCGGCAACGAAGCCGACGCCGATACCGATGAAATTGATCACATCCGGCAAGATGCGGTGCTGGATGTCGATCGCCGACGCGGCAATGAGCGAGCCGACCAGCCAGAAGTCGAACAACGACCAGGCGGCACGCGTCGAGTCGATCGACGCGCCGGAGAACAGAGACGACTCGTGGCGCAAGGCGATCAAGAAAAAGGCGATGCCGGTCAACACCTCCACCGCGGGATAGCGCGCCGAGATCTTCTGGCCGCAACAGCGTCCCTTGCCACAAAGCACCAGCCAACTGATGAGGGGCAAGTTGTCGTACCACGCGATTGCGACGTCGCAGTGGGGACAATGAGAGCGCCGGCCGGCCGAGAAGAACGTGCCGTACGGAACGCGGTGAATCACCACGTTCAAGAAGGAGCCTACTATCAACCCCAGCACGAAGCTGGCGGCTCCGAACACCATCGTCGATTCTGTCCCCTCCGGCTAGCCCGACGTGATTGTACGGCACGGCTGGGGGACAGCCACTACGCGAGCTCTAACGAATCCGCAACTCTCGCAGCAGGAGCTTGCCGTTGGCGGGCGCGCCGCGGACCAAGACCGCGAAGCGTAACTCTGCGAGTTTCGCCATGGCCGGCAGCGAACGCGGCGGCACCCACGCCGTCACGTCACCATGAGCCTCCCTGCCCTGGACCAACACCCGTGGCCGCGGCAAGCCAGGCTCAGGGTGCCAGTCCTCGATTCCCCCCCACTGGACCACCGACCGAACGTCCATCCAGTCGCTCGCTGCGCCCCATACGCCAAGGAGCTTCACGGTCGGTTCCGACCGCGACTCGACAGCCGCTGGCGCCCGTAACCAAGGCTGTAGCGGGCACGTAGCGAAACCACCAATGAACGGCCCACGCGCGAGCAGGAACCCCGGCACCCGCCCGGTCTCCTGATCGGAGGCCGTGTCACGCCGCACGATGCGGCCGGTGAGGCGACAGATCCCGCCGACTTCGAACTCGACCCTGCCAGCGATGCCCTTCCAGACCACACGGGCATCACCGGTGCGGATTCCCGAGCTGCCCGGCAGTTCTCGCGGTGAGCCAGCGCCTCCGGTGACGCGAAACACCAGTTCGCCCGCCACCTCGAAGCGACCCGCGACTCGGATCGTGAGGGTCCGCTGCGCGTCCAGCATGACGTGGACCTGGGTCCCCTTGGGCACGACGAAGCGGTCGAAGTCCCAGGTGCGGGCCGGCATGCTCACCGAGTGGCGGGGCCGGATCTCGGCGAACGCGCCTTCCTTGAGGCGTAGGAACGGACCCGGCTGCAACACGCCCATGCTCTTGAACCCGTCGAAGGGCAGGGCAGGCAACCGCAAGCCGTCGGGTCCCCACTGCAGAACCCCCTCGATGTCCTCGGGCAACCGGAGAGCATCCGGATTCGCCGCGGCGCGGCACTCGGCGAATACCTCGTCCACGGGTGCCGACTCACGACCGTGCCCGACGGGAAACTGTACGACAATCAAGCGATGGCCCCTCGGGTCCACCGCGCCACGGCGCCGCAGACGTTCGAGCAACGCCTTCGATACCCGCAACAGCGGCCCGAGGCGGTAGTCGCGAGGCCCGCTCTCCGTGAACACGAGTTCGTGCGTGTGTCCTCGCTCGAGGGGCGCGGCCGGGACAAGGCGAACGACCCGACCACCGACCGTCGGATCACTCGCCGGGAGCACCTCTACTGAGCGCAGAGCAATCGGCACCCGTCGCCCAACGCGGCGCAACTGGAAGCCGGACGGCAGAACGGACGGTGGATAGACGGGGCGGTTAAAGGCGAGATCGAGGTAACTGCCGTCGGCAGCAGGCCGCGGGTCGTCGAGCAGAAAAAGAGGCTCTGGCAACGACGACGGCATCAGCGCGAGCGACTTGCCCGCCGGCAGCGCATCGGGGTCTACCGCCTTCCAACTCCGGGTGATGGACTCGCGCAGCAGCTTGCCACGGAGACCGCGCACGGCGTTGGCGAGGGGGTAGCTCGCCACCTCGGCCCGGTACCTCGCTCCTGGCTGAAACGAGCCGTCGTCGAGTGAGAACCGGGTCGGCACGTGCGGCACGAACTCCACGTAGTACTGCCGGACCAAGCGTTTCCCCGGAACCGCC
The DNA here is from genome assembly GCA_002685965.1 of Planctomycetota bacterium. Lineage (GTDB taxonomy): Bacteria > Planctomycetota > UBA1135 > UBA1135. The sequence goes on along the minus strand of NYZE01000066.1, from coordinate 5,607 downwards.
AAGCCAGCGGCATCGACGATGCGGACCGTGTCCGACGTCACGGATAACGGATCGACCACGTCATCGAACAAGAAGCGAATCGGCTGGTTCAGGTAGAGCGGCCCACGATCAGGGTCGATCCGAACGAGACGCAGCGTGGTCTCGTTGTCTGTGGCGGGCGCACAGCTCACACACAGCAAAAGTAGGGCGCGCCAGTTCGCTAACACTGGTGCGCATTGTACTGCGGGGGTTCCGTGGTCGCGCTACTTCGGCGGCTTCATCCGGTAGGTGATCGCCATGAAGTCGATGTACGGGACACGCGCTGGGGTGACGGCCGTGTTGTTCACGAACGTGAACCGCCAGTTGATGAAACGCGGCGCGACCAGCGTTTTCGGGTCCATGAGGAGATCCGGATCCTTGACATAGTTGCCGATGCCGGACGTCGACACGCGGTTCGACTGCTGGTAGCGGTACTGCTCGCAGGCAAAGTGCGGGTTGAGCAGGTTGCCACGGGTCGCCGCGACCTCCGTGTCATTGGCCTCCCAGACGACACTCGAGTTGTCAAACCTGTCGCAACCGCGGTACTCGACGTCCAGCTTGGTGCCGACCGGAAGGTCCTCCGGCGCCGGGCTGATCAGGACCGACCACTCGGCTGGACGGTGCAGCGTCGAGACGTCGGCCAGATTCGGATAACCGGCCTTGTCGCCATTCCAACCCACCGGGCCGCTGACATCGTTCCTGCCCGGCTGCAGGGTGTCGATATAGCCATAGGTGACGACCGACAGCTTGCGGACGAAGTCGCCCACCGCATGGTGGATGTGGTCATCCTGCCACGGTGCCTTGAAGCGGCCGATGAGTGCGTTATTGAGCCAGCCACCCGTCGCCTTGAAGGTATTCTTCGGGTCAACCAGGATCTCGTTGAGCTGCGGGTCGATTCCGCCCGTCGTGTGGGCGCGCAGCGCCGGGAACGACGGGTTGTAGTAGCCGTGCCCATTCGCCGGATACAGCGGACCGATGTAGCCGATCTGGAACAGGTTGTCTGCCTTGGCGACGCCGTTCTCCGGATCGTCCGGATAGACGAACCAGTCCACGAGCAGCGGCAGCGCGAACGGGCTGTGGTCCTGCACCCCGGCGCCGAGGTAGTCGTCCAACTGGTGGCACATGACGCCGTCGGTGTCCGGGTTGGCCTCGGGAATGTGCGGACTGGTCACGTCGCGCGTCCGGTCCGGCACGTTCGGATCGGACGGATTCTGCGACCCGCCGAGGCCGAGGACCGTGTTGGTGCTCAGGTCCCAAGCCATGTAACGACGGTCACGCCATGTGTAAGTCTTCGAGAACTTCGGATACCCGACCATCGTGGACAGGTTCTGGGTCTGGAACGCGTTGTTCGGGTTGATCTCGTAGATCGCATCCTTGACGACCTCGACCGCCTGGCCGTTGTCGATGTAGTTGCCGGTGAAGCTAGACGTGAGACCACTGAGATAGGTAGCGCCATCGAAGGTGCAGCACGGCGGATTCGGACCCGTTCCGGGAACGATGATCATGCGCATGTCCGGACGTTTCTCGGCGGTACCGAGCTGGATCGTGACCCTATCGAACAGGTCGTAGGTCAAGAGCGCCGGCGCGCGCGCGACGAACGGTCCCCAGTAGAGCTGCTCGACGTCGATCTCCAGGTCGATCTCGTTGCGGAACGACAGCTGGAAGTCGTCCTCACGGTAAGTCATCTGCACGCGCGAGCCCTGAGCGACAAGGGGCTCCGAGATCCCGCCCTGGTTCTGATAGAGCATCAGCGGCGTCTGGTACCGGAACGCCGGGTTCGGCACGCCCTGGCATGGCGCGCGCTTGACGGGCGGGGTGGCCGTCGTATCGATGCAAGCACCGCACAGGTCAACCCGGATCGCCGACAACGTCGTCTGGTCGACGATGCGTGAGAAGCGCGAGGTCGGCCAACCGTAGAGGCGTCCATCGCGCATCTGATACTGGCCAAACACGTCCGATGAGAAGACCGCATCCTTGGTGCCATCCTCATCGTGCCCGTTCATGCGGCGCAGAACCCAGCCAACCAGGTTGTCCTCGGCAGCGTAGTCGAGTTTGAAACTCATCGTGACAGCTGCGATGTCGTCTTCATCGAATAGATCTATCGTGTGGCCCGCACGGTCCCTGGCTCCGTCGACGCCATCACGGACGTGAACGTAATAGGTCTCGCCAACCTTGGTCAGCGTATTCTGCACGTGGAACAGGCCGAGCGGCGCGGTCAAACGGATGGACGTGCTGTCGTTGAACAGGTCTGCCGGCAGCGTCGGTACGACGGCCAAGTTGCCGACCTTGATGTGATCGATGAACTCGGCACGGTCACCGAGCTTGCTCGCCACGACGACGTTGTCCTCGGAGCGCACTGTGTCGAGCCCCATCGGCTTACTGAAGCTCAGGATGATCTCTGCAAGCGGGTCGATCTTCGTGTTCGGCGGCACCGGATTGCGGTTCGCATCGAGACGCGGCGGCGTCGGATTGAAGCTCAAGAACTCGTAGACACGCTTGGAGTCACCGACGTCAATGGCACCGTTCGATACCTTCAGCTGGTGGGCGTAGTGAATGACGCAGGTGCAGTCGGAGCCGAGCGGGAAGGAGTTCTCCCGGAAGAAGACTTCGCGTCCCTGCGCGTCGAAGGACGACATGCTGTCCAGCTGCAAGCGTACGGTTGGGTTGCCGCCACCGATGGCTAGCTTCGTGTCGTCCTCGCCGACCGGGATGTCGAAGTTACGGATGACCTCGCCCTTGACGCGCACGACCTCGTTGTCGGGAGTCACGATGTCCTGCCAGATCAGGTCGCCATTCTGCAAGGCGCGCTGCTGGGGTACCTTGTTCGGGCCGAGCGGCTTGCCGTCCAAGGTCGCCAACGGGCCGTCGACGAACGGCAGGCGCCCGCGAATGACCGCCGAGCAGAATCGCTTGTTGATCGTCAGGATGCGGTTCTTCACGTCGACGCTCGTGATGCCCATGGTCTTGCGAGCCACGAGCTGCGGGTCGCCGACGTCGCTCAGGTAGCCATTGTGCGGATCTGTCTGGTTGCCCGCACGGAAGTCGCGGATGAGCGCCTTATGACCGTTGAGATCGATGCTGTTCAGCACCGGAACGCCGTCCACCTGGACGCGAAAGCTATTGGCTAACGGGCCATCCGTCGGCAACGCCAGACGAATGTTGGCGGACTGATCATCGAGCGAGGCTGGCAGCCCGCTCGGGTTCGGGTTGCGCGCAGTCGCCTCTTTGCCGCTGACCTCAAGATCGACCAACAGCGTGCGTCCCGAATCCTTCGAAGTAACGCGCGAGCCGACCGGCTGGTAAGCGAATCCCGGACCCAGGAGTTCCGGGTCACCCGTGAGCCGCAGCACCTGAACAGCGCTCGGCGTGGCATCGAAGAACGACGTCTCGAGCCCGAGTGGGCGATCGAAGCTCAGCTTGAGGCAGGCGTCGCGTGCCACCAGCGGCGGCGGTGACGGCAGCGCCGTATTGAATGCAAAGTACGGCGTCAGGACCCGGAGACCAGCCGTTGCTGTCTCAACGGCGCGATCGAACTCATCCTTCTCGGCGACGTCATCCCACAGGATCAACAGTTCGCGGTGACCGACCGACGGATCGTACGGCATGAAGCGAAACCGAGCCGACCCGTTCGCGAACGGGTCCTCGTTCTGTACCAGCGCGTTGATCACGACCTCGCGGTGGATGAGCACCGGCTTGCGGTTGTCCGGGTGGAGTCGATCGGCGTTGTTGGAGTCGACACGTCGCCAGGCAAAAATATCGACCAGGCGTCCGATCTCAACCGCCGTCAGCTTGGCGCGTGCGCCCTGGTCCGCTCGGTTGTCTCCGGTACCCGGGTCGCCACCCGAACACGCGGTGACCGACAAGAGCAGGGCAAACGCACAGGACGCCTTGGCGAAGGTGCGCAAGGAGGTCCGTCTCGAAGTCGAGTTCATCATCAGATCCTTCCCGTTAGGAAGACATTTCCAGCGGGGGGGGGAGGGGTAGTTCAGAGTCTCAATGTCTCAGTGTTTCGGGGCACAACGGGCCCGACCGAACATGCGACCGGTCGAGCGGCACTCGTCAATAAGTGCAGGGCGTCAGCAGGTAGCGGAGACCAGGCCGTCCCGTCGCAGGGCTGACCGGGTTTATGCCAGGCGAGTTCGGGTCGTCCGGGTTGTAGTTGAGGTTGAAGCGCACCATCACCTGCATGAATGGATAGTGCTTACGGCGCAGCGTCGTCCGGGGATCCGTCTCAGCCACACCTTCCAGGTCGTAGATGAAGTCCTCGAGCTCCATCGGGTAGCGGTTCTTGTCCGTCGTGCCGGTGATGTCCGGTTGCGCCGGGTCCTTGTGGAAGGCAAAGCCGAGCTGCACGTTGGCGATCGGGTAGTAGTACGTGTTGAGGGTCTTCTTGATGAAGTAAGTGTCGCCGAGTCCCTCGTTGCCGTTCGTCTCCACCTCGAAGAACTTCGCCAACACGTCCAGCATGACACCGCCGGCGGGCAGGGTGCCGTCACGGGCGTCCACGTAGATCACGTCCTCCGTGTGCTCCAGGATGCGCCAGTCACCGAGCGAAGCGCCCGAGCCGTTCCGGATCTGTGCTCGGTAGTTGACCAGCGAACCGTCGGCCGGGAGCGTGTCACCCGAGATCGTCAGACGGTGCGCATTGAGCTGGCCACGAACCTTCTTCGCGTTGGCTTGCTTCGACGCGATCGCGACGATCTTGTTGCCGTTCACGAGGTCGATCCCGGTTTTGACGACCTTCCCGTTCTTGATGTCGGTGATGAGGTAGCCGGGCGCGTTGCCGGTCCGTTGCAGGCCCGCGAAGAACCAGTCGGGCCCAAAGTCGTTCTCGCTCGGCTTGTGGTTCAACGGACGCGAGGTCGTCGCACGGGAGCCTGCCCCAGTACTCGCGACCAATCGGCGAATCGTCTCCCCCGAGTCGACGTAGCGCGACCGCCACTGCGAGAACTGGCTCACCTGCGTCGGCAGCATGAGCGGGTTCGGGCGAATGTCACCGCGGTACAGGAAGGCCAGCTTCTGCGGCCCCGGCAAGGGCTTGCCGGTACTGTCGAGGACGTTGACGTTGTCATCCTGTGGATCCTTCGTGTTGTCCGCGTCGCCGCCAGCCGGCGCCATCAACTGAACCACGCCCATACCGCCGAAACCGCCGGCATTGGCCGCACCGCTGCCGTTGGGATACTTCTGCATACGCGGGTTCTCGCCGAAGCCTGTGTTGCGACCGAGGTTGCCGTCCGCCGTGACGGAGAAGTTGTAGTCGCCAACGGCCCACGTGCTGAGGTGCTGATAGAGGTCGATGCGGGTTGCCGACATCAAGATGACCATGCCGCCTGCGCCGCCGCCGCCGCCGCCGCCGTAGCGGGCTGAACCAGCATCTTCACCGCCGCCGCCGGAGCCGCCGTCAGCGGAGATTCGACCGGCCTTGCCGACCGTGATCGCACCAAGCGCCTGAATCACGAGGACGCCCGCGCCGCCACCGCCGCCGCCGCCCTTCTCGTCGACGATGAAGTTGGGCCCCTGGCAGGGCGTCTGCGTCGTGCCTGCGGTGCGATCACCGCCGCCGCCGCCGCCGCCGCCGCCGATCGGGCT
>NYZE01000065.1 GCA_002685965.1 Planctomycetota bacterium | reverse complement strand
GAAGCAGGAGACCCTGAAGCCGAAGTTCTCGGCCACCCGCATCAGCATCAAGATCTCGTCCTGCCGGTAGCTATGGCAGTGGACCATGCGCTTACCGGCCATGATCTCGACCAACGCGTCGAGGCGCAGGTCCGGGCGGACAGGCAGCGAGCCGGTCATCGAGCGCGCTTCGTCGTATTCACGCGCTTCGGCGAAGCGATCACGAAAGACCTGCTCGACGCCCATGCGCGTGCGTGGATAGCGCTTGCCGTCCGGGCTGCGACTCTGCTTGACGTTCTCGCCGAGCGCGAACTTGATGCCTGGCGCAGCTTCAGCGAACTTCAACGCCGCTGGCTCTGCCCCCCAACGCAGCTTGATGACCTGCATCTGGCCGCCGATGGGATTGGCGGAGCCATGCAACACGTTCGCCGCGGTGAGACCACCGGCGAGCTGCCGGTAGAGGTTGATGTCGGCGGAGTTCAACACATCGCCGATGCGGCACTCCGATGTCGTCGCGTGCGTGCCTTCGTTGATACCACCCGAGATCGCCGTGTGCGAGTGTGCATCGATTAGCCCCGGCGTGACATGCTTGCCTTGTCCCGCGATGACGACCGCGCCAGCGGGAACCTCGATGTTGGCGGCGATCTGTTTGATCTTGCCGCGCTCGATCCAAAGGTCTGCGACTACCTTGCCTTGCTTGGCGCAGGTCCAGACCGTCGCGCCCTTGACGACGATGGTCTTCGGTTGCTCCGGCGGCGCCAGGCGGCCGAAGGCCCCCTCGGGACGCTCGATCGCATCCGTTGGCGCGGTGCCCGCGACGACCGCCGGTCGCTCGCGCTTCGCCGCGGTTCCGGTCGCGCTCCACAGGAAACGACTGCCGTCGGCGAGCGCACCTGTGCCAAAGATGCGTCCTTGCTCGAGCCGACCGCTGATCTGCACCATGCCCGGCTCGCCGATGGCCTTGCCATCGAACACGACGTGCAGCCTTCGACCTTGGAGGGTCACGGCCTTGGCGCGGAACTTCCTGTCACCCTTCGCGCCCTTGGCCGAGGTCGACTTGCCAAGGCTGGCGCGTAGCCCGGTCAGCTTGCCAGCGATCGTGATCGCCACCTGGCGCTTGTCCGTGCCGCCGGGGAAGGCGAGTGTTGCCGACCAGTTGCCGCGGGGGTCGGCCTTGGCAACGCGGGTGATGACGTGGCGCCGGCCGTCGATCCAGGTCTCGAGGATGCGCGTTTTCTCGCCGAACAGCGGGCCATCGGTCACGACCAGGTTGGCGATCCTCTCCGGCGCGATCGTGCCGGCACGGGCCGAAATGCCGAGCAACTTGGCGGGCGTGACGGTGAGCGCGCTCAGGGCCGCCTGCACCGACAGCCCGCGCTCGATCGCCTTGCGGACGCTGCCGTGAAAACCACCGTGCTTGGTGATGCCAGCCGTCGTCAGCGAGAACTCGATGCCCTTTTCGGCGAGCCGGGCCGCGTTCGCGGGCGCGCGATCCCAAGCGCGCAGACCTGCCAGGGTCACATCCTCGGCGGCCGCCGCGGAAGCGATCTTCGGCGCCTTGGGAAACGCGACGGGAACGATCAACGGCACGCCGCGAAGACTCTCCATCCGCCGGTATTCCATACCGTTGCCCTTGAGCCAGACCTTCACATCGAGCTCCCGTGCGATACGCAGCGCGCGCAGCAGCCCAAGGTCATCCGCCGCGTCGAAGGCAAGCGGCTGGCGCTTGGCGAGCACGGGCGCGAGGGCCGCGAAGGCGGCGTTGCGCTCGGGTCGCTCCGCCCGCACCGCGTTAACGTAGTCGTCCTGCGCCGCGGCGTGCCAACGTGCATCGAACAGGGTCTGACGGATCAGCGCGATGCGTCCCATCAGCGACCGCGGGTAGCCGCCCGATTGACGACCGAGCGTCGCGTGCGCCGCGACACCATCGCGGATCACCCGGCGATCACGCGACTCGTCGGCGAGGCTGACCACGGCCGTGCGGCCGCCGAGCAATCCATCCTTCGGAATCAGATGGGCGATCGTGAAGCCATCCTCGCGCAGCTCTTCGACGCCGTGCCCCGGCGTGAAGCCGTCGGCAGCAGAACGCTCTGGCCTCACGTGCGGGTTCCAGTGTGGTCCGCCGGCGGGTGGCGCGACCGGCCTAGGGGGCCCCTGAATCGAGGCGCCGGACTTGCACCCACAATCGCTCGACTCCTCCTCTTCCTGGGTGCCGCGAGGCTGTGTGTGCGACGAGCTACCCACGACGAACCACGGCTCGATGAAACCCGGATAGATCGTCAAGCCCCGACAATCGAAGACCCGAGCATCCGCCGGCACTTTGACGTTGCCGCCGACGGCAGCGATCATCCCGTCGCGAACGACGATCGTTCCCTTGCCGATCTCGGTGCCCGGCGCGCTGATGATCCGGGCGTTGGTCAGAGCGAACAGGCGCGGCGTCGCGTCGCGGATGCCCTCGGTGGGACGGATCTGAGCGACGAGCGGTGGTGCGAGAAGGACACAGGCCAGCGCGAGCGAGGCGCGACCAGGACGAAGCAGTTGCATCGATAGCTCCGGGGGATTAGGCGGCCACTATAAGAAGAATCCTCCCAGACACTTGCCGTAGAGGCTGGCTTCGGCCCAGGAGTCTGTTTCCCGGCAAACGACTATGGGAGATAGGCACCTATGCTGGGCTCATCCCCCACTCAGAGGTCCCCGATGATCACTCTTCGCACCCTCGCCGCACTCGGCGTGTGCGCCCTCCCGACCCACGCACAAGACTCCATCGACGCGATCTTCCCCGACTCGAGCTACGCCGTCTTGCGCTTCGGCGGGCTCGACCGCTGTCGCAAGACCGCGCAGCAGATGCCGCTGTTCCGCCTGGTCCGGCAGAAGCTCGCGCAGGGCGAGTTCGACCTGGCGTCGCTCGCCAACCACGAACTACGCCACTTCAAGCGCGACTTCGGTCGAGCGGTGCGCGATGCGGGGCTGAAGCCAGACGACCTCAGGACCCTGCTCGGCGGCGAGATGGCGCTCGGCGTCGGGCGGCCAACGCTGGCGTTCTTCGGCGCCCCTTCGCTGCTCCTCGCAATCGAGACCAAGGGTCGCGAGGAGAAGGTCGTCGCCGTGCTTGACCGACTCGAACGCAACATGTCACAAGGCATGGGGTCGGGGATCACCTGGACCAGCGAACGCTTTGACGGTGTCGAGATTCTCAAGGTGGCGGCGAGCCGACTGGGTATAGGGGGCATGTCCGCTGCCTATGCCCACACGGGCGGCTATCTCCTGCTTGGCACCGGAACCGCCTACCTGAAAGACTGCTTGCGGACCATGAAGCAGCCTGGCCGCAGCATTCGTAGATCCACGACCTACACGAAGGGTGTGGAGTTGCTACGCGGGCAGCCGCTGCTGTCGATGTTCCTCAACTGCAAACCGCTCGGGCAGATGGCCGGTCCGGTGCTGCCGTACGAAGCCCAGGATCTCGGCCGCGCGCTCGGCATCGAGCAAATCGAAGGTCTCTACTGGGGGGCTGCGAACGATCGAGGTGCGGGGCACGACCTCATGCTCGCCGGCATGCCCGGCAACGCGGCCGGCCTGCTCAAGAGCGCGTTCAGCCAGCCGACCTCGTGCCGCGCCGCGAAGCTGTGTCCGCGGGATACCGCTGCATTCGCGTCCATCCGTTGTGACGCACGTGCCACGATCAAAGCCGCCGGCAACTTGCTGCAGCACCTCCCCCCAGGCGCGGGCCAGGCAATCAACCAGGCAATCCAGGAAGCGTCCCAGCCCCGCAATCTCGGCGGGCCACGGATCGGACTCACCCGCGATGACCTGATCCTTCTGGCAAATCACCTCGGTAGCGAGTTCTCACTGGCCGTCACGATGAACCGCGGCACTCCCGGGGCGCTGCTCTTCGCCGAACTGAAGGACCCGGAGGCAGCCCAGGAGGACATCGTGGCCCTCCTCTCGCGCGTCTTCGACGGCGAGCACGCGCCTCGCCTGCGCCAGCGCAAGAGCAAGGGCATCTGGTTCATCTCCCAGCGCGGCTGGCCGGTGACACCAGCGCTCGCGTTCCGCGATGGCATGATGATCGTCAGTCCGTTCATCCAGAACCTCGACTCCACCATCGTGCAGCTCAACAAGGGTGAGCCGATGCTCGCCATGGAGAAGGCGTTCCGGGAGGCACGTCAAAGCATGGGTAGAGCATCGGTGTTCGGTGCCGCCTTTCTGGGCAGGATCGCCAAGCAGGTTTGGACCCCGGCCCGAGGCATCATCGAGAACGCACTCAACCGCGAAGGCCTGGACGGCGAGGCGCTACTGCCGACCGCCGATGAACTCGCGAGCGTCGTCGGTACGCTGACCGGGGCTGGCATCACGGACCAGTCCGGCTTCCTGTACCAGGAGCACAGCCCGTTTGGGACGGCGTCGGTGCTCGCGATCGGGGGCTGGGGACTCGACTGGCTGTTGAAGCAGGGCCTCAGCAGTCGCTGAACGGAACCACCCTTCTACGGGCCGCTAACCGTGGCCTATGCTCCTGCGCGTGTCCGATCCGGCAGCGCGAGGAGACCGAGTGCTGGCGACTGCGGTCTTCGCAGTCGCCGCACTCTTGTACGCGACAACCGCATGTCCAACGATCGCACCCGGTGACAGCGCCGAGCTAGCAGCTGCTGCTGCAGTGTTCGGCGTGCCGCACCCACCCGGCTACCCGGTGTGGACGTTGCTCGTCGGCTCGCTCGTGCACGCGTGTCCGTTCGCCGAGCCAGCCTATGTCGCCAACCTGGCGTCGGGGCTGTTCGCTGCCGCGGCCACCGGGATGTTCGTGTTACTCGCGCGACGACTCGGCTGCAATCGCACCGCGGCGGCACTGGCGGCGACGGCGCTCGCGACCGGATCGACGGTTTGGTCGCAGAGCACGGTCGCCGAGGTCTACACGCTGGATGCGCTGTTGCTCGTCACGGTTCTCTGGCTCGCCTGTGGCCGGGAACGCGCGGCGTGGGCCTGGCCGCTCGTCGGCCTCGCCATCGGACTATGGGTCGTGCACCGACCAGTGAACGTGCTGTTTTCTCCTGCCATCGCCGTGATGGTGTGGTCGAACGGTCAGCTCGCGGCTTGGAGGGCCCATGCGGGCCGAATGCTCGCAGGAGTCGCCAGCTCGGGGCTCGTGTTGCTCTATCTCCCGCTCGCCAGCATGCGAGATCCGTGCATCGATGTCGGCGACCCCGAGACCTGGACACGGTTCCTATCGGTCGTGACAGGCGAGCCCTACTCGCGCCACCTCGGCAGCGGCAGCACGCAGCTGATGCTCGACCGCGGCATTCGGTTCTTCGCGCGGCTGCCCTCCGAACTCGGGATCGCCACCCTGCCGGCCCTCCTCAGCCTAGTCGTCGTGCCGGCCGCTCGGCGGCGGCTGCTCGTGGCGACTCTGCTGCTCAGCGTGACCAGCTTCCTCTTCGGCTGTCTTTTCAACGTGCACGACGAAGAGGTCTTCTTCCTCCCGGCCATCGTCGGGCTGGCGCTCGCCGCGGCGCTAGCCACCGAAGCGGTGGTCCGGCGCACGGGCGCGGCTTGGGTCGCGGTGGCTCTGACCCTGGGGCTCCTACCAGGAGTCCTGTCGAACCACAGCGACAACGATCTGTCCGCCGACGACATCACCCATCGCTACGCAAGCGACCTGCTTCGACCCTTGGAGCCGAATGCTCTGCTGTTCGTTGCGGGCGACAACACTTCACACGCGCTCGCCTACGTGCAGGGCATCGAAGAGCAACGGCCCGACGTCCTCGTGATCCGGCTCGGCTACCTCTCGCCGTGGTATCTGCATCAACTGTGGCGGCAACATCCCGAGCTACCGTGGCCACGCCCGCTTCCAGCTGGATTCACCTACAACTACTCACGCACGCTGTACCAATCCCTGGGTCAGTCGCGGCCGACATACCTGGCCGGCGCCATATCACCGCGCATCCTGAACGACGCCGGTCATCGCTCGGTTCCCGCCAGCCTCGCCACGCAGATCCTGCCCGCCGAGCGGCACCTCGACGGACGGCGTGCACTGGCGCACATCGCTGTCGTCGACAAGTTCTTGGCGGCGGGTCTACCGACAACCCGGATCGACATCGGACGCACACCGATCGCTTTGGCCTACGTGCGATCTGTCTTCCAGACTGCGGACTACGCCTGGGCAACCGGACACAAGCAACAAGCCATGCGCCTCTTCCGTATCGTCATCGGCCTGCAACCGGACGCCCAGGAACGCCAACTCTACGACCAGGTCAAGGAAAGGAGCGGGAAACGGCCGCCAGCCAACGAGTTCGGCCGCAAGGCGCGACGCGCGCTCGCGCGCTAGGCTTCGCCCGCACCAGTGCGCGGCGAAAGGCAGGTCACGAGGAACCGCGGCAGCAGGAGCCACGCCCAGAATCCTACGATGGCGATCTCGATGCGGATCGACGTGTAGATCGATTCGAGAGGCCAAGCACCGATCGACCAGTGCGCATAGAGCAGTCCGAGGAAGGCACCGGACACGAGGGCGAACTTGGTCCCCTGCACGAGCGACACCGCAAACATCAGTGGCGGCAGATAGGCGACGTATTGCACGCCAAAGCCGGGCGCCAGCAACAGAAAGAGCGCGAAAGTCGCCGCCATCAAATGCGCGTGATCGAGGCGACGCCGGTAGCCATACACCGACAGCACGAGCACCGCCGCGATCAGCAGGTACTTGCCATGCGCGTAGTAGCTGGCTGCGAGCCAACGGTAGTCGTCCATCGTCAGACCAGGTAGCGCCGGTATCGGCAGCAGCAGCACCTGCACGCCCCAGGGTTCCGGACTCGATCCGTAGGCAAAGACGTTGGTCAGGAAGGCCGAACCACCGCCAACGATCCCGATCAGGAAAGGCACGGCCGCAGCAGCAAGACCGAACAGGAAGGCGCGCACGTCGCGCCCGTTACGGAAGCCCGCAATCGCGGGGCACACGAGCAAGACCGGGATGATCTTGACGTTGATCGCGGCCGCCAGGATCAGGCCAGCTGCGAGCGGCTTCTTGCGCACTTCCAGGAAGTAGAGGCACAACAGACAGAGGAAGGCACAAATGGTGTCCGTGTTGCCGTGGAAGGCAGCAACGAGAATCGAGGACGCTGCCAGCGAGTAGAGCGCGAAGGCCCACGCTGCGCGTCGTGGATCGCCACGGTCTTTCCACCACGACCACAAGACGACCGCTGTCGCCAGGTGTGCCACCATCGGGAACAGCTTGAACACGATCGCGAACGGCAGGCCGAGCCCCGATGCAAGTCCGTGCGATAACCACGCCAGCCACCCCATGAGCGGCGGATGGTTGAACAGCTTGTTCGTGCCATAGAGGTCGAACAACCCGGCGCGGCTGATCTCGGTGGCGAACGCTTCCCACGAGCGGATGTCGTTCGTCCCGGTCGAGCACAGCCAGAGCACGATGCTCGCTACACAACCAAGCAGGCCAAGTGCGAATGGGAGCGGGTGCGACCTGAGGCCAGAGAGCCAGTTCATGAGTGAGTCGCTGCTGGCCCCATACCTCGGTCGCTCATCTGTACATCTTCGACCGAGGGCCGCCCGACAACAACTCTGGCAAGTGAGCTAAGCGAAGATCGAGACGGCCGTCGACCTCACCTGGCAGGACACCCGGCCGACTCTTTTCACATCCAGTCCTTCTTGCGTCCGCTCGAGACCGACTCGGGTGGTCCCGCAGCTACTGCGCCATCAGACTGCGGACCTTCTTCCGCACTTCTTCGTCGTGCACCTCGTGCACTTGCGCCACCTGCAAGCGTCTGGAGATCACTTCCGTTTCCAGAGCCGCGAGCACCGCTCGGTGACGCTCTGCGACCGGCAGGAACCGGAACCATGGGCCGAAGCCGAGCTGACGTGTGAGTCGAGACGAGATGTCGCGAGCAACGAGACGCAGACGCTCCGGCTCGACGATCTGGCCCGGCCAATCGGCGTGACCACTCTTGAAGCGGAGGCCGAAGGCAACGCCGCGGCCGGGGCGCTTGACGACACGCGCTCCCGCGGAAGCGTGCAGCAGTGTGCCGGCCACCGTGCCGAGGCCGAGCAGAAACCACGTCTCGTCTTCGCCCTCGACGCGGTGGATGCCAACCGGATCGAGCCCGATCCACTGCATAACGTCTTGGGCCAGCGCCCGCGGGATCGGCGGCGCCGGCTTGCGCGTGAAGCGCGCCTCGCCGACCGAGTCTCTGTCCAACGATGCGCGCAGACTGCCATCAGAGGCTTGTCGCACCTCGTGAGTACGGCCGCCGAGCAGGACGGCGTCGTCGCTAGCACGGTCGGCGATGGTTCCGAGCGATCGTCCGGTCAGCTCTTCGAGCACTTCCACCTCGGCTTCGCCACCGATGTTGCCGTGCATGGTGCCGATCTCGAGCGTACGCTCGAGTTGTTCGGTCGGCGTGAAGTGTCCCTTCGCGATACGGTGGAACCAGTCCGACGCGTGCTCGAGCGCCGCCTCGAGTCGGTCCTCGGTCCACCACTCAGCCTGCCAGGCTGGCAACCGGTCGAGGACGTGCGCCGGTGCGATGGCGCGCGACGGGTTCTGCAGCAACAGACTCATGGCCTGCTGTAACACCGTCGACGGATCGTAGTGCGCAGGATCGGTCAGCAACCGTCCGGCGCGTGCCGCCTGCATCAGATGACGAAAGCGAAGAATCTCGCCACGGTCGCGGGCGATCGCCAGGAAGCGCACGCTACCCGAACGGCGGCCGGCGCGGCCGACCCGCTGCAACAGCGTCGGCACGTCCGGCGGTACGCCGTAGAGCACTGCATGGTCCACGTCGCCGATGTCGATGCCGAGTTCGAGGGTCGACGTCGCGAAGCAAACCGCCGTGCGTGCATGCTGGAACTCCTTCTCGGCTTGCTCCCGCACGCGCTGTGACAAGCTCCCGTGATGCGCCCAGACGCGACTGCCGAACGGCAACTTGCCCTTGAGCTGCCCGGCCGCCCACTCGACGTCGGCACGCGCATTGCAAAACACGAGGATCTTGCCGCCTGTGCCATCGACCAGCTCGGCCAGCTTCTGCGTCGGCGGCACGGTGAAGGGCACGAGCGCAACGTTCGCGGCCATCTTTCGCGTGCCCGGATCACGGACAACCACACAATCGGGGGCGTAGCGCGCCGCCACATCCTCGGGACGTTCGACCGTCGCGGACAGAATCGCGACCTGCAGCTCGCCCCCGGCCGAAGCGCGGATCTTGCGCAGTCGCTCGCAGACCGCGGCCAGCTGATCGCCGCGTGGCCCCCCATCGAGCGCGTGCAACTCGTCGAGTAGGAGGCAGCGCACGGGCAGCAGTCGCTTTGGCATCCGCGCGACCATCGAGTCGAACGACTCCGGCGTGGTCACGAGCACGTGCGGCAGCGCACTGGCCGTCGGACGGTACTCGCCCGTGCGCCGCGCCAGGGTCAAGCCGAGGCGCTCGACCGGGACCGTGAGCCGACGATACACATCGTTGACGAGCGCGCGCGTCGGCGAGACATAGAGCAGCGCTGGCCCCTCGAGGTCGCGGCCGGCGGCGTCCAGCACGCGCTGCAGGAGTGGCGCCATGGCTGCCTCGGTCTTGCCGCCCGCCGTCGGCGCCGTGATCAGGGCGCTCTTGCCGCTTACCAGCGGCTCGACCGCTGCGCACTGAACCGGAAGGAGCCGCGGGAAGCGGTCGTAGAACGCCGCGAACGTCCGCGGCAACCGCGCGCGCAACCTCGCCTGCTCGTCTGGGCTCAACCGAACTCCACGACCGCGTGCCGACATTGGTCCAGGAAGTCGACGACGCGCCGGCCGAACTCGCGGGGGCTGTGCAACATCTGCGCGAGCCACTGGTCCATCTTGGCCTCGAGCGCTGCGAGCACGCGTCGCGACATGTCGGTGTGCGCCTGCAGATAGAGATCGAGGATGCGATCGCCCATGAGGCGGTAGTCGCTGCTCGAGAAGCGCCCCAACTCCATGACTCGATCACCGCCGAGCGTCGTACGCAGGAAGTCCTCGCTCGCCGAACCGGGAGTCGCAGCGAGCGCTAGCACGAGGTCCGAGTCCTCGCCAAAGCGCGGCGGTAGGTCGCGAATGATGCCCCGACCACCCTTGCGCACTTCGGTCAAGTCGAGGCTCTGCGCACCGCTCTTCGGCAGCGCTGCCCCCATCAACACGCGGAACACATCGACGGCGCGGGCGCGCTCCTCGAGGTCGAGGCTCGAGAAGAGTTCGGTCTCGTCGAGCATCACGCAGAGCCCGCGGTAGCCACAGCGACGCGCTAGCACACCGAGGCCAGACAGTAGATAGCCGTAGACGCGCGGCAACGTGCCGAAGTCGCTCAACGCCAGCACGCGATCGCGCACCGTCAACGATTGGTGCAACGAGCGTTGCAGCTCGGTGTTGACGCCTGTTGCACGACCTTCGATCCAGCTCGCGACCTGCATCGTCAGGTCGACGAGGCGGCGCGAGCCCGGCCGCTTCTCCGTTGCTTCGATCAGGCCGCGGGCATAGCGGATGGCGGGGCTCAGGAAGGCGTGCGGCCGGCCCTCGGCATCGTCGAGGCCGCCCTGAAGGTCCGCGACCTGCGCCGCGCGCTCGAGCATCGGCCAGATGCCGCTCTCACCGGCTTCACGGCGGTCGGGGTAGATGAACGAACGCGCCAGCGCGGAGTAGACCCGACGCGGCTTCGAGGGCGGCGCCTCCTGCGGATCCAACCACGCCCGCCCAACGACCCAGCCCGCTTCTAGCGCCAGGTGCTGCATCAGCTCGAGCATGTGCGTCTTGCCACTGCCGTAGTCGCCGAGTAGCGCTGCGACGCGCTCGGTCGAAGCCGCCTCGAGCATCCCGTGGAAGCGGTCGACTTCTTCGTCGCGTCCAACCGTGTATGCGAGCAACCCCTGCATCGGCACGACGCCGAGACGGATGGCTTCGAGTACCTGGTGCCGCTGCATCGCGTCGAGGTCGAGCGGCGCGTGTTCCTTGGCCTTGGGCGCGGCGACCACGCCACCACCCGCACTCTCGGTGCACCGCAACAGCCGCGTCGGCAACGAGACCTCGAGCCCGGGAAACTTGTCGAACAGGACGCGCAACGACAGACCACCGCGCTCTACACGCGTGACGGTGCCCTCACCGTAGGTGGTGTGCCTGATCCGCTTCGCGTCCTCCCCCATGACAGGCCGCGCTACAGTTCGCCTTCGCCAAGATCGCCCAGATCGTCGTCGTCGCCCTCGCCGCCCTCGTCGCCCTCGTCGCCCTCGTCGCCCTCGCCGCCCTCGCCGCCCTCGCCGCCGAGGTCGTCGAAGACGAGTGGCGCCGGCGCCGCAAGAGCACTCGCCGTCGCACCAGCGATGCTCTCGAGTATGCCGCGCCCGATCTCGCTCTCGCCGTCAGCAACCTGGCCGTAGAGCAGGTCGACCCAGGCCTTGACGAACACACGTCGGTGCGACACCTCGTAGTGGTGGCGCGTGACGATCTCGGCGAGCAAATGCGCGTTCCGCTTCTGCAGCTCCTTGTCGAGCATCACTTCGCGCGCAACCTCGAACACTTCGACGATGTTGAGCGCGATCGTCTCGAGCAACGGCACGGGCGGCAGATCTAGATGCTCGAGGTCGATGACCGGCGACTGCGGACTGCGTTCGCCGAACGGCGACACCGGTGACAGTCGCTGATGCAAGGCCGGGTAGTCCGGCACGACGTTCTGCAGGAATTCCGGCGGCACGGCGTACAGGATCATGACCGACGGGAACCGCGCCTGCCCGCACAGGTCGACGAGCTGGCGCAAGTTATCCATGAGGCGCTGACTGCGGCGCGCGGTCAAGCTCATGACTCGATCGCCTTCGTCAAACAGGATCGCCGTGCCGCGCATTCCGAGACGCGGCAGCATCTGCGTCATGGAGCGCAGCATCGGGAAGGCATTCGACTCCTTGATCGACTCGTAGACGCCGTGCTGGCGGTGCTTCGCCGGCGGCACTTCCTGGCCGAGCAGCCAGGCCGCGAGGATGCCACGGCGGGCATCGTCGCGTTCGAGCAACGCGAGCAGGTAGCCGGTGACCGCTTCCCGGAAGGCGGCGTTGTCGCACGGCAAGCGGCGCACCTCTTCGCGCACCCAGACCTCGACGGCATCACGATCGAGCCGTTGCAGCTTGTCATCGAGCAGGTCCTCGAGCACCAGTGGCAGGCCTTCGCGCGGCAGGGCCGCGGGATCGACCGGTGGCGGCGCGAGGCGCTCGGCAACCGCACGATAGACCATCAAACTCTTGTCGAACGGACACTCCTGTGCCGACAGTACGACGTCGGCAACGGCGTAGCCGAGCTCCCACGCGATTTCGCGCATGCAGTAGAGGAAGTGTGTCTTGCCGGCACCGAAGCCTCCCTGCACGAGACGGAACGTCGCGCCACCGGCAGGGAGCAACCCCTCGAGATACTCGCGCCGCAAGATGCGCAAGTAGGTCTTGTTGCCAGCGTTGATCAGCTGGAGGCCGCGGTCCGGTGGCTTGCCGCTGGCGCCGAGGCTCTCGAGGATGCGCAGCGCGAACGGACGCGTCAGCACGGCGGTGCTGCTCATGAGCGCCCCTCCGCGCCGACCGCCGCGGCGAAGCGCAGCGTCAGATAGAACTGTCCGCCACCGAGTCCGGAAGCGAGGAAGAGCACGCGCTTCTTGTCGCGCGTACTGCCACCGGTGGCGGTACCGAGTTCGAGGCGGTGACCGTGGCGGGCGAGGCCGCCCTCTCGAGCGAGCCGGTCGAGGGCATAGGCAAGTTCCGCGCGGCCGATGGTCGCGTTCTTGCACAAGCCGCGTCGCTCGTACTCGACCACCAACTCGGCAACCAGGTCCACGAGGTTCACGCGTTCGCCGAACGGCTTGGCCTCACGACCGAGCCGTGCGCGATAGGCAGACTCGATGGCCTCGAAAAGCTCGTCGGCCCCGGGCCAGGCGAGGGTGAGCCGTGCAATCTGGTCGCACCTCGCCTCGAGGATCTGGCACGGATCCAGCACGCACCTGGCAAGCGGCTCCTTGGCGTAGGCCAGGCGCGCCTCCTGCTTGTCGTAGTCGAGTTCGACGCGAATCCCGCCCACATTGAGCACCGGAGGCTGGTCGCCGATCCTGCGCCATTCGATGTTCTCGGCCTCCGCCGCGCCTATGAGGCGGTCCAACAGAGTCTGCCGCAGGGCACGACGCTGCGCGTCGCACGCGGCCGCGAGCTCGTCACTGATCGCGCCGAGATCGGGAGGTGGAGCCGCTGCCAGAGCACGAACCGCCGCCACGTACTTGCTGCACTGAGCGCCGTCGTCCCAGGACTGCTCGACCGCAAGAGCCTCGAGCGCCTTGCGGGCCTTCTCCGACTCCTTGACATAACACCTGAGGCTGGCCGCAGTTGCGGCCACGCGTTCTCTGAGCTCGCCCGACATCGACTGGCGGCCCTCCCCGGGAAACCAAACCCACCAGTATCGCGCAGTGATGCCCGCCCGTCACGCACTGTCGGCGATGGAAGACCCGCAAACTAGGCGAGTGTCACCGGCTCGCTGAGTTCCGCGGCGCTGCGCACGCCGTTCTTGGCGCGCGAAGGTGCTAAATGATCCCGGCTTGCATGGTGATGTCGAGGTCAGCAAACCCGGCCTTGGCAACCCTGCCCGGCATGACATCGTTCATGTGCTCGCTCGAGTGCGAGTGACCACGCCAAATGCGTCCGAAGACGTGGCCGACGCGCGTCGTAGGGCGACCGAAGTCGGTCATCAGGAGGGCGCCACCCGCTCGCAGCACGCGAAAGCACTCGTCGACCATGAGCTTCTTGGTCGTCAGCGGAAGATCGTGCGAGGTGAGGCAGGTGATCACCCAGTCGAAGGTGGCATCCCCGAAGTCCAGCTCCTCGGCGATCCCCTCATCGGCCTGCGGGCCAGGGTGATCCTGTCAGGCGACGGATCGACGCCAAAGAAGCGCGGCGGATCGCCGAAGCGCCGCCGTAGCTTGCACAGCACCTGCGCCGTGCCACAACCGATGTCCCGCACGAGGTCGTTCGCTTGTAGCCTGATGAGGCTCAGGTGCTTGCGGTTGAACAGGGGAACACCGAAGAAGGCATTCCCGACGTCGTAGAAGTGGGCGTCGATCCCACGCAGGACGTGACCCGTCGTGGCGTCGCCGTTGGTCTGGGGCATGGGCTTGACGCCAGATCGCAGGCTGCCGGTGGCCCCCACGCCACGGAAGCCCGCGTGCGAAACAGGCGAGACAGGTCTCGCCAAGCGCAAAAGCACGAGCCTGGGCGCTAGGATCTCGATCGCTGTCTTTCACTCCCTCTGGAGCCCCGATGCTCAACGCTGCTCGATTCATCGCGCCGATTTTCGCCTTGACCAACGCTATCGTCGAAGTCGTCGGGCGATGACGTCAGAAGTGTCGCTCGACCGCATTCTGCACCTCCGCCACATCGACCAGGCCTCGGGCATCGGCATCGATGTCAGTGGACTCGGTTTCGCGCGGGCGGATTTCGACGCGCTCACGCCGCGCTGCAGGATCGCCTTCGCCGAGATGTCCGAGCTCGAGGCGGGCGCCATCGCCAACCCGAACGAGAACCGCCGCGTCGGTCACTACTGGCTACGCACGCCGGAGCTCGCTCCGACTCAGGAACAGCACCTCGTCACTGACATGCGCACGCGCGTCGCCGAGCTTGCGCGACGCGTGCTGGCGGCCGAAGTGTTTCCGCCGCGCGGCGGGCGCTATCGCCACCTCTTGCTGATCGGCATCGGCGGCTCCGTGCTCGGACCTCAGTTGCTAGCCGACGCCCTCGGCGACCCGGACGCCGGGCTGACCTTCGACAGCTTCGACAACACCGACCCGGACGGGATGCAACGCCTGCTGCGCCAACTCGATCTGGCCGCGACGCTGTTCGTCGTCGTGTCCAAGTCCGGCAGCACGAAGGAGACGCGCAACGGCATGTCGGAAGCGCGCGCAGCGTGCACGCGCGCCGGTATCGACTTCACCCGTCAGGCCATCGCGATCACGGGCGCCGACAGCGAACTCGACGGCTTGGCCAAAACGGAGAACTGGATCGCGCGCCTGCCGATGGAAGACTGGGTCGGGGGTCGCACGAGCGTCACGTCGGCAGTCGGGCTGTTTCCCGCGGCGCTGCTCGGCATCGACATCGATGCCTTCATGGCCGGTGCCCGAGCCATGGACGAATCGACCCGCCGGGACGAGCTGTGGAACAACCCGGCAGCGCTGCTCGCGGCGGCCTGGCTGCTCACCGGCGACGGCGTCGGCACGCGCCACATGGTCGTGCTGCCCTACCGCGACCGACTGCAGCTGTTCGCACGCTACCTGCAGCAACTGGTCATGGAATCGCTCGGCAAGGAGCTGGATCGCCAGGACAACCAGGTCTTTCAGGGCCTGACCGTGCTCGGCAACAAGGGCTCGACTGACCAACACGCCTACGTGCAACAGCTACGCGACGGGCGCGACGACTTCTTCGCCTGCTTCATCCGAGTGCTCCACGACGGCGACCTCACCGCAGTGGAAGTCGAACCCGGTGTGACATCGGCCGACTACCTGCAGGGCTTCCTCATCGGCACGCGCCGCGCGCTGTCGGAGCGCAAGCGACCCAACATGACGATCACTCTGCCGCGCATTGATGCGCAGGTGATCGGTGCCCTGATCGCGTTGTTCGAGCGCGCCGTCGGGCTCTATGCGTCACTGATCGACATCAACGCTTACCACCAACCGGGTGTCGAGGCGGGCAAGCGCGCGGCGACCAAAGCGCTGGAGCTACGCGCGCGCATTCTGGATGCGCTCGCCAGCGAAACGACCTCGGTCGGTGACCTTGCGGCGAAGCTCGAAGCGGATGCGGAGACGTGCTTGTTGTTACTCGAGCACCTCGCGGCCAACACGAAGCGGACCGGCGTGGTTGCCGACGGCGGTGGCTATCGACGCAAGTAGCGGCGCAGCCATGCCCTACCCGCGCCAGCGCACCCACAATGCAATCGACGCGGCAAACACCGGCACTCCGAGCAGCCGCTCGAGCGGGTTCGCTTCCGCCACCAGTGCCGGCCCCATGAGCCAGACCGAAAACAAGCAGACGAAGAGCACCGTGCTGCCACCGAGCTGCGAGCGAAAGCCGAGTCGCTGACCCTCTCGATAACCGAGCCAGAGGATGCCGGGCAGCGCACTCCAAGCAAGCACACGCTCGAACGTGCCGGCCGGTTCCACCATCGCAGATAGACCCTCCGTGTTCATCCCAAGCTCTTCGTGCAACCTGACGAACAGCACGAAGACAAAGAACCAGGCCGCACCCCATGGCAGGGTGCGACGCAGAATCGCCCACGGGTTGAAGAGCAGACCCGACGGAGGTATCGCGTTGCGGACGCGCCAGAGCGTCAGCGCGACCGCTGCCACCGAGAGCATGAGCAGGAAGCTGGGCACGAGCATGAGCCAACCGATCCGCTCCTCTGCCGAAGAAGCGAGACCGAAGGCGATGCCGCAGCCGAGAATCGACAACAGACGCGGCACCCAGCGACCCGGGTGCGAACGACGCAAGACAATCGTCGGCAGCACCATGCCTTGCAGAAACGCGAGGCCGAGCATCACGAAGGCGAAGGCCGGCAACCACGGCGTCATGAGCGCGCCGAGGCCGCGCAGCTCTGGGTGCACGAGCATTAACAGCAAGCCGACCGCCGTCGCCAGCGGCCCGACGGCTCCGCCGACGAGCAGCGCGAACGCCGCGCCGAACAAGAGCCAGGCGATACCGACGCTGAGCGGACGATTGCACCACTGCGGCAAGCCCAACCTGGCCCGCAGGTCGAAGAAGAACAGGAACCAGGCGCGCCCGAGCGACGTCGCCGGACCCGTCACCAGTTGCGGCGCGTCAGGCGCTTCGTCACTGAGGACGAAAGACTGGAAGGCGCGCTCGATGTGCGCATGTCCTTCGTGACGCGGACCACCCAGCACGACCAAGGCTGGTGCAGCGAGCAGCACTACCCAGAGTGCCAGGTCGAGCAGTCGGCGCAAATCGGAGGCCCTGTGCTAGCCCGCCGAGACGCGAGCGACGCAGTCGATCTCCACGCGCACTCCCTTGGGCAGGCCTGCCGCCTCTACCGTCGCGCGCGCCGGACGATACTCGCCAAATCTGCTGCCGTAGATCTCGTTGACCGTGGCGAAGTCGGCCATGTCCGCGAGATAGATCGTGGTCTTGACCACATCGGCGAAGGTGGCACCAGCGGCAGCCAGCACGGCTTGCAGGTTGTCGAGGACGCGTTCGGTCTCCGCGACAACGCCCCCCTCGACGACCTGCATCGTCGCCGGGTCGAGGCCAATCTGGCCGGAACACCACAACCACCCGTCGCACAGGACGGCTTGGCTATAGGGTCCGATCGCGTCGGGCGCCCGCTCGCTCGCAACGATACTCCGCTCGGTCATGGCTTCTCCGCGAGGCGGTCGATGACGATCTGCGGCAGGAACGCAGAGACGTCGCCACGGTTCTTGAGGACCTCCTTGATGAGCGTCGATGAAGTGAAGCTGTGTGCGAGGCTCGGCATGAGAAAGACGGTCTCGACCGCTGGCGCGAACTGGCGGTTGGTGAGCGCCATCGAGTACTCGTACTCGAGGTCTGCGACCGTGCGTAGGCCACGCAGGATAACGCTGTGCCCGTGGGCTTGGCAGTAGTCGACCACGAGCCCCTCGAACGTCACGACGTCGAGACCCGGACGCTCGCCAAGGCAGGCGCGCAGAAGATCCACACGTTCCTCGACGCTCAGAAGCGGCGTCTTGCTCGTGTTCTTCGCGACCGCCACACGAAGCTGGCCGTAGAGACGCAACGCACGCTCGATCAGATCAACGTGGCCCTTCGTCGGCGGATCGAAGCTACCTGGAAACAGCGGGTGAATCATCGGGGCGAATCGTAGCAGCCCGCCCAGGAACCGGAATCGCCGAACCGTTTCTCGCCTCGACGTACTTAAGCGTATGCGCGCGGCAACCGAAGCTCCTGTCGTCTACGTGGCCCCAGCCGCGGCGATCGGCTACCTGCTCGCGGACCAGGTTGGCGTCATCGTGCAAGCGGTCGCGCTCGCAGCCTTCTTGGTCGCGCATCGATCCAGGCAGCTGGCGCACTGGGCGCCGGCACTCTGGTGGCCGACGCTGGCCTGGACCGTGGGCACGCTGAGCGCCCTGCCCGGCGCTGCGCCACCGCCTATCCGCGCCGACAGTCTCGTGCGCATCCGCGCCGTCGCGGTCGGGAGCGAGCGAGGTCACTTCGGCATGCACCGGGTTCAAGTGCGGCTCGGTCACCGGCCCGCCGAGCTGCGCATCGCGGGCCGGTGCCGGATTCACGCAGGGACCGCCATCCACTGCCTCGCCCGCCTCGCCCACCGACCCGGCAGCAGTGGGCCGCTGGTGCTCGCGACCCGGGCGGACTTGATCGCGGCAGAACGCGGGCCCCCGTCGGCCGCTTCGTTGCGCGACCGGTTCGTGGCAGCATGGACGGCCCGACTCTCCCGCGAACTCACACCCCGTGTCGCGTCACTGACATCCCGCGTGTTGCTCGCCCGCGGCGATGCCGATGCGACCGACCTTGCCAACCACCGTCGCCTGGGCCTGTCACACCTGCTCGCCGTGAGCGGACTCCACACGGTCTTCGTCGCAGTACTCACGAGCGCGCTACTGGCCTTGGTGCTGCCGACCTCGCGACAGCGCTACGTCGCGACGGTCGTCGTCGTGGTTTGCTACGCGTGGCTGACCCGCTTTCACCCGCCGGTCACCCGAGCGGCAATCGGCTACGCCACGTGGCGTTGGTGCCGCGAGAGCGGTCGACCGTTCGCCATCACTTCGGCCCTATCGGCGGCAGCCCTGATGACAGTCCTCTTGTTTCCAGAAGACCTCGGCTCACCGTCGTTCTGCCTGTCCTACATGGCAGTGGCTGGCCTCGCCTTCATCCGTCCGGCCGCGAAGTTACCGCATCTTGTGGCCCGCTACGCGGGCGCCTCGCTGTCCGCTCAGATCGCAACGGCTGCGCTGTCCCTCGAGTACTTCGGCGCCATCTCCCTATGGGGCGTGCTGCTGACACCGCTCGCCCTGCCGTTCATCCTCGGGATGCTCGCGCTGGCAGCCATAGGCCCGCCACTCGCGGAACTCGCGCCACCGCTCGGCTGGGGCATCTTCGCAGCGATCGAGTTCCTGGGAACGACCTACTTGGGCGCACTGAACACCCTCGCGTCGCTACCGAGCGCGCCGATTCACGCCATGGCGGCGCCACCGCCCGGCACCGCGATGCTCATCCTCGGAGTCGGCGTCTCGCTCGCAGCGGTGCTGGCATCGAGAAAGCTCTTCCTGCTCGTGTGCTTGGCCGCTGTCGTTCCGTTCTTCATCGCCGCCCCAGGCCAAGCCGCACGGAGCTTCCGCTTACTCGCCGTAGGGCACGGACAGTGCGCGGTGTTTCGATCCGCATCGACGACGCTGGTCATCGACTGCGGCGACCGAATCGACGGACGGTTCGCAGCTCGACGGCTGATTCACACACTACGCCGGTCGGGCCTTGCCGGCATTGACCACCTCGTGCTGACGCACGGGCACGCCGACCACTGTTCCGGCCTCCCCGAGCTACTGCTACGCACGCCGGTCGATCGAGTCTGGTTGCCCGAGGCACCCAAGAGCGCGCCACTGGTTCGCCTACTGCGCCGACACGGCGTGCCGTTCACGGTCATGCACGCTGGCACGCAGGCGCGCATCGACAACGCACTTCTGCTGGCCGTGCACCCCTGCGGCGACTTGGCCGGGGCAAACGACGGATCGCTCGTCGTCGACTACGTGTTCCCAGACGGCCCGCGCATCGTCGTGACCGGCGATCAGGAGGCAGCGGGTATCGGGGCTCTGGTCCAGAGCATGCGCGGACCCGTGGACGTCCTGGTGTTGCCACATCATGCAAGCCTCACGCGACGCCACCCGCAGCTGCTGGCGCGGTTGTCACCGGCCCGGTGCGTCGCATCGACATCAGCCCGCACAGATCTCGGCGGTTTCGACGCGGCTGGTCTTCGTGCACGACTTCCCCTGACGACGGGTGAACTCGGCGACCTGGAGCTCGTTGAGCACGGCGGTCGCTTCGCCTGGCAGATCGGCCGCTGAGCCGCGACTATCTCTTCTTGGCGTCGCTCTTCTTGGCGTCGCTCTTCGTGGGGACGTTCTTCGTCTGTTTCGCCTCCCGGATGCGCGCGTCGTGCTCCTCGAGCCGCTTCAGGTCCATCTTGATGCGGATCGATCCGAGCTCGTCGGTGAGGATGTCCTTGAAACGCACACCATCGGGAGGCACCAACTCGAAGCGGCTGGCCAAGAGCTTCGGGTTCTGCTCGACCTGTTGCAGCGTCAGCGTCGCGAGCTGACGCTTGCCCACCATCTGCACCATCCGCCGCAGCAGCAGGTCCTTCTGCGAGAAGTAGAGGTGAATGGCCTCTGGCAGCTCGGTCGGCATGGCGGGTGCGGAAGCGTTTGCGGCCCGGACACTGTCGATGAGCGCATGAACCGCGTGACAGGGCTGGCCATCGACGTTGACCGGCGCCTCGAGCAACTTGAGCCGGTATTGCAGGCCGAGTCCCTTGAGCAACTCAGCGCCGACGACCGCACCGGGACGGCTTGCGCCTGCCACGCGCAGTGCACCGCTCGAGCCAAAGATGGCGGCCGCGCGGTCAAGCTTCTTCATCGTCTCCTTGTCCACCTTGAGCCAGCTCTCACCGGTGAACTCACTGGCACGATGAATCCGGATCCCATCGGGGGTTCTCGCCATGCGCTGGTGCACGGGTCCCTGCGGAGTGTCGAGGTCGACGTCGATCCGCGTATAGCGACCCGTGTCGCGCCGCATCGACTCGACCCGCATCAGCGCACGCATCTCGATCATCTTGCCGGACCCGTCGCCATCGGGAGCCGGAATGCCGAGGGTCAGCTCGAGCGTCGCACGCAAGCTCTTGATCGCTTGCTGCGACTTCTCCATGCGACCGATCAACTCGTCGACGCGCGCGCGCTCGGGATCGACCGGTGCCTTGGTCTGCTTGTCCCCCTGGGGCAACGACTCAGCGAACGCGAACGCTGAAACCGCGCCAGCAACGATCCACCAACTAGCTGCCATGTCTCCCCCTTAGGATGCGGTGCGCGGGCGACCAGGGAAAATGCAACACCACTACAGGCGCACGTTACGCGAGCCAGTGCTTATCCTATGGCGTATCGGCCCCTCGTCGAGGACCGGATTCCCAAGGAGTCACAATGCTGGCAGCGTTGACGATCGCGATAGTCACTCTGACCGCCGTTGCGCAGGACGGGGTACTCGTTCTGACCAACGGAACAAGGATCGCCGGGAAGGTCCAGAAAACGAAGACCGGCTGGAAGATCAACACGCATAGCAGACAACAGACGTTCGCGACCAAAGAGGTCGAGCGCTTCGTGTCCAAGCAAGAGCTGAAGAAGCAGCTCTTGCATCTCGGCGGCCTGACCGGATCCGACTCGCCGTTCCGTACCGCGCAGCGCGCTATCTGGGCGTTCGAGAACGGCCTCGACGCTGACGCCTTGGATCTCTACGGACAGATCGTGGCACGAAGAATCAAGCCTGCATCCATGGCCAAGCTCGAACGCCTTGCGGCACAGTACATGCTCGACCACGCGCGCTACCCAACCGACCGTGTTCAACGCGCACGCCAACTGCTGCTCAAGATCAATGTGCGCAAGAAGGATGCAGTTGCTCGCGCCAAGCAGGCAGCGATCGTGCAGGCGATGCGGATGCTCCTGACTGCCGAACAAGCCGAGGCAGCGCGGCTAAAGAAGCAACGAGCGACAACCAAGAGGGGCACCAAGACCGTCGCCAACGTGTGCCGTAAGTTCGCGGCCGAAGCCGTGCACCGCATCCGCCGCCGCATGGCGCGCAAGGCACTGCTCGGTTTCGACCAGGCCGGCAAGCGCTTCGTTTGGCGCCAGGCGATACTGTGGCCGCAGGGCCCGACCCGTGTCGACGTCGTCTCGGAGATCCGCGACGCCAGCCAACACGACGACGCAGCCGTCTACCTGACTCGCTGGCTCAACCGCGGTAAGGCCACGCTCAAGCTTCGTAGCGCCCGCGTGCTCGGAGATCTCGGCTCGAGCAAGGCGCTGCCCGCCCTTCACGCCATGCGAAAATCCATACGAAAATCGGTGGCCAAACGTCGCCGCGGCGCCGGCGCCGGCGCCACTCGCGGCCACGTTGCCTTCACCGAGCAACGCTCGGTCATCTCCGACTTCAACGTCGAGATCGCCCAGGGAGCAGCCATCGCCGACCCGGTCGTGACCACCGTCCAGAGCGGTGTCGTCCTCGACGTCACCATCGGCGGCATCCAGTGGGACCGCTACATCCTGATGCTCGACCGCGCCGTGACGAAGAGCATCCACAAGATCGAAAGCGCGGGGAACGCCAGCGACAAGTAGCGCAGAGCCGGGCAACTCTCGTGCCCTTCGGGCATTCGAGTTGCTCGGCCCCTACTTGGCTCGCCGGATCTCCACTCCTTGCTG
>NYZE01000064.1 GCA_002685965.1 Planctomycetota bacterium | reverse complement strand
TTCCTGATCGCCGGCATGACCGTCAAGGCACTGATCATCGCGCTCTACTTCATGCACCTTCGCCATGAACGCCGTGACTTCACGCTCTACATGTTGCTGTGCCTGTTCCTGACATCTCTCCTGCTCTTCGGGCTGATCATCCCCGATGGGCGCGCGATGTGAGATGAGGATGCGCCCGATCCTGCAACTCGCCGCGCCGCTGGCCACAGTGACGATGGCACTGAGCGCACGGGTGCTCGCGCAGGGCTGCTGAGTGAACGTAGGAGACGCGGCGCGTGACGCCGGCGTCCTTCACCTGGCGGGCGGTTTCCGCCTCGGCACAGCGGTTCTGCTGCTCGTCCCGGCTCTGCTGCTCGTCGGGATCGGCTGGCGTTGGTGGTCGCAGCGGCCACGCGGCTGAGCAGCACCTAACGCGAAACGGCGCCCGCGCTTTCGCGTTTTCCGTACAGGCAGAATATGGGACTTTCTCCCAGACGAGTGCGATGCTGCTTCGCTGCCTGTTGTTGTTCTTGGCCTCGTGCTTTCTGTTCGGCTGCCAACGCAGTTCGACGGATCCAATAGCCACTCCGCGCCGTCCGCCGCAAACCCGCGCGGAAGCCGGCGGCATGTGTCTCAGGTGCCACGTCGAGATCGAGGAGATGCACGCCAAACGGCTGCTCTACTGCGTCGACTGTCACGGCGGAGACGACACAGCAATCGACAAGGACAAGGCGCACATCGCTCCGTCGATGCCAATGCCGCTCAACCCGACGATCCTGCCCGTCGACTATCCCGACCTCGCCTACCTTCGCTTCCTCAACCCTTCGAACCTGCGCGTCGTCCGGCAGACCTGTGGCAAGTCATCCGACGGCTGGACCGGCAGCTGTCATGAGGAGAAGACCGAGCGTGTGTTGAAGTCGATGATGGCGACCACGGCGGGCCACCTGACCGGCGGTGCCTACCTGAACGGCATCCTGCCTTCGCGCACACCGATCTGGGGCAACATGCCGGTCGTGGACACTGACGGCGACGTGCCTACCGAGCGCGGTGCGGTGGAATCGCTCGAACAGATTCCCGCCGAGGACCATTCGTTCAAGTTCGACACGTTCCAGCGCCACTACTCGGACGTGCCGCGCAAGATCTGCGCACGCTGCCACCTGTGGTCGCGCGGCAAGGCCGTACGGGGCGTCCCGGGCCAAGACGGCAACTACCGGTCCGAAGGGTGCGCAGCGTGTCACGTGCCGTACGCCAACAACGGCCTGTCCCTGTCGGCAGACGGGATGGTCCCCAAGGACGAGGTCGGACATCCGCGGAAGCACACGATCACTCGTCAAATCGACACGCACCAGTGCGCACACTGCCACACTCGAGGCGCGCGCATCGGCCTGAGTTTCCAGGGACTGGCGCAGCTCCCACCAGCGACGCCGACCGAACCGAACCGCCCCGGCCTGACTGCGAAGAAGATCTACGGCGCCTACCACGTGCAGGATCCGCTCGTGAACCCACCGGACATCCATCACGAGCGCGGCATGCACTGCATCGACTGCCACGTGCAGAACGAGATCATGGGCGACGGCAACATCTACGGTCACATGGATCAGGCGACCGAGATCGAGTGCGAGGATTGCCATGGCACGCCGAGCGAGTACGGCGACCTCGTCACGGTCCGCGGCAGCAAGCTCGACCACGTGCGAATCGAGAACGGCACCTACATCCTGCGATCGAAGGTCACCGGCAAGGACCACGTGGTCGCGCAGGCAAAGGAGTTCACGGATCCGAACCACACCACCTACAACGCGATGGCGGCCTTCGCCATGAACGGCGATCACCTGAAGGCGACCGGCGGGCTCGAGTGCTACACGTGCCACTCGGCCTGGCAGAACAACTGCTACGGCTGCCACTTCGAGCGTGACCTGCGCACGAGCGCGCTCGACTACTTCAAGGGCGAGAAGACGCTCGGCACGACCAAGACGGACAAGAAGTACTTCCTCAACTTCAAGAACTTCCACATGGGGTGGAACAGCGAGGGCAAGGTCGCGCCCTACACCGTCGGCTGCCAGGTCCTCGCGACGGTCACCGACACCAACGGCAGCAAGGTGCTCGACCAGGAGATGCCACGCACCGCGGAAGGTCACTCGGGACTCGGCATGAACGCCGTCAACCCGCACACGACGCGTCGCACGCCGCGCGGCTGCATCGAGTGCCACCACAACGACGTCGCACTGGGCATCGGGTCCGAGAACTTCACCCTGGCACGCAAGCATGCCTTCGTCGCACATCGGGGCCCGCAGCCCGGCATGAAGATCCTCGAGCGGGGCAAGGACGGCGCCCTCACCGAGGTGGGCTTCGTACCGCTGGCGTCGCCACGCGCGCTCGCGATGGAGATGAACCAGGTCAAGGGCAACTGCGAGTTCGTCTATGTCGCCAACGGGTCGAGCGGCCTGTGCACCATCGACGTGCGCGTCCCCGACCAGCCCACCGTGCGATCAGTCGTCAAGACGACCGACGCCCGAGACATGGCACTCATCGCGGGCAGACTCTTCCTCGCGGATGGCGCCGGCGGCGTCCGAGTCTTCGACGTCGCAGTGCCGAGTCGCCCGAGCCTGATCGCGACACTCCCGATGACCGAGGCGCGAGCCGTTCATTGGGCCGGCGACTACCTCTACGTGGCCGCGGGCGCAGTCGGACTCTTCGTGGTCGATGTCGAGCAACCTCACCCTCCGAGGATCATCGCCACGGTCGACCTCAACGGCATGTCGATGGATCCGAACGACGCCTCCGATGTGATGACCTTCTCGCAGTACGGGGAGCGATCGTTCATGGGTTTCGACAGTATCGCCTACGTCGCCGATGGTGCATCGGGCGTCCGTGTCCTCAACATCCGCTACCCCACGACACCGCTGATCGTCGGAACCATCCCTACGACCGATGCACGCGGCCTCTTCACGGGCGCACTGTATGACCCCGGCGACTCCACGCAGCGTTCGCTCGAGCGCGAGTACCTCTACGTGGCTGACGGCCGGGGTGGGCTCCGCATCTTCGACGTGTCCACGCCGACGATGGCCAAGGCCGCGAGCACGTCCCTGGCCGGATGGAACGTGACCGACGTCTTTGTCACGCACGCGTTCGAACCGCCGGTGAACCGGCTGTATGCCTTCGCGGCGGTCGAGAACAAGGGTCTGCACGTGCTGGATGTCGGCGAGACCACGAAGCCGAAGGTCGTGGCCACGCACTCCGCAATCAACGCCGCTAGCGTCTGCGTCGAGCGCATCCGCCTCGACCGCTTCGTCGACGAGCAGGGGTTCCGCGTCAAGGACAGTTCGCACGATGGTGCCCGGCCCTTCACGAGCTCAGAGATGCGGCGCATCCGCAAGGCAAAGATCCCGCGGTGACACATGACGTTGCAGTGATCGGCGGCGGACCGGCTGGCGCCGCGGTAGCGACCCTGCTCGCCAGGCAGGGACATCGTTGCCTGATCGTCGATCGCGCCGTGTTCCCGCGCTACTGGATCGGCGAGTCGCTGATCCCGCACACCTACGGGCCCCTGTCCCGGCTCGGTCTCATTCCGAGCATGAAGCAATCGCAGTTCGTGCCGAAGCACAGCGTGCGCTTCGTGTCGCCGAGCGGTGCGGACTCCGAGCCCTTCTACTTCTCGGAGACCATCGAGGGTGACGCCGCCCGAACCTGGCAGGTGGAGCGCTCCGAGTTCGATCGTATGTGCCTCGACAACGCAGTGGAAACGGGCGTCGAGGTGTGGATGGGCGCGCAGGTCGAGAGCGTACTGTTCGACGGCGAGCGCGCCACGGGCGTCCGCGTCGTGCAAGGCGACGAGTCCAAGGACGTCGCAGCGCGCGTCGTCGTCGACGCGTCGGGCCGTGCCACCGTGCTCGGCCGCCAGCTCGGGCTGCGCGACGGCATCGCGTCGCTGCTCAAGACATCGGTCTGGTCGTACTTCCGCGGCGGCGCTCGCCGCGACGGGATCGACGCAGGCGAGACGACGATCTTCCTGTTGCCGGAGAACTGCTGGGCCTGGTACATCCCGCTCAGCGAGGACATCGTGAGTGTCGGTGTCGTTGGCGATCCGCTGCACGTGCTGCGCGGAGGCATCAGCATCGAGGATGCGTTCGTGCGCGGGATCGTCGAAAGCGCACCGCTGCTCGAGTGCCTCGAAGGAGCCGAACGCGTCGATCAGGTGCGCGGCGGAGGCGTGCTCGCATACTGCAACAAGCAGACGGTCGGCGATGGCTGGGTCATGCTCGGTGATGCGCGCGCCTTCTTGGATCCGATCTACTCGTCGGGCGTATTCCTTGCGCTGGCGTCAGCGGAGCTGGCAGCACCCTGCATCCACGACGCTCTCGAGTCAGACGATGTCTCGGCGCAGCGTCTCGGACGCTTCGAGCCCGAGCTCACGGGCGGCGTCCGTGTGATCAGCGCGCTGATCCACGCCTTCTATGATCCTGCGTTCAGCTTTCGGTCGTTCCTCAAGAGCCATCCCGAGCAGCGCCGCGGGCTCATCGACTGCCTCGTCGGTGACGTGTTCAAGGACATGGCTCCCTTGTGCGCAGCGTTGGAGTCGCACGCAGACACGGGCAGCAAACGCTACTCGTAGTCGAGCTCCAGATCGAGACAGAGCCGCTGCGTGAGCTGGAAACCGATACGCTGGAAGAAGAGCAGCAGTTCCTGGTCCTCCCACGACACCTCGGTGCGTAGGCTGCGGATGCCGAGGCCGAGCAGGTTGGTGCGCAACTGATCGAGCAGCGCCTGCCCAACGCCGGCGCCGCGGTGCTCCGGCGCGACGCCGATCGTGTCGAGGACGGCGACGGGTTCGGGCTGTCCGAACTCACCGTAATGGACCCAGCAGAGCAGGAAGCCAACCACGGCGCCGTCGACCCCGGCGGCCAGTGACACCTCGATGCCGACCTCCGCCAGCGCCTTCTCGAGCTTGATCTCGAAGTACTCCGCGCGCCGGCGACCCGTGTTTTTCTCGTCGATGCGCACGACGACGTCGAGGTCGTCAGGCCGCAGGCGACGAATGACGACGCTATCGGTTTCCATCGTGCTCATGACTTCCTCACGCGATCAGCTGACCTCCATCGACCCTCAGTACCTGTCCGGTGACGTGCCGGCTCATCTCGCTGACGAGAAACAAAACGGACCGTGCGATGTCGTCGGGCTCGCCGACACGCCCCAAGACGGTCTCCTGGATCGCGGCCTCGACGTGCTCGTCCGCGAGGACATCCATCATCGGCGTGCGGATCAGCCCCGGACTGATGACGTTGACGCGGATGCCAAACGCCCCGAGCTCACGCGCCGCCGTTCTCGCCAACCCGATCAAGCCGCTCTTGCTGGCCGCGTAGTTGGCCTGACCGAACTTGCCGCGCTCGCCGTTGATCGACGAGACGAGGACGACCGAGCCTCGTTGTCGCTTGCGCATCAAGGGTGCGAACCCACGCAGCAGATAGAAGGCTGACGACAGGTTCGTCGACAGCACCTTGTCCCACGCGTCCATGCTCATCTTCCAGAGCACCGCATCGCTCGTGATGCCAGCGCAATGCACGAGCAGGTCCATTCCGTCCCAGCACCGATTCACTGCCGCGACGAGCCGCTCGACGCTACAGATGTCGCCTACGTCGCACGAGAACTGCACCGCCCCCTCGACACAGTCCGCGCCATGGACGTCGGCGCTCACGACATCGGCGCCCGCGTCGAGCAGTTGGCGAACCACGACCGACCCGATGCCGCCGGCCCCGCCGGTCACGACGGCAACGCGACCCTCGAGGGACACCAGCTCGGCGAGTCCCTGCGGATCGCTCACGGGGTCACTCCGGATGCCTCGAGACGCCGCGCCCGGAAGGCGCCCCACAGAGCAGCGCCCAACGCACCAGCCAGGACCGAGCGCTCGTCGGAGCGGATGTCCAGCTTGCCGCGGTCGGAGAACTGCTCGGCCGCCGTCACGAGCGCGGCGACGAGGCCCGGGTCTGCAGCGAGCCCGCCGGTTACGAGCACGGTCCCGCGCGCTCCCGCCGAGAGCAGCAGCTTGACGTAGCGACCGGCCATCGAATCGTGAATGCCGCGCAGGATGTTCTGCACCGAGATGCCGCGCGAGACCATGTTGATCACGTCGGTCTCCGCGAGCACGGCGCAAATCGACGAACAGACCTCAGGCGCGTCGGCCTCCTGTGACAACGACCCGATCTCGTCGAGGGTCACACCAAGATAACGCGCGATGTTCTCGAGGAACTGCCCCGATCCGGACGCGCACTGGCTTGTCATCCGGTAACTGAGAACCTTGGCCCGCGCGTCCATCAGGACCGCGCGCGTGTGCAGCGCTCCGACGTCGAGGATCGCGCGCGCCTCCGGGCAAAGGAACACAGCGCCGCGCGCATGCGTCGTCATGCCGTAGAAGTGACCCGTTCGGAACGGCACGATCTCGCCCTCCCCCGTCGTCGCCGTGTAGGCAAGGTCTCCTTCTTCGACGCCGGCGTCACGCAGAACGCTCTCGAATACGTCCTGGGCGACACGGGCCGCTTCGCGCCGGCGAATGCGCTCGACGGCCTGCCCGAGCACGCGCGCCCGCGCTCCACCGTCCTCGACGACGACGACCTTGATCGCGGACGATCCGACATCGAGACCGGCTGTCAGCAACTCGCTCATGCTCCCTCCGCCGCCACTGCGGCATCCGCCCCACGCAGCGCGAACACCGCAGCTCCGAGCGCCCCCGTGTAGATCGATACCGGCGAGATGTTGAGCGTCACCTCGCCGTAGTTCGCGCGGACGAGGTCGGCCAGCGCGTCGACCGCCGCGGGGTTCTTGGCAACGCCACCGGTGAACGTGAACTCCTCCTCGATCCCGCCCGAGCGGGCCAGGAGAGACATCGCGCGCAGGATGATCGCGCGGTGCAGACCGGCGAGGATGTCCTCACGGCGCTCGCCGAGGCCGAGCCGCTCTCTGAGCTCGGCACCCGCGAACACGGTGCACGTCGAGTTGATGCGCACGGATCGAGTGGACTGGTTGGCGAGCGGACCGAGCTCGTGCAGCCCGAGATTCATCTCGTCGGCGATGTAGCCGAGGTAACGACCACATCCCGCCGCGCACCGATCGTTCATCTGGAACGACGTGACGATGCCTCGGGCATCGACCTGGATCGCCTTCGTGTCCTGTCCGCCGATGTCGAGAACCGTTCGCGTGTTCGGGAACATCATGTGCGCGCCGAGTCCATGGCAGAGGATCTCGGAATGGATCGACTCCTTCGGAAACGGCAGCCGCTGGCGGCCGTAGCCGGTGCCGACGCCGGCGACCTGCATGAGCTCGAGTTCGGTGACCATCTCGACGGCCAGACGCAGCTCGAGTGGGACCTCGCCCATGCTCGTCAGCGCCGCGGTCAACAAGCGCGCGAACGAGTCATCGGTCGGCAGCGTGTTCTCGACTTGCAGGATCGCCTTGTCGAAGAGTCCGACCAGCACGTCGAAACCTGCGTAGCCCTTCTGCGATGCCTGCTCGGCCAGGCGTAGATAGCGCTCGCCCGCCAGGTCGCGGAAGAAGTCGCTGCGACGGTTCGCGTTGGTCGACCACAGCTCGCCGCTCCCTTCACGCATCTGCGCCAGGATCGAGTGGACCGCCTCGTGCGCCTCGTTGTGCACGCCGCTCTCCATGAGCAGATCCAGGACGGATGCGAGCGCTTGTAGCTGATCGAGGTACTGCTGCTCCCGCAACCGCAGCGTCAGCGTCTCGACCAGCTCAGCGCGACTCGCGTCGTCCAGGGCGGTCGCGGCGAGCTCGGTCTCGAACAACGCGAACCGAGCGTTGGTGAGCGCCTCGTCGAGCGCGACTGAGCACGCGACGTCATAGTTGCTGCGGCTGTTGGTGATGCCTCTTCCGAGCACCGCACCGTCGAGCCCGAGCACAACCGCCTTGGTCGTCGTGGAGCCGAGGTCGATGCCGACGCAGTAGTCGAGTGAACCCACCTCAGGCCCTCCGCTGCTCGATCATCTGGAACCACGACTCGAGCCGGTTCTTGATGTTCGCGGCCGAGAAGTAGCGGGGGTCGACGAGATCGCTCTCGATGAAACCACCGGGTTTGCCGGTCCGCTGCTCGACCTCGCGCAGGATCATGAGCTGTCCGGCGCTGAACGAGTTGCAGCTCTTGACCGAGTTGATCAGCAGACCATCGGCTGCGTAATCCTCGACGTAGCGCGTGAGCATGTCGACGCGACTCGGCAGGTTGAGGTTGGTGTAGCAACCCATGCAGTAGTCGGCGAGCGATTCGAGCGGGCGCGACGGATCGTGCCGGAAGCCGAAGTCGTAGACGCCGCCGACCTTGGTGTACGACGACGCGACGACGACGGCGCCGTCCTCCGCGAACATGCGCCAGAACTCGCGGAAGTTGGTCCAGTTGGGTGGGCCCTCGACAACGACCCGGTAGCGCTCCTCCTGAATCTCGCCGTCGGGAGTGATCGGCCCCTTGCCCTGACTGACGCGCTCGTCGACCTCGGCGCGCAGCGCGCCGTAGTAGTCGATCGTTTCCTCGGTTCCCCTAAACGCGGTGAAGATCGGCCCGATGTAGTAGACGCCGCCGAAGTAGGCGTCGATCGGCGACGGCACGTTCTTCGCTGATTCGAGCACGGCGACGAGGTCGTCCTCGGCCGCCGCTGAGCGAGCGAGCATCTCTTTCAGCCGATCCTCGTCGTAGCTCTTGCCGCTGACCTGCTCGAGCAGCGGAATCACCTTGTTCCGCAGCTGCTCGACGACGTATCGCCGCATCGACTGCGTGATGACGCCATCGCCCTGGTAGGGCACGTGCAGCATCACCATCGGGCAGCCGTACTCCCCCTGCAGGATCTCGAACCACTTCATGA
>NYZE01000063.1 GCA_002685965.1 Planctomycetota bacterium | reverse complement strand
TCGACGCTGCACTGGTGCGGAGCGCCGCTGCACTGGTGCGGAGCGTCGCTGCACTGGTGCGGAGCGTCGCTGCACTGGTGCGGAGCGTCGCTGGACGGGAGCCGACCGGGTGACGGGACTGGCGGAGCGACCCAATCGGGACGTTGAGGAACCGATCTGGGCGGGAAGCTCAACGGAGAGGGTTCCGGCGAGCACGGCGGCGATGAGGGGGAGCCTGCGCATCGTGAGATCTTCCTGCAACTAAGATACCGGTCCTGGGCCGGGCCAACCGGGCCAACTTGTCCCCCCAGCGAGGCATCTCCTGCCAGGGAGCCTGACTAGGGGATCTCGGGGCGTGTCCAGGCTTGGTCGATCACCGGACGTCGAGTTCTGCGCGGACCAGAAGCACCGTTTCCCGGCCCGGTGTGTTCGTTTCGCCAGGTAAGACGTAGGGGAGATGGCGCACCGCACCTGGCTCTAGCCCCACCTGTCGGGCGAACGCTGCGAGGCGCTTCTCGAGCGGCGCGCGCACCGTGTCCCAGGGCCCGCGTCCGTAGAGCACCGCTACCAGTTTCGCCGGGCGCCGTTGCGGCTTGTGGCCTGCTGGGGCCTGCGGCTTGGCCTTTCGTTTCGCCGGACGGAAGTAGACCTGCATCTTGCCCGTCGTCGTGTAGGCAGGAAGGCCGGCGGGGACTTGCCCGAGCCCGTGCAGGGCGCGTCCGAGCGAATCGAGTTTCGCGAGCCGGTCGGGCCAGCGATCAGGGGCGTCGACCTCTAGCAGCCACGCGGCTTCGACACGTGCCAGAGTCGGGCTGAGGAAGTTCTGCCGCTCACCGCCGATGCGGACCTTCTTCGCGGTCGTCGCAGCTGGATCGAAGTACGAGTCCTCGAACTCGGCGTTGATGCTACAGCGACGAAACTTCATGCCAGTCCGCTCAGGTGTGGCCGCGACGTCGGCGGGAAACTTCTTGGTCTGGCTCGGTCTGAGGGCGTAGCGCGTTCCGCCCAGCTCCAACGACTCTGGCTGTCCGTTCGAGTCGACCACGCGCATGACGGGCGCCTTCTTCCAGGTGCTGTGCACCTTCGACCCGGCTACCCGCGCTTGCCCCTCGAGTAGATCCCACCCCATGAGCAGGCTGAGCAGCGAGAAGACGCGCTCGTACCCGCCCGCGCCACCTGCCTTCGTCGCGAGAAACGGTCCCCCGGCCGGACCGACCCATGCGCCCTTGCTCGTTCGCTTGTAGACCAGCGCCCCAGCGCTGGGATCTCTGACCTCGAGCCGGAAGCGATCCGGATAGCGCAGAGCTGCGAGGTAGCGCCTTGCTTTCCTCCGCCCCTTGGCCCCGTCAGGTTTGGTCTCGGTCCACCCGAGGATGACACCGTGCAGGGCTGAGGGTCTACCGCCCGACAGTCGCTCAACGATGCGCTTTGCCGCACTCTCCTGGGCCACCTCTGCCCGGGACGCTCCTGCCTGAGACATTCCCGCTGCCGTTACTGCCGCCGACAGGGCTGCCAGACCGACCAGTAGACTGACCCACCTAGCGACGCTTCGTGGCATCCGTCTCCTCGAGTTGGAACTCCTTGCGCCATGCCTTTATGTCGTAGCCGTGGTCGACTCGGTTGTTACCCAGCGCCTTGAGTGCCTTGCGTGCGGTGAGCCGCACATTCGCGTTCGGCTCCTCATCGGTCAAGAAGCTCAGCACTGCGGGGATGGCCTG
This sequence comes from Planctomycetota bacterium, assembly GCA_002685965.1. Taxonomy (GTDB): domain Bacteria; phylum Planctomycetota; class UBA1135; order UBA1135. The sequence goes on along the minus strand of NYZE01000063.1, from coordinate 44,686 downwards.
TCGATTGCGCGACCGTGCCGCCGCGATCAATGCCGTCTGGCGGACCAGCGGTCGTGCGTGTGAGAAGTAAGGCTTTACCCTCGCCAGCATGGTCTGGTCGCGCAACAGCCCCGCGCCACGCAACGCATGCATGACCAACAGCTCATCCTTGGCCAGCGGATCGCCCCGGAGGATTCTCGGCCAGATCGCGAGGAAGCGTCGCAGCCACGCGGCATCGGGTGCGCCCGCGCGTTGTAGTTGCAAGAGCGTCCATGTTGCTGCCCGACGCACGGGGCCGGGCGTGTCGCCGGAACTTGCCATTGCGGTCAGTCGGTCCAGCGGTGTCGATGTCTTGGCCAGGACGCCCAAGCCCAAGCAAGCGTTGATCTGTACGGACTCATCGGGATCGCTCAGTGCGTCGTGTAGCGGCGCTATGAGATCGGCTTCCATTTGCTCCGCCTTGCCCGGGTTCTTCTCGAGGCTGCGGAAGCGAGCGAAGCCGAGCGTTGCGGCAGCGATCGCGCGGCGGCGCGGCGGCTCCTTGCGATCGAGCAGGGACAGCAGTTGTGTGACGAAGCGCGTGGCCATGTGCTCGAGGTATTTCTCGAGTGACACTGCGCGGCCCTCTGCCTTGCGGTTCTCCGACTTGGAGCGACTGGTGGCCCACTCTGCCAGCCCGCGATCCAACCTCAGAAGCACCGTGTCGAAGTGCTCGATCCAATCACGCTCTGCCTGCTTGGCAGCGTTCTCCTCGCGGAACCGCTGTTCGACGACCGGATCGGGTTCTGGTGGGGCGACCTTGGTCGAGGAGCAGGCTTGCAGACAAACCAGCAGGGCGCATGCAAGGCATGCCGTGAGACTACGATCGAAGGGCATCCATGACTCCCCGGTGTGTGGCGCTACAAACTGCTGAGACGCGCGTTCGACTCCCTACTTGCGGGTCCTCTTGTAGAGTCCCGTCCCAGAGTGCGTGCGCAGCGTATTCTCGGTGATTCTCCAACGCTGACAGCGGGATCATAGACCTGGCATCGACCGACGATTCACTTCCTCTCGGACTCTCAGCTGCTGATCACGAGCAAGTCGAGATTCTGCAGGACCCTGTCAGCGGCACGCGAGCGGTGATTGCGGTCCACGGCACGCGCCATGGCCCGGCCTTTGGCGGAATCCGTCGCGCTGTCTATGCGGGAGTCGACTCGGCAGTTGCCGATGCGCTCAGGCTCGCCCACGCGATGACGCTCAAGTGCATGACGGTCGGGGTTGCGGGAGGTGGTGGCAAGTGTGTGCTCATGGATCATCCCGACCTCGACGCGCACAGGGCCTACCGTTGGCTCGGGCGCCATATCGAGGCGATGGGCGGCCGGTTCTTCACTGGACCCGACGTGGGGACCGGACCGGAGCAACTCGCGGCCCTCGCTCAGACGACACGTTTCGCGATCTCTCCTGGTGACTTCGACGGCTTGACGAACGCGACGACGAGCGGCGTGCTTGCGGGTCTGCGCGCTGTCGCGCGTGAACTCGACGAACCCGGTCTTGGCAATCTGTCGTTCGTGATCCAGGGTGTAGGTGGCGTCGGTGCGCGGGTGGCCGAGCAGCTCGTCGCCGCTGGCGGGTGTGTGGCGATTGCGGATACGGACGCCGCGCGCGTTGCTGCGACGCGCGACCAGCTCGGTGTCACTGTGATCGCGCCCGAAGCGGTGCTTGCCACCGAGTGCGACGTCTTCGTTCCATGTGCATTCGGTGGTGTGCTCGCGGCTGACACGATCGCGCGTCTACGCTGTCGCGCAGTCGCCGGAAGTGCCAACAACCAGCTGACCGTGCCGAGCGATGCGCGGTTGCTGGCCGATCGCGGAATCCTCTACGCGCCGGACTTCATGGTCAGTGCGGGGGGGCTCATCGCCGGCGCGGGCCACCATCCACTGTGGCCGCCAACTCAGAACGCCGACACAACGGTCGATTGCATCGAGACGTTGCTCGTCGATCTGTTCGCGCGCGCCAGGGCCTCCGGTGTGGCGCCGGCCGATTTGGCCACCGCCGAAGCGGAACAACGGTTGCGCGCAGGGGATGGAACCTGGTTTGCTCACGAGCAAGCATGACGAGTGGTTTGCCAGAAGATGCCGGTGTTCATCACCTACGCGTGCGGTATGCCGAGACCGACCAGATGGGGGTCGCCCACCACTCTTCCTACGTCCCGTGGATCGAGGAGGCGCGCACTGAGTGGATGCGTGCGCGCGGCCGCAGCTACCGCGAGATGGAAGATCAAGGCCTCGCGCTCACCGTCGTTCGCTTGGACATCCGCTACCGCGAGTCAGCGCGTTATGACGAAGTCATTCGCATCCGGACCTGGATGGACGTGCAGCATCGAGCCTCGGTGACACTGGCCTACCGGCTCTTCCGTGTCGACTCGCCGGAAGCGGCCAGCGAGCAAGTGTTGGCCGAAGCGGAGACGCGTCTGGCGTTGCTGGGGCGGGATGGCAGCCTCCTGCGGATTCCTGACGATCTGTTCGGGTCCGGTGTCTGATCGCGTATCCTCCCGCGGCCATTTTTCGAGCGGCGCATGGAGAGCACCAAGAAGCCCTATCAAGCCCTGGCTGCCGGGATCTTTCTTCCCGGTTTGGGCCACTTGTATGCGGGCGATAAACGGGGTGCGGCGTTCAGTTTCGTTGCCGTGACAGCGTGCTTTGCCGTCGGTCTCTGGCTCGCCGATTGGCGTGTGTTCGCCTTCTCCAACTCGCTCTTCAGTGGCGTGTTCAAGAACCTGCCCATCCACCTGTTGCCCGAAGCGGTCAACTTCGGCGAGACCACGGTCGCCTGGATCATGCAGCCGGAATCCGCTGACCCGGACCGTGCTCGGCTGCTGCGGCTGCCGATCTCGACCGAGCATCTCGGGCTGACACTGACAGGGCTGTCGGGATACCTGAACGCCATTCTTGCAGCCGACGCATGCTGGCTCGTCGCCCGCGACAACCTGAGCGAGAAGCGCGGTCGCCAGCTGACTGGTCGGCCAGCGATCTCCGCTCTCCTTACCTGGCTCGTGCCGGGGCTCGGACATGCTCGCGAGGGGCGAGGCAGGATCGGTGCCCTGGTTGGCTTCGGCGTCATCGGCATCTACGTGATGGGCCTCTGGTTCTCCGACTTCCGCGGCGTCGATCGCTCGCAGCTCTACTGGTGGTGGGCCGGAGAAGCAGGGTTCGGCGGCGCCTCCTTGGTCCTGACCCCATTGCTCGGACCTCTCGCCCTCGAGCACGACGTCGACACCGTCGACTTGGGAATCACGCTGCTCTGCATCGCCGGTTTGCTCAACGTGGTGGCGATGACCCAGGCCTACACGCTCGGTGAGAAGCGGGCTCTTGACGCCGAGCCCGGCGTCACGCCCGGGGGCACGGCGTGATCTTCCGCCTCGTCTTGCTCTGGGTTGTCTCCTGGCTAGGGGCGATCGTGTTCTATTCGCGACGCGACTTCGAGCCGCGGAAGCTACTACTGTTTGCCGCGTGGCGCGCCGTCGTCATTTGCCTGTGGACTACGGGGGCTTTCCTCGCGATGACTGCGGTCCAGTGGGCCTTTGTAGATTCCTAAGCTGCTGACTCTCAACCGCATGCAACAACGTGTCTGGATCCGCGGCCTCGGGGTCTATCTGCCCGAAGCGAGCCTCACCAATGAGGCGATCGAGGCAGGTATGCCCTGGCTGCGCACGTCGGCGCAGTGGATCTCGGAGCACACGGGGATTTACAAGCGCCACGTTGCACGGCCCGATCAACACGCAGCCGATCTCGGCTATCTTGCCGCTGTCGAGGCGTTAGAGCTGTCCCAGTCCGAGCCGGAGAGCATCGATCTGATCATGCTCGCGACCAACACGTCGCAGTACGTCTACCCCGCCGGGGCGGGCAGGATCCAGAATGCCTTCGGCACCGGTGCCGGCGGCCAGTTGAGGATGGGCCGGGCCGGCGCCCTGGACCTCCAGCAGGGCTGCTCGAGCTTCATCGGCGCGATCGGGCTTGCCTCCGGCCTGATCCGCGGGCAGCTGTTCCGCAACGTGCTCGTGGTCGGAGCTGACGTTGCGACCCGGATGGTGGACTGGACCAATCGTGACTCGATCTTGCTCGGCGACGCTGCCGCAGCCTGCGTGGTGTCGGCCGGGGAGCCGCCGCAGGGGCTCGACCCGGCGCCGATCGAAGTGCTCGGCCACTTCATGCGCACCGATCCGACCGCAGCGGATGCGGTCTTTCAGCGCGGCGTCCTCAACGTCGCGAATAACCCGTTCGACCACCTGAAACGCGAACTCGATCCAGAGGGTGGTTCGTTCCGGCGACAGCTCTACGGCGACGACTTCCTGGACTCGATGGAGGACGACACTCACCGCTTCTTCGAGATGGACGGCCGGCAGGTGTACCGGTTTGTCAAGGGCATCGTGCCACGACAGGGTTATCTCGAAGTGTTGCAGCGATCCGGACTGCTCGACGATCTTCCCGACTGCTGGCAAAGCGTTGAGTCCGTCGACGATATTCGTAACCGGCATGAGCGTGCCGAGCTGTGTAACTACCTCGCGAGCAAGGTCGACATGTTCGTGCCGCACAGCGCCAACCTCTCGTTGAACCAGGATCTCGCCGAGGAGATGAGCATTCCGCAGGAGCGGATGTACGTCACCCTGCAGAAGTATGGCAACACATCCGCGGCGTCGGTCGGGCTCTCGTTGTACGAGGCGTTGCGACACGAAGCCTCCTACACGACCCTGACCAAACGTGACGGCTCTGGCCAGGTCAAGGTCGCTGGTCGCCAGGTTACAGTGCCCAAGCTCGACGCCGGTCAGACCGCGCTTCTGCTGTCGTTTGGTGCCGGCAACAGCTGGAACTACGTCATGACGCGTCGCGTGTGAAGTAGACACCACCGGCACGCGACTCGACGAGGCCGCGTAGCTCAAGCTTGCCGAGCAGAACAGTGACCTCACCGACGTCCTTGCGGAGTTCCGTCGCAATCGCATCGACTACGTTCGGGCTGCGCCGCAGAATCTGCAGCACGTGTGCCTCGTCTGCTGAGCGAAAGACCTCGAGGCCGTCGCCGATCTGCTGTCCCGGCAGCGCGACGCCGAGATCTTTGAGCAAGCTCGCGGGGGAATCAGCGAGCAGCGCTCCCTCTCGCACGATGCGGTGGCAGCCGACGCTGAGCGGTGAAGCGTGTGGTCCAGGCACGGCCCAGACGGGGCGATCGTATTGCAGTGCCCAATCGCAGGTGATCAACGCTCCAGAACGGCGACCGGCTTCGATGACGAGGACCCCCTGGCTCAGGGCAGCGAGGAGACGGTTACGCTTGGGGAAGGTGCCGGGGTTTGCGCGGTAGCCAGGCGGATACTCACTCAGGGCAAGGCCGCCGCCATCGACGATCTGCTCGAGGAGCGATGCGTGCTCCGATGGATATGGGCAGTCGATGGCGGAGCCGAGCACGGCGATCGTCGAGCCATGTGCCTCGAGCGTGACTCGGTGCGCGGCACCGTCGATCCCTCGCGCCAGGCCACTGATGACGGTCATGCCTGCGATCACCAACCCCTCGGCGAAGTCCTTGGCCGCTTGCGCTCCGTAGGGAGTAGGCGTGCGGGTACCGACCACGGCGATCGACGGTGCCGTGAGGGCGTCGATGCGGCCGCGGAACCAGAGCACGGCCGGGGCACCCGGCAGGTCCAGCAAGCTGGCGGGCCATAGCGGGTTACCGCGCCAGACCAGCCCGAGCCCGGCGGCGGCAGTTCGATCGAGCAGCTGCCGTGCCAGCAGCGGTGCCTCTGGATCGAGTAGGCGCTGGCGCTGCGCTGGCTTGACGCCTTGCTCGGCGAGTTGGGCATCGCTCAGCGCCAACCACCCCTGCGTGTCGAGGCCGCAGTCGAGGAGCCCGGCCGGCGATCCGGGCCGCAAGCCGGTCGAGAAGCCAAACGCCCGGGCCAGCACGAGCCACGGAAGCGAATCTTCGATTACCACGCTGGGTAGATGTGGCCGGTACGGAAACGGCGCACGGTTTCCTGACGCCGGGTGCCTCCGTGATCGGATCAGCGTTCGAAGGCGCCGTTCGGTCGGCAAGGCTCCTGAAGAGCTTGACCGAACGCGGTAAAGGCTTGATGGGCCCCGCGGCTGCCGCGCTGGCGCACGTCAGGCTAGCCACGCAGAGAAGGGTCGGCGAGCGGATGCATCGTCCCGTAGGACGGGCTGCGGCGCGGCCTACTCCCCTTCTTGCGTGTCACCCGCGGTGGCCGCGGCTTCGGCTTCCTCGGCGGGAGCCTCCGGCTGTTCGACCGGCGTGAAGACCAGTTCGTTGTCGCCGACCGTCACGGCCAGGTGTGCGCCGTTCTCGTAGTGGCCGCGCAGCACCTCTTCGGCGAGTGGGTCCTCGAGCCGTTGTTCGATCGCGCGCTTGAGTGGCCGTGCGCCGTAGTCGGCGTGAAAGCCCTTATCCACGAGGAAGGCTCGCGCCGCGTCGTCGAGACTGATGGAGATCTTCCGGTCGGCCAGGCGTTCCGTGACCTTCTCGATCTCGATGTGCACGATGCGATCGAGGTCCGAACGTTCGAGTTGGTTGAACACGACGGGCTCGTCGAGCCGGTTGAGGAACTCGGGGCGGAAGTGCCGTTCGACTTCCGACAGCACCATCTCCCTCATCTTCTCGTAGTTGCGGTGCGCGTCCTGCGCCTTGAAGCCCAGGCCGGCCGAGTTCTTGATCAGGTTGGCGCCGATGTTCGACGTCATGATCAGGATTACGTTGCGGAAGTCGACGTGGCGGCCGAACGAGTCGGTGAGCCGGCCTTCCTCCATCACCTGCAACAGCATGTTGAAAATGTCGGGGTGCGCCTTTTCGATCTCGTCGAGCAACACGACCGAGTACGGACGCCGGCGCACCTTCTCCGTCAGGTGGCCGCCCTCCTCGTAGCCGACGTAGCCTGGAGGGGCGCCGACCAGACGCGAAGCGTTGTGCTTCTCCATGTACTCGGACATGTCGATCTGGATGATCGCGTCCTCGTCACCGAACATGAACTTGGCGAGCGCCTTCGAGAGCAGCGTCTTACCGACGCCCGATGGGCCGAGGAAGATGAACGACCCCATCGGCCGGCGCGGGTCCTTGAGTCCCGAACGTGAGCGCCGAACCGCCTTGGCGACCGCGGTGATCGCGCGATCCTGGTGCACGACTTCCTTGGCCAGCTCGACCTCCATCTGCAGGAGGCGTTCGGCCTCGGCTTTCTCAAGCCGGTTGAGCGGGATGCCCGTCATCTTCGAGACGGTCTCGGCAATGACATCTTTGTCGACGACGCCACCGGCTTCCCGGGTGGACTCGCGCTCGCGCCACTCCTTCTGGATCTGTTCCTTCTTCTTGCGCAGCTGGTAGGCCTTGTCGCGGAGGTCCGCGGCACGCTCGAAGTCCTGGTTCGCGACCGACTCTTCCTTTTCCTTGTCGAGCGTCGAGATCTCCTTCTCGAGCTCCTGCAGGTCGGGCGGCTGCGTCATCGACCGGATGCGCATGCGCGCACCAGCCTCATCGATCACATCGATGGCCTTGTCCGGCAAGAAGCGACCCTGGATGTAGCGGTTCGAGAACTCGACTGCGCCCGCGAGCGCATCATCGGTGTAGCGCACGCGGTGGTGCGCCTCGTACCTGTCGCGCAATCCGAACAAGATCTGGACCGCCTGCTCCTTCGTCGGCGGGTCGACCATGACAGTCTGGAAGCGACGCTCAAGCGCGCCGTCCTTCTCGATGTACTTGCGGTACTCATCGAGGGTTGTCGCGCCAATGCACTGGATCTCGCCGCGCGACAGCGCCGGCTTGAGCACGTTGGAGGCGTCGATCGCGCCCTCGGCGCCACCTGCACCGACCAGCGTGTGCAGTTCGTCGATGAACAGGATCACGTCGCGCGCGCGTCGCACCTCGGTCATGACGGCTTTGATGCGCTCCTCGAACTGGCCGCGATACTTCGTGCCAGCAACCATCATCGCCAGGTCGAGCACGACGACGCGCCTGTTGCGCAGTAGCTCGGGCACACCCCCGCGCACGATGTCTTGCGATAGGCCCTCGACGATCGCCGTCTTGCCGACGCCCGCTTCGCCCAGCAGTACCGGGTTGTTCTTGGTGCGGCGGCACAGGATCTGGATCACACGTTCGATCTCGTCCTTGCGGCCGATGACTGGATCGAGCTTGCCCTCGCGCGCGAGCTCGGTCAGGTCGCGGCCAAAGGCGTCGAGTGCGGGTGTCTTCGACTTGCCCTGCGGAGCGCCACCGGTCAGGTCGCCAGTGTCGAGCTCTTCTTCACCCGAGGTGTCGGCGCCGAGGAACTCGAGCACCTGGATGCGAACGTCCTCGAGCTTGACGCGCAGGTTCAACAGGACCTGCGCCGCGATGCCCTCGTTCTCCTTGATCAGACCGAGCAGCAAGTGCTCCGTACCGATGTAGTTGTGACCGAGTTGGCTCGCTTCCTCCATCGCCAGTTCGAGCACCTTCTTGGCGCGCGGCGTGAACGGGAGATTGCTCATCGTGGCCATCGACGGGCCCGACTTGACGATCTTCTCGACCTCTTGCCGGATCTTGTCCAAGTCGACGGCCATCTTCTGCAACACGTTGGCGGCAACGCCATTCCCCTCCTGCACGAGGCCCAAGAGGATGTGTTCGGTGCCGATGTACTCGTGGTTGAACTTCTGCGCCTCTTGGCGCGCCAAGCTCATGACCTTCTTGGCCCGGTCGGTAAAACGATCGAACATTGTTCCTCCAAGGTGATTACCCGTGGCCGCAGGAGCGGTTACCGGGTGCCGCAACGAACGTAGTTGTTATAGATCGGCGGCTGGCCGATCCCAATTGAAGCGATGCGGGCTGGCGTCGGAAAGCCTGGCGTGAAGGGGGGTTGGGAGCGCCAGCCCTGGGGTCAACCCGCCAGAATCTTGCGGACCAGCTCCGCGCGGTGTTGATCCCGCTCGTGCGGATCGAGGGGATGGCCGACCCTTTTCTGTAGATGCGCGGGCTGAGTGAGGAGGAAAATCCGGTTCAGAGCCTCGATTGGCGGCGCATCCAGCACGTGTAGCACCCGTCCGAGGCGGAGCCGCGACAGCAGGGTCATCGTCTCTTCCGACGTGAGCGTTCTGGCGCGCTCGAGGACGCCGAGTGCTCGATAAGCGCGATCCTGCACGACCAGCGGCTTCTGGCGAAGTTCATCGCGGTGGCGGTGCTCGAACGCGAGCAGGCTCGTGACCGCGCTCTCAACGCTCTCGAGGATGTGCTGCTCACTGTCGCCGAGCGTGCGCTGGTTGGAGATCTGGAACAGGTCACCGAGCGCTTGGCTGCCTTCCCCGTAGAGGCCGCGCACGGTCATGTTCATTTCCTGGATCGCGTTCGTTGCCGTTTCGATTTGCTTGGACGCGACCAACGCCGGCAGGTGCAACAAGACCGAGATGCGCAGCCCGGTCCCCGTGTTGGTCGGGCAGGAGGTCAAGTAGCCGTAGGCGCTCGAGTAGGCGAACGGCAGTATCGATGCCATCTCGTCGTCGACTCCGTCGGCGGCTTCCCAAGCATCCCTGAGGCGCAAACCGGAGCGGAACACCTGCAAGCGCAGATGATCCTCTTCGTTGACCATCAGGCTGGCCCGTCCAACGTCGTCGAACATGACGCCGCGTGCGCGATCAGTGTCCCCCAGTTCGCGGCTGATCAGATGTCGCTCGACGAGCACCTGTCGGTCGATCGAGTTCGCGGCCGCCAGGTCGACCCACTCCCAGCCGAACTTGCGGGCGATCGGACGCAACGCCTTCTCGGCGGTCTGGGTCAGCACCTCGGCCTCTTCGCTGTCCTGCGCCGCCGCGAAACGGAAACCCTCGAGGTTGCGCGCCAAACGCACTCGCGTGCATATCACGACTTCTTCTTGCGGCCCTTGCCCGCTCAGCCACTCGTCAAACTCGGGCTTCACTCGCCAAGCTCGTCGGAGAGTTGTTGCAACTTGTCGCGGTAGCCCGCGGCGTCCTCGAAGCGCTCTTCGTCGACCGCTTGCTGCAGGTTTTCGCGCAGCCGGCGCAGCTCGAGCGGCGACGGCATGCTCGTCTGTGGTCGGCCCGGAGCCTTGCCTTTGTGCATCGTCCGTTCCTGAACGCGCAGGAAGATCTGCTCAAGGTCAGGGGCGAAGGTCTCGTAGCAGCGCGCGCAGCCGAGGCGCCGACTCTGCTGGAACTGTTCGTAACCCAGGCCGCAGCCGGCACACGCGGTGTCCTTGTCGAGCGTCGGTGCCGGCGAGTCTGCTTGCGCCAGGTAGTCCCCGAACAGCTTGATGATCTTGCCGGGCTCCACGCTCGCCTCAGGGCCACCGGACATCGCGCACTTCTCGCAATGGTGGTGTGCGACCCAATCCGAGCCGTCCTTGTCCAGGCTGTGGATCGTCGCTTGAGCTTGCTGGCAGTTCTGGCAGAGCAAGGCGTGTCCTCTTGCTGACCTCTCAGGCTATCCCGTCGCGGCGGCGACGCCACCATGCGACGGCTTCGCCTGCGCGAGCTGCGTAGTTCGGGTACGCGTCGTAGGACACGAAACCAGGGCTAAAAAGTACAATGTCCCCCGGTCCAGCGGATTGCCAGGCGGCGTCGAGCGCCTCGCCCAGTGTCGAATGGGCCCGAGTCGCCTTTCCCTGCTTCTGCAGCATGCTGGACAGGTTGTCGGCGACCTCGCCGAACGGGTGCACTGATGCGGCGAGTTGTGCCAGTTCGTTGCCATAGGCATCGATGTCAGCGGTCTTGGCGCGGCCGCCGCAGACCCAGCGCACGGGACCCCGGCCGTCCAGTTCGCGCAACGCGGTCAACGACGTCTCGGCGACGGTCGATGCCCCGTTGTCGATGAAGGCGATCCCGCCGTGATGGCCCAGTTCGCACAGCCGGTGTGGCAACCCCTCGACGCCTTTGATCGCATCGATCGCGGACCACGTGTCGACACCGGCAAGCTCGGCCGCCGTCAACGCGAGGCCCGCGTTCTGCCGGTTGAACCCGCCGAGCAACTGCAAGCTATCGAAGCAACCGCGTTCGATGGCTGGTTGTGCCAATGGACGAAGGCGCGGCAACACGCACTCGCGATACACCTGGCACTGTGGCCAGCCGACGACCTGGCCGCCGTCGACGACGGCGTCGACGAGGCGCAGCTTGGCGCTCCGGTAGGCATCGATGGTCCCGTGCCAGTCGAGGTGGTCGGTGGTGATTGGTGTCAGCACGACGTGATCGAAGAAGCCGCGCTGGTTCGACAGGCGGTCGGCCTGGAACGATGAGACCTCGACGACAGCCCATTGGTCGCGCCGCCACTGGCTCCGGTCTTCGAGCAGGCTGTGCCCGATGTTGCCGCCGAGCAGGACGCCGCTCGCTCCGTGCCCAGCGCGCAGAGCGGCCGCGAGCATGGTTGCCGTCGTGCTCTTGCCGTTGGTGCCGGTGACCGCAATGACGTGACCGGGATAGGTCTCGAGGAAGAGGTTCAGCTCCTGTGTGCGCCGGATTCCCAGTTCGTCGACTGCATCCAGCAGCGGGTGGTTTGGTCGGATCGCAGGATTGACGACGACCAGGTCTGCCCCGGTAAGCGAGTCTGCTTGCTCGGGCCACAGTGTCGCGTCGACACCTCGCTGTCGTAGTTCTTCGAGGGGCTCTGCCAACTCGCCTTCGGTGCAGCGGTCGACCAGCCGAATGGCGTGACCTTGTTCAGCCAGCCACGCGGCCACGGCGACGCCGCCGCCAAATCGACCAACACCCCAGATGGCCGCGATGGACCGGCGAATCAACGTTCAACCGCCGCGGTGCGCGCAGCCTCTTTGAGTTGAAGCACTCGCTTCGGCGTTAGCTCCACTGGCGGCTGTCGCTCGAGCGTGACCTCTATCCGGCGGTTGTTGTCGCCGAATAGCCAGAGGCCGAGGTCGATCGCGAAGTCGAAGGGAAACAGCCACGGAGGCAGCGGAGGTCGCATGTCGACCATCGTGCTCTGGGCGCGCCAATACCGATCAATGTCGGTCTCGGGCGGATCCACCTCGATGTACACCTTGCCGTAATAGGGCGTCTCGAAAGCATGCGGCGTCGGTTGTGCGATCGGCAAGCCATCGCGGTGGAGCTGGCTGCCCGCCGGCGTGGATTCGACCGTAATCGTTGGTGCCTGGCACCCCGCGAGCACCAGGATCGCTATCGCCGCGCTCCGCACCGCTTGCCCTCCCTGATTGGCCACGCCGTGGCTTGACCGACATATGGCGGAGAGGGCGGGATTCGAACCCGCGGAAGGGAAACCCCTTCACCGGCTTAGCAAGCCGGCGCATTCGGCCACTCTGCCACCTCTCCATCGGTCGCGCGGGAGGCATTCAAGCGGGCCCCGTCCGGGGAGGCAAGCTGCTTCAGCGAGACGAGTCGAGAGCAGCCTGTGCCTCTTTCCGCAGGCCAGGCGGGAAACGTTGGTCGGCAATCACGAACTGCCAGAGATCTCGGGCCCCGAGGCGGTCGCTGGCGGCCAGCTTCTTGCTTGCGGCACCAAGGAAGCCGCCCAGTTGGGGCAGCACTTGGGTTTGGTAGCGGGCGAACAGGTCATCGAGTAGCGTTCGCGCCCGCCCCAGGCGACCTGCCTCGACGAGCACGAGCATGAGGTTCATGCGCAGTCGAAAGCCCTCGCGCGATTCGTCGAGGTGTGGCGAGTCGAGCGCCTTCTGTAGCAGTTCTTCTGCCTCTGCACGTTTCTGCTGCGCCTGCCGCAGGCCCGCCAAGTTGGCCAGCGCTGTCGGGTATCCGGGGAAGAGCGCGATCGCTCGCTCGAGCATGCGTGCTTTGTCTGTGGGCGGGGCGAAGGCCGCTGCACCGACCAGGAGTCGCGCCGACCGCGGTTGGGTCTCGGCGTCTCGCAGGAACAGCGTGCGGTTGTCGCGCCACGAGGCACTGCGGTCGCGCGCCACGACGATGGAGGCGGCCGACCACACACCCAGCAGGATGAATGCCGCAACTCGCCAACGCTTCGGGCGGGTCACGACCCAGGCCGCCGCGACCGCGAAGCCGAGGCACGGTGTGTAGTAGAGCCGCTCGCCGAACATGGTGCCGATCGCGATGGGCACGTTCGACGTGAGGAACGAGAAACCGAAGAAGATCGCAGTAGCGACGAACAGCGGCGGCCGCCGCCGCACGCTGGCGAGCCCTCCGTACAAGCACGTCACCAAGACGATGACGGCGAGAAGAAAGCGCCAATCCGTGACCGTGTGCAGGATTGGCAATACAGCGACCCCGTAGTCGCTCGATAGTGAGAACGGCAGCACCGTCTTGTAGAGACCAAGGCCCAGCACGGAGATCGCCGTGATGAGCCGCGTGCCAGTGTCCTCGTGTGCGATCGGGTTGACCAGGTACAGGACCCTGTGGCCTGCGACAGTCTCAGCGAGCGCGCCGTCTCTCAGCACCAAGAAGGCACCCAGTGCTAGTACAGCGACGAGGGCGGCCTGCCACGCGGCGCGCACGATGAGGCGTAAAGGGATCGCCTCGTGCCTGGCAAGCGTGTGCACTGCCAGGAAGCCGATCCAGGCGATCGCACTCTCCTTCGAGCACAGTGCCAGGAAGAGCAGGGCTGCGGCGACGGTGCCTCCGGCCAACCGGCGTCTGCTCGCGAATGCCAGAGTGCCGAGCGCGCCGAAGCAGAAGGCAAGCAGTTCCGCCCGTCCGGAGACGGCCGCAACGGCCTCGCTGTGCAACGCATGCACGCCGAATCCGCCGGCGGCCACCAGCGCGCCGATGGGACCCAGGCGGATCGACCGAGCCAGCAAGAAGACCGCGAGCGTCGCGATCAGGTGCAGCGTGAGGTTGACCGCGTGCTGCACGAAGGCCTGGGACGCTTCATCCCTGCCGGCCGCATTGCACAGCGCATAGCTGAGCACTGTCACCGGTCGGTAGAGATCGCTCGCCTCCTTGTGGCCGCGCCAGTAGTGAGAAGTGAAGTACTCCCCGAGCGGCAATACACGACCCACCATTGGATTCGGTCGGCCATCGTCGTAGGTCGACCTCGCAATAGCCCGATCGTCCATGGCGAAGCCATTGTCGAGCGAAGGACTGAACGCCAGGAACGTCGCCAAGATGACGAACGCCAGGCCGAGGCGGGTCTGGGCTCTCGTTGCGCTCTGCACGATCCCTACACGTGGACGTAGACGTAGACGTAGTAAACCCAGTGCCCGCGGGGCACGAGGTCTGCTCTGCTCTCTGCGCTTGCCAATGGCGGTGGGAGAGGGATTTGAACCCCCGGTACCTTGCGGCACACCGGTTTTCAAAACCGGCGCATTCGGCCACTCTGCCATCCCACCCAGGCCCTTGGAGTCCGGTGCGCGTTACCGCGCCGGGCTCTGGTTGACTCACTCAGCTTAGCTGGCCGAAGACGGCCTCGTCGACGAAGATCGGGGCCTCTAGCTGAACCGCGAGCGCAATCGCGTCGGAGGGGCGGGCGTCGACTCCTTCGACGTCACCGGTAGGCTGGCGCAGGTGGATGGTCGCGTAGAACGTGCCGGCGCGCAGATCGGAGATCACGACGCGCTCGATCCCGGAGCCGGTCGATTCGATGACGTTGGCCAGTAGATCGTGCGTGAGCGGGCGCATGGGTTTGAAGCCGGTCAGCTTGCGGTGGATCTCGGCGGCTTCGCTCATGCCGATCATGATCGGGAACCCCCGCTCGCCGTCTTTTTCCTGAAGATGGATCATCTGCTGCTCGTTGTGCTCGTGGATGACGACTTTCACGAGCTCCATCTCCACCTCTTGAACCATAGACTGACTTATAGTGCTGTCACGATGGAGGGTCCATCGCAGACAACGACGAGGGCAGAGAAGGCGTCAAAGTGAGCAGCACCGTGACTCGGGTCTTCCGCGGCGACAGGCTTGAGTCGGTCCACCGGGCGCACGTCGTCGTGTTGGAGGAGGGCCGCCTTGCCGGGGCGGAGGGCGACCCGGATGCCGTGGTCTATCCGCGCAGCGCGCTCAAGCCGCTGCAAGCTCTGCCGCTGTTTGTCAGCGGCGATCCGGCGCGACTCGGACTCGATGACAACCAGTGCGCGATTCTGTGCGCCAGTCATTCCGGCGACGCGGGGCACGTTGACTGCGTGCGCACGATCCAACGGGCGGCCGGAGTTCTTGAGAGCGCACTCGAGTGTGGTCCACACCAGCCGTTCGATACGGAGGAAGCACAACGCCTGATTGCCGTTGGCGAATCGCCGCTACCGATCCACAACAACTGCTCGGGCAAACACACCGGTTTCTTGATCTCGTGCGCACGTCACGACGCGCCGCACTCGGGATACCTGGATCCGGAGCATCCGGTGCAGCTAGAAGTGTGTGACCTCCTCGGTCGGTTGACGGATATCGCGTCCACTGATCTCGAGCCCGGGATCGATGGATGCGGCGCCCCGAACTGGCCGTTGCCGCTGAGCAAGCTTGCCGCGTTGTTCCGCGACCTCGCCAACCCGGAGCGCTTGCCTGCGGAGTTGCGCGACGGCGCTGGGCGGATCTTCGAAGCCGTCAACGCGGCTCCACACTTTCTGGCTGGCCATGACCGCTTCGATACCGCCCTGCTGCGGGCGACGCCGGGTGCTTTCCTTGGCAAGTGCGGTGCCGAAGGCGTCTTTGCGCTCGGCGTGCGAGCGAGCGCAAAGAGACCGGCGTTCGGCATCGCCATCAAGGTCGAGGATGGGGCCAAGCGCTGCTACGAGCACTTCTTGCCCCACCTTCTCGCGGATATCGGGCTCCTCGATAGAACCGAGCCAACGCTTGCCCCGTTCTTTGATGGCCGGATCAGGAACACGCAAGGACGAGTGATCGGACATCTCGAGAGCATCTGGGATCCCGCGTTCGCGGACAACGCAACGGGGAAGGGCGACGGTCTGTGAGCGAGCTGCCCGAGTTATCAGCGCGTCCGCGCGAGGCGCACAAGGGGGACTTCGGGACGTGTCTGATCGTCGGGGGCAGCCACGGCATGACCGGTGCGATCGTGCTGGCGGCGCGTGCAGCGCTGCGCAGCGGCGTTGGCCTTTGTCGTGTTGCCGTGCCCCTCGGGCGCGAAGCAGTGATTCCGATGGCAGTCACCGAGGCAACTTCGATAGGCCTTGCCGAGTGCGAAGGCGCGATCGCGTCGCGCGCCGCCGAGCCAGTGCTCGAGGCTGCCCGGTCGGCCGACGCAGTCGCGATTGGACCGGGCATGTCGCGTGCTGGAGAGGTCTCCGACTTTGTCGAGCGGGTGTTGCCGTCAGTGCCAGCTCCGCTCGTGGTCGATGCCGATGCCCTCAACGTCCTCGGGTGCAAGACTGAGCTCCTGAACATGCGTGATGCGCGGACCGTGATCACACCGCACCCTGGCGAAGCGGCCCGCATGCTCGAGCTCGAATCGGCAGCGGACGTGCAGCGAGATCGACTGGGCGTGGCAGGGCAGCTGGCCGCGCGCACGGGTGCCGTGGTCGTGCTCAAGGGCGCGGGGACTCTGGTCATGGACGGTGAACGCTCGTTCTGTAACCAGTCCGGCAACCCGGGCATGGCGACCGGCGGCTCCGGCGATGTCCTTACCGGGATGATCGTCGCGTTGCTGGCGCAGGGGCTGGAGCCATTCGACGCATCGGTGCTTGCCGTGGTTGCGCATGGACGCGCCGGTGACCACGCTGCGCGCGACGGATCACAGGCCGGGCTGATTGCCGGCGATATCGTCGATCGATTGCCGGTTGTGTGGCGCGACCTCGGTAGCGACTGATGCGCGCGCTCGCGATCGGGCTGGTTGTGTGTGGCGCGTCCGCCCACGCCGCGCAAGCACCGACGAGCGAGCAGGAACTGCTCACGTGGCTCGACGATGGGGACCGTGACGAAGCGAGGCTTGCCGCGCTCCGTTGCCTGTCCACGGTCAGTGATGGTCGCTTGCTACGGGACTGGAGTGCCAAGGGAGGGTGGCGTCGCCATGCTGCGCTCCTGACCGTGCTCGCTGCGCGCGGCAGCGCCTCTGCAGATGTGTTGGTGCGCGACTGCAGCAGCGAGCACTGGCCTGTGCGCGTGGCTGCCGTGCGTGCCGCTGCCAGTATTCCGGCTACGCCGAAGCTCACGTCTGCGCTGGAAGTGTGTGCTCGCGATCGTTGGGCGCCGGTCCGCGTTGCCGCCTTGGTCTCCTTGTTTCGCATCGGCGCACTGACGCCCGCGGTCCTGGCGCCAGCCTTCGACGACCCCGCGACGGAAGAGACGGCGGTCGCCATCCTCGCGGCAGCACCGAAGAGCTTCTCGAGTCTCATCGAGCGGGGTATTTCGCACCCACGGCTCGGACTGGAGGTGCTGTGGCGGCTGGCTGGCGTTGACGTCGGTGCCGGGCGAAAGGCGCTGCGTCGCGCGGCCGGCGACTCGAGTCTCTCCGTAGGGCGTCGGTGCTTCGCTTTGCTGGTCTTGCCGCGCGCTGATTGGCCGCAAGAGGTACCGTCTCTGGTGCTGTCCGGGCTCGCGGCCGGTGGCGCTTCGGCGGAAGCAGTGGCGCGGGTCGGTAGCCTTCTGACTCGCGAACAGTGTGCGGTCTTCTTGGAGCGCCTCTGGGAGGAACGCGATCCGGAGCGGGTCCGCGCGCGACTGCGCGTCGGACGCCGAGCTCCGCGCGGGGCCGGCGTAGCGTTGTTGGCAAAGCTCACGACGTTTCCACTCGAGCTACGCGACGATGTGCTCGCCCTCTTGGTCCATCAACGACAACTCGGCCTCGAGGACCGGGCCGTGCAGGCGTTGCGGGACGGCGGCGAGGCTGCCTTGCCGTGGCTGCGGCAGGCCGGTCGCCAGTTGGCCGCGAGCGAGGCCGGCCGGGCCGCACTGCACGCTGCCCTCACGCGCGGGGAACCGTTGGCCTCCTTGGCCTATGGCGCCCTCATTGCGGCGAAGCAAATCGAGCGGCCGCTGCTCGACTACGTCGCTTCCGACGCCACCGCCGGACGTGCCGGTCGCTTGCTCAGCGTGATCGACCATACGCCCGCGGCGTTCTGGTTGCCGTTGCTGGCGCATGCCAACACGCAGATGCGTTGGCTGGCGGCGAAGGGGTTGGCCGGCAAGACCGGTGCGGTTGGAGTCTTACCGGGCCTCCTGGCGGCGCTCTATCGCGAGAAAGCCCGATCAACACGGAGCGCCTTGCTCAGCTCCGTGTTGATCGGCATCGACGCGGCAGCGGTTGGCGGCGTGGCGTCATGGGTTCACTCCACGCGCGACGACACATTGACCCGCACGCTCATCGAGCATTTGGAGCGATCACCCCACGCCTGGGCCGACGACGCCCTGCGCTCGCTGGAGAGTAGCCGGCTCGCGGATCGGGTGCGCGTGGCACTGGCGGTGCGCGGTGATCGGCAGGTGTGCCGCGCGGTGCTCGATCGGCCAGCTGCGTTCGCGGCACCCGCGCTGCGCCGGATGCGCAGCGCGCTGGCGCGTTTTCTCGACCCGCGCGAGGCGGCGCGCCAGGTGAAGCTGTTGACGCGTGCACGAGGTGATGCCGCGACTCCACCATGGGTACGCCTCGAGATCGTCGCTTGGCTGCGCCGCCGTCCCGACCTCGATGTGACCGAGGCGCTTACGCGTGTCTACGGCAGCGAGACCGACGTCGAAGTGCGCGAGAACGTCGCCGCCGCCTTGGTCGAGCGGGGTCGCACCGGGCACCTCGCGGGTGCGCTGGCGGTCTGGTCGGCTGGCGATACCGACCAGGAAGGCCTGCTGCTCGAAGCCGTTGCTGCTCTGCCGCCGCGGCTCACCGACTCGCACACACGCTTCCTCGTGAGGTTGCTCGTGCGGCCGTTGCTGCACGATCCGCTCGCGATGTTGCGGGACGAGCTGAGTTCGGTGTTCTGGAAGACTCGAGTCGACGCGACCTATCCATTGCTTCGTCCCGTGGTGCAGGCACTTGCTCGATCCGAACCAGCCCGCTTCAAGCATTGGCTTGGTGTCGAAGTCGATGCACCGGCGACGCGATGGTCCTGGGCGTGTGCGAGCAAGGCCTACCTCTGGCACGTGATGCGTTTGGCTACGCACTACGAGGGGGCCGACGCGGTGCTGGAGCCTGTGCTAGACCACGCTCAACGCCTGGTGCCGAGAGTGTCGGCTCTCGACGGCGCGATCAGCCTTCTCGCCGCACGCTACCGCGCACGGCAGGGGCGCTTCGCCGAGGCCAGCCAGCTCCTGCGCAGTGGCATGACAGACTTGACGATCGCTCGGGTTCCGTCGCGAGCGATCGAGTTCATCGCGCGCGACATTGATGATAGGACGACGGGTCCTGGATGGTCGGTGCTAGAGGCGACGCAGGGATTGTGGCGAGCCGCAGCTTCGCCAACCAAGGATGTTGCGGCCAGTGCCCTGGCCTCGGCCCGACTCGCCGCCCGAGAGGATCCGATCCTGTGGGCCAGGTTGGAGACGGCGTTGCGCGGACTCGCGGGCCGGTGATGATGCAGGAGAGATGATGCGCTACTTCCCGTTGCTTCTCGTTGTCGCTTTGGCATCCGCACAAGGCGACAAGCCAAAGAAAAAGCCTGCACAAGCGTCGGCGCAGACCGCCAAGCAGGCCCTGGAGAAGCTCCTTGCCGAGCAGGGCGTGAAGGTCGACAAGAAGAAGCA
This sequence comes from Planctomycetota bacterium, assembly GCA_002685965.1. GTDB lineage: Bacteria > Planctomycetota > UBA1135 > UBA1135. Next base: position 25,151 of record NYZE01000063.1, on the reverse strand, counting down.
GTTCGTCATGGCCGAGGGCACTGTCCAGGTCACCAAGGATTGGATCGAGTTCATCGCCGTCGGTCCCCGGGGCAAGAAGCACGAGGCGCTCGTGACGTTGCGCTGCCTCGGCAGTTCGCTCAAGGCCGCCTTCCTCGCGATCGGCGTCAAGCCGGGCAAGAACGTCGACTTCAAACCAGTCGTGCCGCTGCCGAGTGAAGAAGAGGTCATGAAGGGTGCGCCGACGTCGATCGTCGTGCCGCCGACCGGAACGAAGTTGTGGCTGACGTTGAGCTGGCACGATGCGAAGGGTGCCGAGCACCGAGTCGCTATCGACGACCTGCTCCTGGATGCCCGTGCCGAGGACACGCTGCAGAAGGCAGAGTGGATCTACTTCGGCGGTATGGAGGCGGCGTTGTTGCGCGGCGAGAAGCCGGTCTTCGTCGCTGACTACGACCAGAACTACATCTCTGCCTACTACACCAAGCCGGACGGCCACCTGATCACGATTCGCCACGAGCGTGGTCGCTACGACGACAACTGGTGGCCATACACGAAGCGACTGCCGCCGACCGGGACCTCTTGTACGCTGACCTTCTCGTTGTTGCCGCTCGCGAAACGCCTGCCGTCCTACAAGGAGGTCGAGAAGGCGGAGAAAGCGGCCGAAGGGGGCAAGAAGGTCGAGAAGGCCACTAAAGGCGGGAAGAAGGACTGAATGCTCAGTCCGCCCGCGGCACGGTTCGCCGGTCTCGTCGCGGTGCAGTTGGTGGCGCTGTCCGTTGGCTTCTTCGTCGTCGATCGCCAGCGTCTGCCGCTCGTCTGGGCCGGCTGCATCGCTGCCGCGGTCGTGCCATGGATCGTGGTCTGTCGCGCGGTGCTCACGGGTACGCGGGCGCCTTCTTTGGTGCAGGTCTTGGCTGCTGGAGTCGCGTTGCGTGCCCTCGCGGCCTTTGCACCGGTCGGGGTATTGTCCGACGACATCTGGCGCTACGTGTGGGAGGGCCGGGTCCAGTTGCAGGGCCACAACCCGTTTCTCGAAGCACCGGCCGAGCTGGCTGAGGTTGGCACCGGCGACCCGGTTTGGCAGCGGCTCAACAACCCCGAGACCCCGGCCGCCTACCCGCCGGTTGGACAGTTGTTCCTGAGGCTCGTTGCGTCGACTGGCGGCGGCGCGACGACGTTCCGGCTCGCCTTCCTCGTGTGTGATTTGGCGACGATGTTCCTGCTCGCCGCCTGGCTAGCGCGGACCGGTCGCCGGCCGGCCCTGGCTTGCTTCCATGCGCTGTGCCCGCTCGTCGTGGCAGAGTTGTGTGCAGAAGGGCACAACGATGCGCTCGCAATTATGCTCATGGTCGCGTGCTTTGCGGTCTTTGGGCGGTCTCCGCAAGCGCGCAACGCGGTCGCCGCTGGGGTATTGCTCGGTCTCGCGGGCGCTGCGAAGTTTCTGCCGCTCGTCGTACTGCCTTGGCTCGTGCGGCGCGACCGACGCGTCGCCGTACCGTGTGTGCTCGCGTTCGTTGCGAGTTACATCCCGTTCTGGCACGGCTTCGAACGCGTGCCGGAGATGTTCGAGGGTCTGGTCCAGTACGGTGCGCGTTGGCGCCACAACGACAGCATCTTTGCGGCAGTGATAGGGGCGACCGAATGGCTGCAAGGACAGTTGCGGTGGCTGGCCCGGTTCGAGGCACAACGGTTGTCGAAGCTGCCCCTCGCGTTGTTCTTCGTGCTAGCCACAGTCTGGATTTTCCGGCGCGAGCGCGAGCCGAGTCACGCCTTCGTGCTGTTACTGGTTCCGGTGTTTGCGTTGGCGCCGACGCTGCACCCTTGGTACGTCTGCTGGGTCGTCCCGTTCTTGGCGGTAAAGCCGCTGCCGGCGCACTTTGCGCTGATCGCCCTCGTGAGCCTGTCCTACCACGTCCTCGCGCGCTTCCACCACGGAGACGGTGTCTGGCAGGAGGACCCGTGGCTCAAGCTGGCGGGATACGTGCCATTTTACGGGCTGCTCGTATTTTCAGCGCTGCGGGCGCGCGTCTCCCCGGTGGCACCCCCGCCTACCCATTGAGGTCAACCTACCCGTGCCACGGGAGTTAGGCATATCCAGGTTGGGGTTGTGATCGGTGTCGGTTGGAGTGGCCCCGTGCCGCTACATACACCCGAGCGTGTGTGGTCGCGTGCGGTGTCTCTTAGCGTCGAGTCCCCAGGTGCTATAACTGATAGACGCCAAGAGTCTCGCCTTCGCTCGCCCCTTCGTCCTCCCCAGTTTGCGGATGAACTTACACCGCGCTCTCGTCTTCGCCCCGCTTCTGCTCTTAGGTTTCGCTGCGGTCGCGCCTGCCCAGTGCAGCGATCCAGTGCCGCCGCGTGCTGGCTTCCAGTACAAGTTAGAGCAGGACCATCTCATCACATTCAGTGACGGCTACAAGACGTACGCCAACGTCCTGTATCCGAACGCAACGCCGGGGCCGTGTGGTTGGCCGCTGCTGATCCTCGTGCACGGCTTGACTGGCAGCCGCAAGTCACCGAGCGTCGAGGCTGTTGCGCTCGTCTCGCAGGGTTTCCTTGTTGTTGCCTACGACGTTCGCGGCCAAGGGGATGCGCGAACCCTCAACCCGAACAGGGGTTCGTTTTTGTGGGCGCTCGACGAATGGACCGACCTGGCCGAGGTCATCGAGTGGGCGGGTGCGAAATACAAGCAAGCCGACTCCAGCCGGATCGGCGTCTTTGGAGGTAGTCAGGGCGGCTTGCATGCCTGGGCTGCAGCAGCCTTCTCCGGCAAACGTCTGCCGCCGAATGCACGGCGTTCCAAACCATTTCCGGTCGTCAAGGCGGTGGTCGCGCGGTTCTTCAGCCCTGAGATTGTCGACGTCTGGGTGCCCGAAGGCACGTCGTTCATCTACCACCTGCCCGCGTTCGCGTATGCGGCGTCGCAGCCGTACGCGCTGCTCGATCCGGGTTTCCGCAACAACCTCGCGCGCTACCTGGATGCGGATGACCCGATCGGGCTTACCGCCTACCTGCGATCCGTGCCGGGCAAGGACTTCGTTACCGAACTCACGCAATCGGACGTGCCAGTCCTTGCGGTGCTCGGCTGGATGGACTCGTGGAACGATGTCAACGGCCTGCTCGACCTCTTCGCCAAGATGCGGCCGGCGACGCCGAAGCGCGTCTACTTGGCGACCGGAGGCCACAGCACGCCGAATAATATCTTCACCTCGGTGCGCCATCTGTTCACGACGGAGTCATGGCTCAAGCGCTACCTGAAGCAGGGAGCTGCCGGGCCAATCGAAAAGGGTCCACCGTTCCTTTCGGCCCTGGTTCCGACGGACGTGACCGACTACAGGTCCAGCACTTCGCTGTGGCGGCACCGCGCTGACTCGACCTTCCCGCCGCGAGACACGGTGCAGCGCAAGTTCTGGTTACGCAAGGGCGGCAACCTGTCGGCGAAAGCGCCCGACGCCACCGAAGGGACCTTCACCCTGAACAACGTTGTCAAGGCTGGCTACGGACCGCGTCAGTTCGCGGCCGACGCGGCGGCGTACGGCACCGTCATCAAGAGCATTCCTCTCGATAGCCACAGCTACGAGACTGTGCCTGTGACGCAGACGCTCGAGTTGCTCGGCAAGCCGGTCGCATCGTTCTGGGTTGCGCCCAACCACAAGAACTTCCTGATCGGCGTGCGGCTATTCGTCGTGCCGTCGATCGGGCCCGAACAGATCCTGACGACCGGGGCGTTGGGCGTTCGACAGTTGGTTGGCCCAAGGCCGCAGCGAGTGGACGTCGATCTCGGCGCCGTCGGTGCGGTGATCCCTATCGGCAGCAAACTGCGTTTAGAGGTGCGGAACCTCGATGTCCAACGGCCGCTCGCGGAGGATTTCTTCCGGCGCATGCCGTTCTACAACACGTACCAGCTAGTGATGCACCGCGCTAGCGGCAGCGAGTCATGGTTGCAACTGGACGTGAGAAAGATGCCTGGGGCGGACATCGACACGTTCTCCACGACGATTGACGTGACAGCACCTGGTCAGCAGGCGTTCAAGATCCGGGCAATGCCGGAGTGGAAGGGCGGGTTGTACGTCGTGTTGCTGGGCTTCTCGGGCCAGGGTCCACCGCTCGTCTTCCCGACTGGCTCGGAGCTTTGGCTCCGGCCGGATATTGGCACCGACGTCTTCCTGACGATAGTCAACCAACCGCTGCTGGCCGGCTTCGCTGGCCTGCTCGATGCCCGCGGTGAGGGGACATGCACCCTCAACTTCGATCTCATCAAACCGCTGCCGCTCGGTTTGGTGGGCGGCTACCTGCAGGTCGCGCCGACTTTCCTCAGCTCCTTCGGGGGTTTCCGGGCCGGGGCGCCGTACAGACTGCGCTTTAGATGACACAGGATCGCTTCGCAAGCGGCAGTCGCTGCGCGTGTGCAGTGCGGCTGTTCGTTTCGCTTGCTCTTGTCGTCACAGCGGCGACCGGACAATGCGTGGACCCGCCGTGTCCACGTGGCGGGTTCGCAGTGCAGGTCAAGGCGAGCGAGCAGATCAGGTACGGCGATGGCTATAGGACGACCGCGGCGTATCACTGGCCGACTGCCACACCCGGCAAGTGCGGCTGGCCCGTTGTCGTCCTCGTCCCTGGACTCGCTGCGACCCATGCCCACACCGTGCCGGAGGCCGCTTGGCTCGCGCGGCATGGCTTCTTCGTCGTCAGCTACGACGTGCGTGCGCAGGGCAGCGCGCGCCTCCTCGATCCGGCCAAGGGGTCGATGTTCTGGGCGATCGACGAGTGGATCGACATGGCGGAAGTCATCGAGTGGGTCGAGGCGAAGTACCCGACGGAGAGCGATACCACCAGGGTCTCGGTGATCGGTGATAGTCAAGGTGCCGTGCACGCTTGGGCGGCAGCGGCGTTCTTCGGAAAAGCGCCTCCGCCGAACAGCCGCCGCACCAGACCCTTCCCCCCCGTCAAATGCGTCGTGCCGCGCTTGTTCGCGCCTCAGGTCGAGCGGGTATTCGTGCCGCAAGGCAACTCGTTCCTCTATTGGTTACCGCAGATCACAGCGAGAGATCATCCACACGTGCAACTCGACGGCGCGTTCCGCAAGAAGCTCGAGGAGTTTCTCGACCGAGACGACGCGGCTGGGCTCTCGAAGTACTTGAACAGCGTGAATGGCAAGGACCTGAGCTCCGGGTTGCGCACGACCACGGTGCCGATCCTGCACATCTCATCCTGGCTGGATCAGTTCATGGGGGTCGACCTGTCGCTGAAGGCGCTGGCCTCCCTGCCGGCGGCCACGCCACGTCGTCTCTACATCATGACTGGTTACCACGGGACACCGTTGCACACGCCGCAGACCGCGCTGCGCCAAGAGCTCACGCTGGATTGGTTGCGACGTTTCCAGAAAGGCGGCCGCGAGCCGGTCGAGAAGGGGCCGCCGGTACTGGCATACGCCCTGCCGCCGGATCCGCAGTTCACACACCACCCTGTGTTCCCCTGGCGGCTGCGTGCCTACGCAGCGTTTCCGCCGCCCGACGCCAAGCCGCGCAAGTGGTTTCTTCGATCTGCAGAGCGCCTCGAAGCGACTGCTCCGAAGACGATCGAGGGGCCAGCTCTGATCAAGCACACGGTCGCAACCGGCTACGATGTCCGCGACTATCGCAAGGATGACTTCGCGACCGTGTTGCGGAGCATTCCGTGGCGGACTGTCACGTTCACGACTCCGTCGATGACGGAAGCGGTCGAGATTGCTGGAAAGGCCGTGGCTCAACTCGAGATCCAGGCCACGAAGCCCGGTGTGCAGATCGGCGCTCGGCTGTCTGCGGTCACGCCGGCAGGAGCGGAGCAACCGCTCGCCGTTGGCGGGTTCGAAACCCGGAACGCCTCCACGAATGGCTGGATGATTGTGCGCGTCGAGTTAGGCACAACAGTCTGCGTGCTGCCGAAGGGATATCGACTCCGCCTGCAGTTGATGAACCAAGTGGTTCAGCGGCCGGGCAAGACGGATTACCACCGCTATGTACCCCGCTTCACGGATTTTGACGTCAAGGTCGGCTTCCGCCCAGACCACCCGTCGTGGCTCGAAGTTCCGTTGCGCTCCGTTTCGCCTGATCTGAGCGTGCCGGCGGTGCAACTGTCCTTGTCAGCGCCCCTGAAGCACACGCTGACGCTGCGCAGCGCGCCGAGCTTCGCGGGTTCGATCTATGTCCTCTGCATCGGGATCACGGGCCAGGGTCCGCCGGTGCCGATCGGCTCGGGGCAGCTCCTCTGGTTGGTGCCCGACTTCATGACGGACCTTCTCATGGGGCTCGTCAACGGGCCGATTTTGCCGGGCTTTGTCGGCATCCTGAATCAGGACGGCGCCGCACAGGCGAAGCTCAACCTAGCGCCCTTGGCACCGCTGCCAAGCGTGCTCCTTGGCGTCAACTTGCACATCGCCCCGCTGCTCTACAAGAGCGGTCTGTTCGCGACCGGGGCCCCCGTGCAGGTGCGTTTCAGGTGATAGGCAGCGTTGCAGTGTAGTATTCCCGTGCTCTCCCGTGCTCGCATGGCTCCGTTGCACACATGGTTGACCTTGGTCGTTGCTTGCCTTGCCACAGGCAACGCCAGCGCACAGTGTCGCTACCCACCAGTGCCCACGGGCGGGTTCGCGGTGCAGACCTCGGACCGCGGCGTCACGCTCAGTGACGGCTACAAGACAACGGCGCTGGTGACATGGCCGAAGAGCACTCGGCCGATCTGCGGCTGGCCCATGATCCTGCTGGTCCATCCGCTTGGTGGCTCGCGCTTGACGATCGCCCTGCAAGCCGCGGTATTTGCGAACCAGGGCTACTGTGTCGTTAGCCACGACGTGCGCGGCCAGGGCAGCACGGTGGCGCTCAACCGCTCGAAGGGATCCAACCTGTGGTCTCTCGACGAGTGGATCGACATGGCGGAGATCATCGAGTGGGCGGGCTCGACGTTTTCGTCGGTGGTCGACGCCAACAACGTCGCCGTGGTTGGCGATAGCCAGGGCGGTCTGCACGCGTGGGCGGCTGCGGCGTGGTCGGAGAAGAACTTCCCGAAAAACAACCGCCGTCGCAAGCCGTTCCCGAAGATCCGCGCCGTAGCGGCGCGCGTCCTGGGTCCGAGCATCAACAACATGTGGGTGCCCGGACAGACAGGGTTCTTCTACAGGCTCGCGCAGTATGCCTTCGACCCGGCCTTCAACGCGGTGGTGTTCGATGTGAACTTCCGCTGGCGGCTCGGCTTCTATCTCGACGCTGATGATCCGGCGGGGCTCCTGGCCTGGCTCGCCTCGCTACCCGGCAGAGACTTTGCGAGTGAGCTCACGACGAGCAAGGTGCCGACGCTCGCGATCGCCGACTGGCTGGACTTGTTCGAGTCAGCCGACGCAACGATCACAGCGTTCGGGATGCTGCCGGCAACGACGCCGCGTCGCCTGGTGATTTCGACCGGGTTGCACGCAACGCCGTTCAACGGCTACCAGCTGCTCTCGCAGCACGGGCTCATGGTCGATTGGTGTGACCGCTTCCTCAAGCTGGACCCAGAGCCGATCGAGCAGGGGCCTCCGGTGCAGACCTCGGTGATCCCCGCGCTGGCGGCGACCTATCAACACCCGAATGCCGTGTGGCGTGCGCGTGCAAATCTCACCTTCCCGCCGAAGGATCGGCAGACTGTTCGCTTCTGGCTGAGCAGCGATGGTCTTCTCCACCCGAGCGTCCCCAAGAAGGCGGCCGCGACGAGGCTCATGCAGTCCGTGATCCGCCCCTATGGGCCTCGAGATTTTGCGGCCGATGGGCTCGATGTCGGCAAGACCGCTCAGGTCCTGCTGCTGCGGCGCACGACGTTTCGAAGCTCGCCGTTCCCGGGCGACGTCGAGATCGTCGGGCGTCCGATCGTGAACCTGGCCGCATTCTCGAACGACAAGAACCTGCAGGTAGGAGCGCGTCTGTTCCTCGTGGCGCCGGACCGTAGCAAGCAACTCATGTCGAGCGGCGGCACGACGATCCGCGGTGTGGCGCCGTTCGGAGATGGCGCCATTCGAATCGACCTGGGCAGCACCCTTTGCGTCGTACCCAGGGGATTCTCGGTTGAGGTCGAGCTGATGAACCAGATTCTGCAGCGGCCCGCTGCGGTGGACCTCTATCGGGTGATGCCGCTGTTCAGCGAGTTCACGATCGACATTCACCACACCCCCGAGCAGGCGTGCACGATCGACCTGCCGGCCCGGTTGCCCTCCGTCGATCTCACGGCTGGCGAGCCGTTTCTCTCGCTCGCGTCACCCCAGCCCGTGCGTCTGTTCTTGCGCTCCGACCCGAGGCTCGGCGGCACGCCGTATCTCATCATCGCCTCGCTGACCGGCCAGGGTCCTGCGATTCCACTGGCGAGCGGTACGCCCATGTGGCTGAGCCCGGACATCGGGACAACGCTGTTTATCGCGATGGTGGGCACACCGCCGCTCGATGGCTTCCTCGGGTTGCTCGACGGTAACGGTGAAGCGCGTCCGAACCTGAAGCTGAACCTGCTTTCCCAGTTGCCGAGCGTGCTGCTCAACAAGAGCCTTCACTTGGTGCCCCTCTTGCTGCGCCCAAGCACTGGCCTTCACGCTGGCGCTCCGCTCTCGTTCAGGTTCCGCTAGATCCGAAGCCTAGGGCCGCTCGCCGACCCAAATGTCGTGCGCGCGTGCGCTGACGGGTGCGATGCCAATGACGCGGCCGCCCTCGACCAGAACCGCTTCCTCGGCGAGATTGACGGTCGGACAAACGTGGCGTGGCACGAGCAGAATCGGCGTGCCAAGCGGTGGCGGATCCGTCGGCGCATCGAAGGGCAGATGCTCTTCGCTCGGTGTGCGCGCGGCGAGATGGGGAAAACCGAGCGCCTCGGCGATCGGAGCGCCGGCTTCGGCTGCGATAGCCTTGGACCCGGCATCGACAGTGACCAGTGCAGGCCCGGGATGTGCGATCACCCGGGAGAACACGAGGGCCGCGGGAACGAAGTCCAGCTCCTCGCACGACTGCGTGCGTAGATCGGAGTAGACAACGGTCCCCGGCGATACACGGTGGCGGGGAGCGAGGTGGTCGAGTCCGTCATGCATGAGCGCGGCGCGGAAGCTCGGTGTTCCGCTCGTGACGACTTCCCCGACCGGGCAGCCGGCGCTCTCGGTAGCCTCGACCAGTTCGATCAGCGCGTCATGGAGCGGGATTGCCAGCGCCTGCCGTTCCTCGAAGGATCCGGCGTGGATGTGTCCCTCGTAGTGGTGAATGCCGCGGAAGCGACCCTCAGCGCGTTCCGCCACGGCGAGGATCGCGTCTCGGCGTGACATCTCGATGCCGGTACGGTTCATGCCCGGATTGACATCGACGAAGATGCCGAGTGAATCGGGTATGGCGTCGACGAGGTCCGCATCTTCGCACAGCACCGACACGCGCATCCGGGGGAACCTCGTCGCGAGGTCGGTGAGTTGCGACAACGCCGGCTCCAGGTGGCCATAGGCGACGAGCAGGTCGCCGGCGACCGCTTGTGCTTCGAGCACTGTGAGCAGTTGCTCGGCTTCGCGCGTCGTCGCGCACTTGTAGTGCCGGATCCCCGCCCGGGCGATCTCGACGAAGACCCGCGGCAATTTGGTCGTCTTGATGTGCGGACGCAGGCGGTCGGCGTTGCCGTCCACGTAGCCGAGTAGGGTGCGCAGGTTGGCGCGCACCTGATCGAGGAAGATCACGAGCGCGGGCGACAGGATGCGCTCGCGGTCTTCTGTCGGGATACCGTATGCGGCTGGATCGAGTGATTCGACGGAGGTCACCGCCGCATGGAAGGGCGCTCCGGCGTAGAACGCAACCTCTACCTGCCTGAGAGTTGCTTGACCTGCCCACGCAGTTGGTTGATCTGGTTCTGTAGGTTCTGCATCGGGCTCGCGCGGCGGTTCGGAGCGTTGGCACCATTCTCGTCGGCCTGCCGGATCGCTAGCAGCATTCGTGACACCTGGTGTGCCATGCCGGCGATGAGGATCGTGCCGTTGTTCTTGTAGCCAATCGTCAGAATCTGCAGCAAGTCGGGGCGGCCGTACGCCCATTGGTGCAGCCCCTTCGACATCTCCCGTGCATCGAGGTGCTTCACGGCGACGGTCGTCGTGACGTGGACGTAGAGGCTTGGACGCGCGATGACGTCATCGGGACTCATGTAGAAGCTGCGCCGCTTGACGTGCTGTAAGCGGGGGCCTGCCAGGTTTATCCACTCGTAGATCCCGCGCGAGGCGTCGAGCGGTGTCATGATCCAGTCCTGGTGATAGAGCAGTTGGCTGACGACCTCTTCACAGCCGTTCCTGTCGAGTTCGAGTCGCTTGGTGATCTTTATCATCTGCGAGTCGGGCTGACACGTGGCCGAGTCCGTGCGCATCAGGTAGTTGCGTCCGAGGAACTTCTCCGAGAGTTCAACCAGCTCCGTGACGCGGTATTCGCCGGCGTCGAGCACGAAGCTTTGTTTGGCGACTGCGCGCGGACCGTTCGGTCCGTGCGAGACGGGGAACGATGGAAAGAGGCATACGATTGTCGCGATCGAAGCGAAGGTCAGCATCGGTTGGTCTCCCTTGTGTTTGTCAGAGACCTCCGACGTCGAGTTGTCGGTCCTTCTTCCCGCGGACTTCTTTCTTGACGGTGTTCAAACGTTTGTCGATCGCGAACGTCACGTTGAGCAGACCGCCGTGCGCAAGAGCGGTGCCCAGGAAGAACCGCTTCACGGCGATCTCCCGAGAGGACTGGCCGCAGCCCTGGTGGGGGCACCTGGAGCGATCAGGGAGCTTCGCTGGCGAATGTCCCGGCCTCAGGTGCAGCTTCAGTCCTGCTCGTTGACTTTGGCCGCGCACCAGCGACCAACCGTGAACAACACGAAGCCCACTGCAACCGCAGCTAGTTCGACGCCCAGAGGATTGAAGTCCGGCTCACGGGCTTCGACGCGCATCGCCCACAGCAACCCACCGCCCACGATGAGCAATCCTGCGCCCATGAGGACGCGGCCCACCTGGAACATCGCCGGTGAACTCATGCTCGGTCGGCCCGCTTGCGGTCCTTCTCGTTGAGGAGCCGCTTGCGCAAGCGAATCGTGGCTGGCGTCAGTTCGACGAGTTCGTCGTCTGCGGCGTATTCGAGCGCTTCCTCAAGCGAGAGGAGACGTGGTGCCAGGATCTTCGTGAAGGACTCTTTGGTCGAGGAGCGGATATTGTTCAGTTTCTTGCCGCGACAGAGGTTCACGACGATGTCGTTGTCCTTGCAGTGCTCGCCGACGACCATGCCCGCGTACACGTCTGCCCCAGGGTGCAGGAAGAACGTGCCCCGGTCGCGCAGTTGTTCGATCGCGTAGCCCGTCGATGGACCAGTGGCGGCTGAGACCATCACGCCGGCAGTCCGCCCCTTCAACTCGCCACGCCACGCTCCGTATTCCGAGAAGCTGTGGTGCAGAATCGCGCGACCCTGAGTCAGGGTCAGCAATCGTGTGCGTGCGCCGATCAGTCCCCTGGCTGGAACGCTGAACTCGAGATGCCGGTAGCTGCCCTTGCTGCCTGTCGACACGAGCTCAGCGCGGCGCTGGCCGAGGAACTCGATGACCTTGCCGACCGTCTCCTCCGGTGTGTCGACGATGAGGAGCTCGATCGGCTCCATGGTCTTGCCGTCCTCTTCGTGCAGGATGACACGCGGTGGCCCGACGGCGAACTCGAACTGCTCGCGGCGCAGGGTCTCGGCCAGGATGCCGAGGTGCATGACACCGCGGCCGGAGACGATGAACTCCTCGGATGATTCTGTGCGTTCCACGCGCAGCGCGACGTTTGAGCGCAGCTCCCGCATCAGGCGATCCTCGACCTGTCGCGACGTGACGTACTTGCCGTCACGGCCCGCGAGTGGCGAGTCGTTGACCCGAAACGCCATCGAAATGGTCGGCTCGTCGATGGCGATACGCGGCAGCGGTTCGACGACATCGAGGTCGGTCAGCGAATCACCGATGCCGAGCGACTCGATGCCGTAGATCCCACAGATGTCGCCGGCGGCCACCTCGTCGCACTCCTCACGCTGCAAGCCAGACCACCGATACACGCCGCGGATCTGCACCGTGCTTTGGCGGTCGTTGGGGCCTACCCGGATCGCACGGTCTAGCCGACGCACGCGACCGCGGTGAACGCGGCCCACGGCGATGCGGCCGACGAAGTCGGACCAGTCGAGCGTGGACACGCGAAACTGCAGTGGGCCATCGGGGTCGTCGATCGGGGCGGGAACGTGATCGAGCACCGAGTCGAACAACGGCGCCAAGTCAGTGCCGGCTTGGTCGGGTTCGAGCGATGCCCACGCGTCCCTGCCGGAGGCATATATCACCGGGCAGTCGAGCACGGTCTCGTCAGCGCCGAGATCGATCAGGAGGTCGAACACCTCGTCGGTGACTTCCCGCGGGCGAGCGTCGGGTCGGTCGACCTTGTTGATGACGATGACCGGGATCAGGTCGTGCTCGAACGCCTTCGACAGGACGAAGCGAGTCTGGGGCATCGGCCCCTCGAAGGCGTCGACGAGCAACAGCGCGCCATCGGCCATCGACAGGACGCGCTCCACTTCGCCGCCGAAGTCGGCGTGGCCGGGTGTATCGATGATGTTGATCTTGACGTCGTTCCACCACACGACCGTGTTCTTGGCGAGGATCGTGATGCCGCGCTCGCGCTCGAGGTCGTTTGAGTCGAGGAAGCAATCTTCGACGACCTGGTTGTCGCGGAAGGCTCCGGACTGGTGCAGCATCCCGTCGACCAGTGTCGTCTTGCCGTGGTCGACGTGGGCGACGATGGCGATGTTGCGGATGGCCGCCCGTTTGAGGGAGGTCATGTCTTCAGTAGTCATCGGAGGGGCTAATCGACGAGGACGAGTAGCCGATGGCTACGCAGTGGGAGAAATACGGAAAACGACCGGTCGCTGACCGAGACCACGCCACGGTCGAAGCGTCCGACGATCAGCAATCCATGCCGTCCGTCTTGGACCTCGAGTCCAGCCACCGGGAGCTCAGCGCTCACGTTGCCGTGTGGCTCGAAGAATCGGACCGCGCCGCGCTCCGGGACGAACGTCATTTGGCTTTCAGGGCCCTTGGCCGCGGGCAGCACGATCGGCTTGCGTTCACCGCGGGACGTGAGAACGATCCACGAGCGACCCTCTGCGTGGAGCTGTGCGCCGTCCGAGAAACTCTTTGGCGGCATGCCGGCCACGTGCACCGTCAGCGTCGTGAGCCCCGTGACGGCGATCGCGTTGCCCCATGCAGCGACGTGCAGGGTTCGCGACGATGGCTCGACCAAGCGGAGCACGGTGGCTGCGTCCGGCTTTTCGAAGACTCGCGTTCCCGTTGCGAGCAGGCGACTACCCTGCGGCAGCGCCGGCGAACGTACGAGCACGCCCGTCGCCTTGGCGCGCACGCTCGCGTCGCTTTCGACGGCGAGCCAGTGCGTTCCGATCTGGCCGTCCAGCGAATCCTTGCGTTCCACCACGATCGCGATCGGCGCCTGGGACGCATCGCGCATGACGCTGAGGTCGACATCGGCGCGTTTTTCGACCAGAACACCCGTGGGCGCACCGCCGTTTTCCGTCTCCGCCAGGAAGTACGGAGCCGGGGCGTCCTCCCGCTCGCGGCAAGCAGGTAAAAGGAAGAGCAGCGCTAGGGCCCACGGTCGCATCGCACCATTGTCGGTTCAAGGTTCCGAGGTGCCAGCCTCTTCCTATCGTAGGATCTGGCTTCGATGTTGATGTCGGATGATGACCTGCGCGCGGAGCTCGATCCGCCGGCCTCGATTTGGCGCTCGTTGGGCGGACACCGCGATGCTGCCGTGGTTGTGCCTCTGGTGCGGCGGACCGGCGTAGATCACCTGCTCTACGTGGTCCGGTGCGACGACCTGCCACACCATGCCGGCGAGGTTGCGTTTCCGGGCGGTTCGCGCGAGGGAAACGAGACCGTAGAGGAGTGCGCGCTGCGTGAGCTGGCCGAAGAGACCGGCATTCAGGCACAGGCGGTCGAGATTCTGGGCAGCCTGCCGGAGCGAACTAGTGGCGTCGGCTTCCGTGTGCACGCGATGGTGGCGCGGATCGATCCACCTGCCCATTTCACTCTAGACGAGGTCGAGATCCAATCCGTGGTAGAGGTCTCGGTGCGTGATCTGGCCGACGACGATCAGTGGCAGCTACGTGACGTGCAAGGCCGCACCAAGGTGCACCGAGGCGTACCGTTCTTTCCGATCGGTGACCGGTGGCTGTGGGGGCTGACGGCGCGCTTCACTCAGGACTTGTTAGCCCGTCGATGAGCGCTCTGACGCTTCGTTGTTGGACGGCGTTGAGCATCACCCCTCTTCTGCGAACGTGCGCGCCAACTTGGCGTACGCGCCGTCGGCCGCAAGCAGGTCAGCGTGACTACCCTGCTCGACCAGTCGGCCGGCCTCCAGCACCAGAATGCGGTCCGCCTCGCGCACGGTCGAGAGCCTGTGTGCGATCACGAGGGTCGTGCGGCCGCGCATGGCGACTCGCATCGCCTCCTGGATGCGCCGCTCGGTTGGGGTGTCGACGTTGGCGGTGGCTTCGTCCAGGACCAGGATCTCCGGGTCGAAAACGAGCGCGCGGGCGAAGGCCAGCAACTGGCGCTCGCCCTGGCTGAGCGTCGCGCCGCGTTCTTGGACCTGGGCGTGCAGGCCGCCGGTGCGACGAACCAGGTCGCCCGCCTGGACCGCTTCGAGAGCGCGCACGACCCGTTCCTCCGGGATCGTTGCATCGTGCAGGCGCACGTTCTCGAGGATGTTGCTCGCGAAGAGGAAGACGTCCTGAAGGACGATGCCGATGCGGGCGCGATGTGCATGCAGGTCCAGGTCGCGCAGGTCTTGACCATCGATCGTGATGCTGCCCGAGATCGGGTCGCGGAATCGCGACAGCAGCTGGATCAACGTCGTCTTGCCGGTGCCGGTCGGGCCGACGACGGCGATGTGCGAGCCACGTTCGATCTCGAAGGTCACATCGTGCAGTACCGGCGCTTCGGCGTTGTAGTGGAAGTAGACGTGGTCGAAGCGCACGTTACCGCTGCGCGGCGCGGTTGGATCCTTGGCAAGCGGAAGGGTGGCCTCTTCGTCGAGGATGCGGAACACGCGCTCACCGGACGCGAACGCCGACTGGATGATGTTGTACTTCTCGCCGAGTTCGCGGATCGGCTGGACCATGCGGCCGAAGTAGGCCCAGAACTGCACGAAGCCACCGAAGGTCAGTGCGCCTTTGGGAATCGCTTCAGCGGCTGGCCATAACAGCAGTGCCTGCGTCATTCCGGTGCACACTTCGACGAAGGCGAAGAACAAGCCGAACAGCACGACGGTGCGAATCCAGCCGCTGCGGGTTTCGGCGCTAAGGTCGGCGTAGCGATCGAAGACGCGTTGTTCCTGGGCGAACATCCGAGTCAGGCGTACACCCTGCATCGCCTCGGCAAACCACCCCGTCGTGCGTGCGATCGACTTGCGCACTTGCCGATAGGCGCGACGCGCGCGCCCGTAGAACACGACAACGACGAGGATCAACGGAGGCGATGCTAGGAGTATGGTCAGCGTCAGCTCCGGGCTGACCCAGAAGCACGCGGCGAAGAGTCCGACGATCTTGAGCAGGTCAGCGATCGTCGTGACGACGCCGGTGGTGAACAGCTCGCTCAAGCTCTCGCAGTCCGAAGCAATGCGCGTCACGAGACGGCCGGTTTTCGCTCGGTCGTAATAGTCGGGTGACAGGTGCAACAGATGTCCGAAAAGGCGGACTCTCAGGTCGCGCACGACGCCCTGGCCGGCTGTGGTCGCGAGGATGACCTGCCAGTAGTGACCGAGGAAAGAGAAACCAAAGACTGCCAGGTAGGCGATGAGCCACGGCGCGAAGTCCGAGAACGCCGTGGTTTCGCCGCCGAGACGCCGGGCGATGGGGCCGTCGATGACCTCGCGCAACAACCAGGGGCCCGCGAGTTCGAGCGCGATCACCGCCAACAGCACGAGAAACGTCGCCACAAAGAGCGGCAGGTGCGGGCGCACGAGCGCGAGCAGGCGCTTTGCGTTCTCCCCGTCCATCCGCAGCTTGACGGTGCGGTCTTCTTCTTCGTCGAGGAGTTCGGTCACTGCCGTTTCTCCTGCTGCTGGTGCCACGTGCGGGCATACCAGCCGTCGCGCGTGAGCAGGTCGTCGTGCCTGCCCTGGTCGAGCACGTCGCCTCCCTCGAGCACGACGATGTGGTCCGCGTGCCGCACGGCTTCGAGCCGGTGGGCGATCACGATCGTCGTCTGACTGCGTTCGCGTTGACGAAGAGTCTCGAGGATGCGTCGCTCCGTGTCGTGATCCACGGCGGACAGAGTGTCATCGAGCACCAGCACGCGTCGCTCGGCCAAGAGAGCGCGTGCGAGCGACGCGCGTTGTTTCTGGCCACCGGACAGAGTGACGCCGCGTTCGCCGACGACTTGTTCGAGGCCGTCCGGGAAGGCGTCCAGGTCGCTGGCCAGCGCCGAGTGCGCGATCGCGTTCTCGATGTCGGCGGCCGCGACGGTGTCTGGCGCGCCGAAGGTCACGTTGGACTTGAGCGAGTCGCTGAACAGGAAGGGGTCTTGTGGCGCGACGGCGAGCTCGCTGCGCAGCTCGCCGAGGTCGAGGTCGAGCACGTCGTCACCGCCGACGAATAGCTGACCGGGTAGAGGCGTGTAGATCCGCGCTAGCAGATGCACGAGCGTCGTCTTGCCGCTGCCGACCGGCCCGACCAAGCCCAGCACTTGCCCTGGTTGGACGTTGAACGAGACGTCACGGAGCGCAGCTGTGGCGGCACCCTCGTAGCGAAACGTCAGGTGGCGTGCCTCGATCGAAGGCGCCGCGTCGGCGAATTCGCCCTGTGCGTTGTCGGCTTCCGGCTCGACGACGAAGACCTCGTCGATGCGATCCGCGGCGGCGCGCGCCCGGTGCCAGGTCTGCACCACCCAGCCGACGACCAAGAGCGGCCACGCCAGCAGCTGCATGTAGACGAAGGCCGAGAACAGCTGCCCGAGGCTCAGGTTCTCGACGACTCCGGCGACGATGACCGCCAGCGGCGCGGCGAGGCTCGCTGCAACGAAGGTCGCGTGCAGCAGTGCCCGCGAGCGGGCCATATCCACGTGGGCGTCGTAACAAGCTTGCGCGAGACCTCCGAAGGACTCGACCTCGGCCTCCTCCTTTGCGAACGCGTGCAGCACTCGGATGCCCGAGAAGTCTTCCTGCGCCTTCGCCGAGATGTCGGCCTGCCGATCCTGCACGACGCGTGACAGTTCGGCGATCCGAGGAAACGCGATGCGCATGCCGAGCGCGATCAAGCCGAACAGCGCAATCACCGTGACGCCGACCGAGGGCGACACGTGGAACAGCATGAACAGCGTGCCCGGGATCAGGAGGGCGGCTGACAGGCCGAAGAACAGTGTCGGTCCGGCCATGAAACGCATGAGCTCGACGTCCTGGGTCGAGCGCGACACGAGATCGCCGATGCGCGCCTGGTCGAAGTAGCGTTGCGGGGCACGCTGCAAGTGACGGAAGAGGTCGTTGCGCAGTTCCTCCTCGACGAGTCGCGACAGGCCGATTTGTAGGAGCCGCGAGCCAAAGCGCACCGTCGACGCGACGAGGGTCACGGCAATGAGCAGGAGCACCGTTTCGACGATCCAGCCGTCGGGCGGGCCCTCTTCGCCGAAGTTGGAGACCTCGTCGATCGCCTCGCCGAACAGGTGCGGCACCAGGAGCTGGAGGGCTGAGAACACTGGCACCAGCAGCATGCCGAAGACACATCGTCTCTTGTGGCGGAGCGCGTATGGAAGCAGTCGCCGGAAACCGGACGGTGCTGTGGGGGGGGTGCCGCTCACACAGGCATCGACGGCGCGCTCTGCAGGTTGAGCGTGCTGACGCGCATCGCCAGTTGGCCAGCGACTTCACGGAGACGCTGCGCAGCGATGCTGTCGGGCTGCTCGACAGTGACTGGCTTGCCGGCGTCGCCACCGGCTCGGACAGCCGGATCGAGCGGCACGCGGCCGAGCAACGGAACGCCGAAGCGCTCGGCGATCGCGTCGCCGCCGCCGGCACCGAAGATGGGCAACTCGACGCTGAAGTTGCCGTCGGCCTCGAGCGTTGCCTGCACGGCTCCGTCCGGACCTTCGATCGTCAAACTGTTGACCTGGCCATCCACGCTGCCGCGCAAACTCATCGCAGCCATGTTCTCGATGACACCGATGATGGGCACGTTGACCTGCTGGAACATGCTGATCGCTTTGCGCACGTCCAGCACACTGACGTCCTGCGGCGTCGTGACGATGATGGCGCCCATGAGATGCGACTGCTGGGCCAGCGACAGCTGCGCATCACCCGTGCCTGGCGGCAGGTCGACCACGAGGTAGTCGAGCTCTCCCCATAGCACGTCGAACAGGAACTGCTTGACGGCTCCGTGCAGCATCGGGCCGCGCCAGATCACGGGCTGGTCCTCCGCGACGAGGAACGCCATCGACATGACTTTCATGCCGTGATAGTCGAACGGGATGATCTTGCCGTTCTCGCCGTTCGGTTTGCCCGACAGCCCGAGCATGATCGGCACGTTGGGACCGTAGACATCGGCGTCGAGAATCCCGACGCGTGCGCCGGACGCGGACAGCGCGCAGGCCAGGTTGACGGCAACGGTCGACTTGCCGACTCCGCCCTTGCCCGAAGAGACGGCCAAGACGTTGCGGACGCCGGGGACGTTGTTCTTCGCGAGCAAGCTTGAGGCCGTGGCGACGTTGGCCGTCATTTCGACTTCGACCTTGGTGACGCCGTCCAGGGCTCCGACCAGCTCGATGGCCTGTGTTCGAAACTGCTCCTTCACAGGACAGGCAGGCGTCGTGAGCTCGATCTCGAAAGCGACGTTGCCGCCGCAGATACGGATCTCCTTGACGAAGTCGAGGTCGACGATGCTCTTGTGCAGGTCGGGGTCTTCGATGGGGCGCAGGGCATCGAGCACCTGCGTGGCAGTGACAGCGCCGTTGGAGTCCGTGTTGGTGTCGGATGGAGCCATGGTTCGGCCGGGTTCTCGGGTTCTCGGGTTCTCGGGGGACGAGGGCGGACAAGGGTAAATACGTCGGCCTTCCCTACCGGTCAAGGAAGGTCGGGAAGGTGTCCTCCCCCTCTGCTCGTGTCCGTGTGCATGACCGGCGAGGTCATGCCACTCGACATCAGCGCGCGCGCGCCTGGCTACTCGGGTATGTGGAAACGCGTCCCGATCGGCCCGTGTTCGGGCTACAGGCCGGCATCTCCACCCGCGATCGCTACAAGGGGCACAGGGCATGGGATGAACTGGACGTCGGCGGCGTCGTGATCGACGACATCTCGTCGTGGCGGGTCGACAACTTGCCGTATGGCGGGGTCAAGCAGAGTGGTCTCGGTCGCGAGGGCGTTCGCTTCGCGATGGAGGACATGACCGAGATCCGCTTGCTGGTCGTCCGGGGGTGACCGCAGGAATCAGGAGATGCGCTCAGAGGGGAGGGCGCCCATGCATCGCCCCTCCCCCCTAAACGCGGCGTTGGTCAATCCCGTGCCAAGGTCCCCTCCCAAGTGTTCGGGGCGGCTCTTGGCCACGGTCGCGGGATAACCCTCCCTGCCAGGGGGTAACCCGCCACCCTCACTAGGAGGGTGCTGAGCGCAAATCTCGCCAGTCCTGCGCTCTTTGGCGCTTTGGGGCGCCAACCCCAAAGCCGTCTCTCTGCCCATCTCATCTGTGGAACCGGGCCGAGAGCCATGCCGCGATCGGACGAGCCGATCAGCGGTAACGTAACTTGTCACAGGAAAGACCAACGCCTTTGTAGTCCATCGAATCTGTAGTTTGCGTTGCGGAGCGGTGGGGATGCTCTACAGCCACACGGTCATGGCCGCGTCGACTCTGTCATTACTCCCTACCGTTCGTCCGGGGCCAACCGCGTGCGGTGGCCGCGCTAGACTGCCCTAACTCGTCGCCCTGCGCATGGTCAGATCGGAAGCAGGCGCTTCAGTCTGGCCTTGCTCTTCGCGAGAAACACCGGTGCGTCAGGTGTTCCTCGCTCACCCAGATTTTCATAGGGCTTCGGAAGCGCTCGCCCTCCCGAGCGAATCGACAGCCGAAACCTGTCGTGCAAGTGCGTATTATCAGCCTGGCTGGCCCATGGTCAAGGATTCGTCCATTGGCAAGGTGGGTTCCATGCCAATGGGTCTTGCAAGGCGCGTCTCTTGCTGACCAGGACTTTGCAGTACAAAGGCACCGCGTCGGGCTCGCGGCATGCCCGGCTTGACCGAGACCAGCGGAGCGGTCGCCTCGCCGGCCGCGCTGCCATCGTTGCTGGGTCCGAGGCGTGTTGCGTTCGCCGCTGCGGTACGCTGTAGCGAGTGAGCGAAGAAAGGGAAGTGTTCGTCGTGCCCGACGACCTGCAGGGCAGGCGCGCGGACGACGTGCTGCAGCATTGGTTTGTGGGTGTGCGTCGGCCCGCGTTGCGGCGGCTGCTACGCGGCGGCCTCGTGGAGCTGAATGGCCAGCCCCTGATGCCATGGCGCAAGGTGCGAGCCGACGACGTGCTCGTGCTCGACGCTTCGGTGGACGTCGACTCGCTGCCATGCCAGGACAAGCGTGCGAAGATCGAAGCGCCCTCGGTGCTCTATGAGGACGCGAGCTGCCTCGCGCTCGCCAAGCCGGCAGAGTTGCCGACGGTGCCCGGCCGACAAGGCGAGGCCAGTGTGCACGACTACCTCGTCGAGTGGTTCGGTGCTCGCGACCTCAGGGTCGTGCACCGGCTAGATCGTGGCACGTCGGGCGTGTTGTTGTTCGCCAAGGGTAGGGAGGCGGCGCAAGCCTTGGATGTGATCTTTCGCGAGCGTCGCATTGACAAGATCTACCTGGCGCTCGTGCGCGGCTTGCCCCGTCATGACGAGTTCTCGGTCGATGTGCCGATCGGTCGCTCCGTCCGCGGCGGTCGCGTGTCGCTCCGTGTCGGCAAGGGTGCTCGCGATGCGGTCACGGATTTTCGCGTCGTGCACCGTTGGCGTGGATTCGCCCTGCTCGAAGCGCGGCCTCGCTCGGGCCGACAGCACCAGATCCGTGCCCACCTGATGTCCGCGGGTCTACCCCTCGCCGTGGATCCGCTCTACCGGGGCGCCGCGGGGGTCTTCCTGAGCGAGTTCAAGGCCGACTACCGGCACCGTCGCGGCGACTCCGAGCGCCCCCTGATCGACCGGTTGACGCTGCACGCAGCCCAGGTTTCGTTCGCTTCACCAGATCCGGCCGTGACCGCGAGAGTCAAGGTGGACGCCCCGCTACCCAAGGATCTGCGGGTCACATTGGCCAAGTTGGGTCGCTTCGCGACCCACGACGCCCAGGAAAACGAGACGGCTTCTCCGTAGGACTTTGCGACCGAAGCCGTCCAACTGCCTATCCTGACGCGATGAGGTTCTTGCCGATGCGAAACTCCAAACTCAAGAACGCGGCCCGGTGCCTGCCGTTGCTGCTCGTGTTGTTCATGGGACCCCTCCTGAGCCAGAGCTGCGCGACCAACCATCTGATGCGCTGGGCCGAGGGCGAACCGAGTTATTTCTCGAAGCCCTACGAGGGCTACGGGGCCTACGTGCGGCCGGCCGGGCTCGTACTCGGTGCACCTCTCACCGTTGCCTGGGATGTGCTGACGTTGCCGTTCCAGTACGTCTGGCAGGTATTCCCCTACGGCACTGAGCTGAGCCCCGAGAAGAAGGTCTCCAGCCCCACGGTCATTCAGTAGGCGCAACTACCGGTCCGATGACCGATCCGTCCGAGCTCGACATGAAGGGCGACTGGAATCGTCGGGCACTCGAGAACGCACGTTACTACATCGCCACGCCGATCGACGGCACCGAGCAGTTGTTTCGCAGCTCCGGCGAGCACGATGTCGCCCTGTTCTTCGATGGACTCGAGCAGGTACTGCAACCTGAGGCCACTGTCGTCGACATCGGAGCGGGCGTCGGCAGGATGGACGAGTTCGTCGCGCCACGGGTCCGGCGACTGATTGGCGTCGACGTCTCGGGCGAGATGGTGGCGTTGGCGCGGCAGCGGCTGGCCCACCTCGACAACATTGAGTTTCGCGAGGGCGACGGCTGGACCTTGCCGGGTATGGACGATGGCGGCATCGACGTCGTATTCAGTCACATCGTGTTTCAGCACATGCCGCGCAACGTGGCTGCGAGCTACTTCGGTGAAGTCGTTCGCGTGTTGGCTCCCGGCGGTCACTTCGTGTTCCAGTTGCCGGAACGCGTGCCTGGAGCTCCGGCAGACCCGCCGGAGTCGGACACGTTCGAGATGCGTTTCTATTCCGAGGACGAGCTCCGTGACCAGCTCGCCGGCTTGGGCCTCGACTGGGTCGCTTGCCGGCGCTTCGCCGTGAAGAGCCCGGCCCTCGATTTCAACCAGCTTCGCGTGCATGCGCAGAAGCCGGCTTGACCGACCCCCCTCCCCCCTCGGGGGTCACATCGTTTGCGGAACGTAGGCCAAGAACGCCGCGACCACGTTGAGCGGGAACAGGATGATCGCGAGGCCGAGATTGTCGACAACCGGTGCCGACGGTATTGCCGGCGCCTCACTCACGGTTGGTCCTGGCTGGCGCGTGCCTCGGCGCGCGCCAGCGCGACCGGGTCGTTGCAGCCGACCAAGAACGTGGGATCGACATCGATCGCCGCCAGGGCATCGTCGTCAAGCAGCCGCAGTCCCGGTAGGTCGAGCACGGCGGCCATCTTGCGTTTCCCACAACGCCACAGCCTGTCGAAGTGTTCCAGAGCTTCGCGGCGCCAGAGCGAGCACAGAGTCTGTGCTCGGCCGGCGACAACCGGCACGATCGCAGTCGCGTCACCCACCTCGGCATGCAGGGCACGAATGGTGTGTGCGTCGATGAGCGGCAGGTCGCAGGCGCAGAGCAACACGTGCCTGGTCTGGGGCGCGATTGCCGATGCCAGGCGCGTGCACCCAGCGAGCGGGCCCTCGTAGTCACGTTCGTCGTGAACGATGTGTGCGTGCGCCGGCAGCGGCGGCAGAGAGCGCTCCTTGCGACCGGCGGCGATGACGAGTTCGGGCGCGATGTCGGAGAGTCGGCGGGCGAGGCGGGCGAGCATCGGCTCGCCGAGGAACGGGACCGAGGCCTTGTCGCGGCCCATCCGCGCCGAGCGGCCACCGCAGAGGATCGCCGCACAGAGCCCCTCGATCCGGTTCGTGCCTCCGTCCATGATGCTGCACATGATCGAGCCTGTTGCCTCCGAGCAGAAGGACCCACTCAGTGTGACGATTGCCTGGAAGGACGGCCAGGTCACGACGCTGGCCGCGCGGGGGCTCCGGCTTGCCTGCCCCTGCGCGAGTTGTGTGGACGAAATGACCGGGCGGCCGCTGCTCGATCCAGGGAGCGTCGCGGAAGACGTGTCGATTGTCGACACTGACCTCGTGGGCCGCTACGCGTTCCAGTTCAAGTTTTCCGACGGGCACGACACCGGGATCTTCACCTTCCCCAACCTGCGTGCCATGGCCGAGGGGCTCGAGTCGTGAGGGCATTCGAGCCTGCTGCGCACCTGCCATACGTGCGCTGACTCAGGGAAGACCTCGCTCGAAGAGCGCGTCGGGCTTGCCCCTACTCGCGCAGTGGCACCACCAGAACGGGCACCGTCGAGTGACGGACGATTCGATCCGTGACCGAGCCGATCGCGAGTTGGTGCAGGCCGGTCCGGCCGTGGGTGCCGACGACGATCAGATCACAACCGAGTTCCTTGGCCAGCTCGGGGACCTCGTTGCCGGGCTGGTGCAGCCGCACGACCACGTCTTCGAGACGCTCGGCGAGGCCTGCTCGTTTTGCGTCAGCGCGCAGCGCCGCCTCGGCCTTGCGCTGTTCCTCGGAGAACTCGATCAGCGGTTTCAGTGAGCCGCCGAGCAGGGTGTTCTCGTCCGGAGCTTCGAGGGCGTGGCACAGGGAGATCCTGGCATCGTGGACTTCGGCCAGGCGGCTCGCTGCGTCCATGGCTTTGGCCGACGAAGCAGAGAAGTCGGTGGCGACAAGGATCTTCTTGAAGGTCATAGGCTCTTCGCGCTTCGGCCCTCCATGCTACGCTCCCGCACTTGGTTTCTCTGATAGGCAAGCTTCCCGGCTGGATGGTCAAGTTCTTCGCACGGCCATACGTCGCGGGGGATTCGCTTGCGAAGGGGCTCGAAGTGACTCGCGGCCTGATCCAGCGGCGCGGTGTCCTGACGACCTTCGACCTGCTCTCGGAGGACATCGAGACTGTCGAGCAGGTTGCCGAGATCCGTGCCGTTTATCGGGACATGATCGCTTCGTGTGCCGAGTTCACTGATCCCAGGACACGGCCGACGGTGTCGCTGAAGCCCTCGTCGTTTACGGTCAACGCCCGACTGGCGACTGTGGACGACGGCCAGAGCGTCAGTGCGCCAGCCAGCGAGGAGGCGATCGTGGAGCTTGCCGAGCTGGCCGCAGCGCAGGACGTGGCCCTCTCGATCGACATGGAGGACCGGCGCTGGACCCAGTGGACGCTCGACGTCGCGGAACGATTGTGGATGGCTGGCCATCGCCACGTGGGGATTGTGCTGCAGACCCGGCTGCACCGCACGGAGGAAGATCTCTCTCGGATCCCCCGGGGGATTCGCGTGCGCCTCGTGATCGGCATCTACAACGAGCCCGCCGAGCATGCGATTCGCGACAAGCGCCAGATGAAGAAGCGGCTGCTCGACGCCGCCAAGTTGCTGTTCGAGCGCGGGCACTACGTCGAGTTTGCGACCCACGATCGGGCCTGGAACGTCCGATTTCTCGAGGAGGTCGTCCCGGCGGCCGGTGTGGGGCCAGACCGCTACGAGGTGCAGATGCTGTACGGCGTGCCGATGCTGCGTTTCCAGGATGACCTGGTCGCTGGCAAGATCGGCCGGCAGGGTCCCGTGCGGGTGCGGGTGTATGTGCCCTTTGCGACGTCATGGGACCACGCTTTGGCGTATCTCCGCCGCCGGCTAGGGGAGAATCCGACCATGGCCTTTTCGGTCGGCCGCAACCTCCTGCGGGGGAGCATTGGGCGGCGATAGCTGGGCTCGAGCACAGGACTTACGGCAGAGCCTTCCAACGGCGGCGCACACCGGTAGAATGTTTCGCCCATGGATCCACTCGGCACTATTGCG
>NYZE01000062.1 GCA_002685965.1 Planctomycetota bacterium | reverse complement strand
GGCCCCTACGTGACCGATGGCACGCTCAATGCATCGTTGCCTCGCGGAACAGTGGTCGAGGAGGTCACCCTGGACCAAGCGCTCGAGTGGCTAGCTGAGCGCGAACGCAAGGGGCCGGCGAAGAAGAAGAAGGCCAAGAAGAAGGCCAAGAAGAAAAAGAAGGCCAAGAAGAAAAAGGCCGCTACCAAAAAGAGCTGAGGCGCGCCAGTTACTCCGTCGCTCAGGCAGCAGAGCCTGTCATCGGACGCCTCATCTGTGCGCAACCGAGTGGGTGGTCTTGCTATGCTTGTCCCGGCCGTGAGACCGCCCGAACCTTGTTCATGCACATAACCGAGATCCCGGTAGAAGGTTATGAGAGAGTCGCAGCCGTTCGCGATGAGCGGTCGGGGCTCCATGCCATCATCGCCGTGCACAACACGACCCTGGGGCCAGCCTTGGGCGGGCTGCGGATGTGGCCATACGATTCCGAGGCCGATGCGTTGTTCGACGTGCAGCGCTTGGCCCGGGGGATGACCTTCAAGTCGGCCATCGCCCAAACCGGGCTCGGCGGCGGCAAGAGTGTCATCATCGGGTCGCCCGAGCAGAAGACCGAGGCGCTCTACCTGGCGATGGGACGCTTCATCGATTCGTTCGGCGGCCGCTACATTGTCGCGGAAGACGTCAACACCACCATCGCAGACCTTCAGGTCGTGCGCCGCGAGACGGCTCATGTGACCGGCCTGTCGAAGACAGACGGTTTCTCGGGCAATCCGAGTCCCTACACGGCCAAGGGGTGCGTGCTCGGCATCGAGGCCTGCCTCGAGCGTGCCTTCGGCGACCCCTCGCTCGACGGACGCAAGATCGCGATCCAGGGCGTCGGTGCGGTCGGCTCGGCGATGGCGCGCGAGTTGGTCGAGGGTGGTGCCGAAGTCTGGGCCGCCGACCTGCGTCCGCAGTCCGTCGAGACTCTAGCTGACGAGATCGGCATTCATCCTGCCACCGAAGAGCAGATCCTGACGATGGATTGTGACGTGTTCGCCCCGTGCGCGCTCGGCGGCATCGTCAACGACGCGACGATCTCCGGACTTAGGTGCAAGGTCATCGCCGGCTGCGCCAACAACCAGTTGCTCGACCGTCGCAACGGCGAGGAGCTACGCGCGCGTGGCATCCTGTATGCGCCGGACTACGTGATCAATGCCGGTGGCATCATCAACATTGGCTGCGAGTTGCTGCCGGGCGGCTACGACGAGCAGGTGTCGCTCGAGAAGATCCGCCGCATCCCCGATGCGTTGTGCGACATTTTCCGCATCAGCGACGAGCGCGACATCTCGACGGCCGAGGCGGCGTTCCTGTTGGCGCAGGAGATTCTCGTTGCCGGGAAACCCGCACCTACAGTTCCGCGAGAATCTCCCGCATCCTGACCACGTTGGCCGCGATCGCGTCCGCGGGATCCGGGATCGGAGCCGCCATTGCGGCTTTGAGCGTTGCAGCTGAAAGCGACGCCATCGCCGTCTTCACTTCAACGCGCGGCGCTTGCGGCACGTGGGTATCCAGGAAGGCGTTCAGCTTGGAGTCGCACACGATGGCGACGAATGGTCTGCCCGATGCGTAGCTGAAGATGCAGCCATGCAGGCGGCTGCTGAGCACGACGGCGGCACGGGCATAGCGCGCCAGCAGCCGTGACTGCACGCTCTCCATGTGACGCGTTTCCTCGTACTCTAGGCCGAGTTGTGCGGCGAGTTCGCGTGCCTTGGACCGTAGCGCCTGTCCCGATACGTCTGCGAGGGCGAGGTCCACGTCGTGCACGACGTGCAAGAGATGCGTGGCGCGAGTTTTTGACGCTGTGGCGCACGGGTGCAGATAGTTGACCGCCGGGCAGATCCCCGTCGTCACGCCATCGACCCCGGCAGCCGCAAAGAGCTCGCGCGTGAAGTCGTCGCGCACATGGATGGACTTGCTCACGGCGCCGATGCGGCGCATGCGTTCGGCGCTGGTCACGAGTCGCGCTGGGGGTTCCTCCGCGGCGCCGATGCCGAACAAGACCAACGGCACGTCGAGGGAGATCAGCCCGTCCCACATGTCGTCGAAGCACGACTGCAGGAAGCTACCGCCACCGACGACCACGGCATGCCAGGGCGCGGCGCCCTGTGGCCCTTGGCGCAGGATGTTCAAGGTCTTGCGCAGGGCGATCGGTGCGCCGAACAGCTCCACCCCAGGGCGGCCGACGAGTTGCTTGATGCCGAGGTGTGACGCGTAATCGCCGCTGTTGGTCGGGTCGGC
The DNA here is from genome assembly GCA_002685965.1 of Planctomycetota bacterium. Lineage (GTDB taxonomy): Bacteria > Planctomycetota > UBA1135 > UBA1135. The sequence continues at coordinate 17,455 of NYZE01000062.1, read as the reverse complement.
GTACAAGTATGCGATCGGCTTTGGTGCTCGCGCTGAGCGTCGGTTGTTGGCCCAGCGTGCGAGCATGCGCTGTGGGCTGCGGTGCAGGTGCACGCGTGGCTCGATCCAGCTCTGGTAGCGCCAGCGGAGGCCGCCGATCAGGTCCATGCCGTATGTGTCGCCTAGCAGCTCACCTGACCAGCTTGGCTAGCCATGGATCGTTGTCACCTCGACTCCGTCCTCGAGAATCATCATCGTGTGTTCGTGCTGGCTGATGCGGACACCTGGTTTCTCGGCAAGAGGTGGATAATCCTCCAGTATGCGCCGCTTGTGCAACATCGTGAGCACGCCATCGGCTTCCTTGGGTCCGAAGAAGCGCACCAGGTCGCGTCGCGCGAAGGGCAGGCGGCGCAGCTCCTCCAGCGCGTTGATGACGGGCTGCGGTAGCTTATCGCGCGGCTTGACCGTTCGGCTCTGGCGGAAGACCTCAGCCGTGCCCCTCTCCTCGATGTAGCCCGTGCCGTCGGTTGCGAACGGCTCGCAGGCGATAATCTGCCCTGGCGCGAGTCGGTCCGATCGCTTGTCGTCGTAGTTGGGGATCGACGGCTTGCAGTGGATCACCCAGCGCGACACGCCGTGGCCCGTCAGGTTGAACACCGGCTTGAAGCCCATGGCCGAGATCGTGTCGTGCACGGTGCGGCCGATCTCCGCGACGGCGACACCAGGCCCGACCATCGCGATGACGTTCTCGAGTGCCATCTTGGATGCGAGCGACAGCGGCGAGTCGACGCCGTCGCGCAAGTCCACGGTCACCGCGTTGTCGGCGACGTGTCCATCGACATGCACTCCGCAGTCGAGCTTGAGAATGTCGCTTGCATTGACCGTGGTCTTGTCATCCGGGGGTGGGCAGTAGTGGGCGGCGATGTGGTTGACCGAGATCTGCGCCGGGAACGCCAGCTTGCCGCCCAGCTCGAAGATCCGTGCCTCGACCGCTTCGACGATGTCGCGCAATAGGCGTCCGGGCTCGATCAGGGATCGACCGTATTCGCGAGCATTCGCTGCAATGCGGCCAGCCTTGCGGAACTTGTCGGGGTCGAGCGTTGCCATGTGGGCTGCCTAGAGTAGCGCTGGTGTTCGCCGACCTCGACACAGGCTTGAGCAGTACGGGAGAACCGAGGCGCAGCGGCCTGCGCCGCGCTCGTGTCTGTCGGACGGGCGGCCTGGCGTGCTGGCGCAAGTTGCCCAGCACCTCGAACGCGTCGTTGCCCGGTGCGCCGGCCCGCCGTTGATCACGACGTAGACGTTCTGGCAGGCGTCAACCCGACATTTCTCCACCATGTGGATATCCGTCTTCGTTTCCGCATGCCGGCAGGGCGGCGACGAGGTGGCGGCCATAAGAGCGCCGAACGATTCGTGGGTCGAGCAGCACGACCCGGCCGCGGTCGGTGGTCGATCGCACCAGGCGTCCGAATCCCTGGCGGAGCTTGAGCATCGCCAATGGTAGCGAGTATCCGTAGAAGCTGCTTTGGCCGCTCCGTGCGATGGCCTCGGCACGGGCCTCGACCAATGGGTGGGTGGGGACCGGGAAGGGCACGCGCGTCAGGACGACCAGCGTGACCGCGTCGCCGGCGATGTCGATGCCCTCCCAGAGGGCGTCCGTACCGACGAGAACGCTGGCCGGATCGTCGCGCTTGGCCGCGATCAGTTGCGGCAACGGACCATCGCCTTGCACCAGGAGCCGCAACCCGTGCTCGGCGCACGGTGTGGCCAGGTGCGCGCGGCATGCTTGGACGAAGCCGTGCGACGTGCACAAGATCAGAGCACGCCCCCCGTTGGCGATGCACAGCTCAGTAATGCGCTCGGTAGCCTCACGCTCCCAGGCCTCCGAATCTCTGCCAGGATCCGGTAGACCCTCGGCAATCTCGAGCTTGACGTTGTCGCCGTACGGAAACGGCGAGTCGACGCACAGCGTCCGCGCCTCGGCGAGCCCCAGCCGTTGACGCATCCAGCCGAAGCCGTTCGCCGGTGGCCCGAGCGTCGCGCTTACGAGGACGCAGCGTGGCACGCGTGCAAACAGCTGTTCTTTCAGGAGCTCGCCGACGTCCAGTGGCGCCAGTCGTGCAACCACCTGCTTGCGCTCGCGCTCGAGCCACCGCACTTCGTTGTCTGCTTGCGGGCGCGCGAACATTCGCACCGCTGCGGCGGCGTTGCCCAGTCGCTCGGCCCGCGAACGAAGTTCCATGGCCTGTTCGTGGTCGAAGCGGTCGGCGGCGTCCACAAGGCGGTGCGCGAGGTGCGAGAGCCCTTCGGCGAGACTCGCGTCGAAGGGAGCGTCTGCGTGCAGGCGCAGTTCGCAGTTGTGGCCAAGCTGGGTGTCGACGACGCCGAACCACTGCGCGGCTCGATGGCGCACGTGGTCGACGAGCGATACCGCGTCATGGAGCTTCAGCTTGCGTAGTAGGCCGCGCCTGCCGTCGCGGCCCGCGAGCCGTGAGAGCTGCCATTCGATCATCCCCGGCGACAAGCGCACGCCGAGCGCCTCCGAGGCGACGTTCTCGAGATGGTGCGCCTCGTCGAACACGACGCACTCGTGTTCGGGCAGATAGCGCACACCGGCCGCGCGCAGCGCGACGTCGGCGAAGTAGAGCGAGTGGTTGACGACGAGGACGCGGGCGTGCTGCATGCGTTGCCGACCGCGCTGCCAGTGGCACGGCGCGTAGTGGGGGCACTCGACGCCGAGGCAGTTGCCCTGCTCGGCCTGAACCTCGTCCCAGACCGAGCCCGCGGGCACGAACGGCAGCTCGTCGCGCACGCCGCGCTCGGGGGAAGCGTGGGCCCAGTCGCGGATACGCTCCAGCTCGGCGACCCGGTCCGGCTCCGGAAACAGGGTGTGGGCGTTCGCGAGAGCCTTGTGCATGCGCCTGAGGCAGGCGTAGTTGTTGCGTCCGACGGCGACGGACCAGGTGAACTCGATCGGCAGAACCCCCTGGAGGAATGGGAGGTCCTTCTCGGCAAGCTGCGCCTGCAGGGCCTTGGTGCGCGTCGAGATGACGATGCGCTGCCCGGTCGCGTCCGCCCACAGGATCGCTGGCAGCAGATAGGCGAACGACTTGCCGACGCCGGTGCCAGCTTCGCCGACCATGTGCTCGCCAGCCTTGAGGCTCTCGGCGATTGCGACCGCCAGATCTTCCTGCTGCGGCCTCGGCTCCCAGCCCGCCAACCGCCGCGCGAGCGGGCCCCCGGGCGCGAACGTTGCGCGGACGCGGTCAACGAGGGTCATCGCGGGCAGCCTAGCTGCTCGTCGCCAAGGAACCCGTTTTTTGATAAAGCCACGGTGACATCGGGACGAAGAGTGCTGCGACAGGTCGCAGGAGGTCATTTCGACCTCAGGCGCTCAGTTGGCCGAAGCCCGCCAATGCAGTGACGTGCGGGTCTCGACCGGGCATGCCGCCGCTGGGAGCCCGCATGATCGCGATGATCCCCCCAAACCGTCCGAACCTGATCAAGCTCTCGGCGGTGGCATGTCTCACTCTATGCGTCTTAGGGTGCACGACGACCACGATCGAACTGATCCCGCCCGACATGTCACCGCGGCCCGTGCGTTCACTGGCGCGGTGGGGAGTGGAGATGGACGGGCGCCGGGTTGGCAGCCTGGTCCTCATCCGCGTCGAGGATCGAGATCACCCGGAACAGTTCTATGTGGTCAAGCACGCCGATGGCCAGACCGCCGGCAAGATCGATCTGCAGGGGCGCGCCTGGCGCGAGGAGCCCTTCCGCGATCGTCCAGTCCTTGTCGCCATGGACACGATGGCCCAGGATCTCATGGTCCTGCTCGAGTTGCCCCGGCAGCCGGCGATTGTGCTCTTGGAGGCGGATGACTGAAGACACTTTGCGTGACGCGCACCCGGCGCGCGATTCCTGGGTCGAGATGACCGAGATCGTCATGCCGAACGACGCGAACCCGCTCGGCAACCTGATGGGTGGCAGGGTGATGCAGTGGATCGACATTGCCGCCGCAATCACCGCCGGCCGTCACTCGCGTCGCCAGTGCGTGACCGCCAACGTCGATGGGATCGACTGGCTTGCGCCGGTCAAGGTCGGCAGCGTCGTCGTGCTGAAGGCCAGCGTCAACTACGTGGGCACGACCAGCCTCGAGTGCGGCGTCAAGGTCTGGTCCGAGGACAAGGCGACAGGTGACCGCACACACGTCGCCAGCGCGTACTTGACCTTCGTCGCCCTCGACACGGGCACCGGTCGTCCGATTCCCATTCCGCGTCTGCTGTCGGAGACCGAGGACGAGAAGCGTCGCTACGAGGCGGCCAAGTTGCGCCGAGAGCACAAGATGGCGCAAAGGGGTCATCCCCCTAGCCGATCGCATTGACGCGACTGTTCGGCAACCTACGCGGACTGGCCCCGAGCCAGACCAAGGCGCTGGAGAAACTCGCGACCCGTCGGACCGACCGGCAACGACTGATCGGTGTCGATCTGGCGCGAGAGCTCGGTGAGCTTTCCTGGGAGACCGGACGATCCGTGGGAGTGTTGCTCGACCGCGCTGGCCACGTGACCCGCGTCCTGGTCGGCGACACGGCTGGCGTGCCGCTTCCCGACGTGGGGAAACCACCACAGCCGGGTCGCCTTGCCGGTCTGCGACTGGTCCGAACCGAACTGCGCCGAGACACGCGGATCGGTGATGCTGACCGCGCACTGCTCGTTCGTTATCGCATGGATGCGCTGTGCCGGCTCGTCGTCGACGAAGTCGGCGAAGTGCTGTGGGTGTTGCACGCGTTTCTCGATCCGGCGCGGATGGAAGCGGACGACGATCACCGCCTCGTGAGTGAGCGCAATCGCAGGCGCCTGACGGCGCTGCCCGGTGACTTCTTGGAGGAAATCGAGGCGCTCGAAGAGGAGATCCGGCGCCGGGCGATCGGTCTGCACACGGTAGCCGAAGGCGAACGCGCCTTACTCGTCGGCATCCATGTCGGCGACCTGGACGACGCGCGCGTGCGCATGGCCGAGCTCGTCGAGCTGGCGCGGTCGGGCTCCTACGACGTCGTTGCGCACACGTTTCAGAAGCGAATACGCCCCGATCCACGCACGCTGATCGGCAGAGGCAAGGTCCAGGAAGTCGCGCGCCTTGCGGTCAAGTACTGCGCTCATTCGGTCGTCGTCGACCGCGAGTTGTCCGGCATCCAACAGCGCAACCTCGAAGAACGCCTTGGGCTGGAGGTGATCGATCGCACGGATCTGGTGCTGCGCATCTTCGAACGTCGTGCAGGCACGCGCCAGGCCAAGCTCCGCGTCGCGCTCGCCCGCATGCGCTACCAGTTGCCGCGACTCGCGATGCGCGAACACGGTCTGTCGCGCATCGGCCGTGCCGGCGTCGCCGGAGTTGGCACGCGCGGCAAAGGCGAGCGTCGCATCGACCTGGAACGGCGCCGTATGCGTGACAAGATCCACCGGCTCGAGTTTCTGCTCCAGCGCGTCGCGCGCCAGCAGGCCACCCGGCGCCGCCAGCGCGAGCGTTCTGGCATTCCGATCTGCTCGCTCGTTGGTTACGCCAATGCAGGCAAGAGCTCCTGGCTCAATGCGTTGACCGAGGCGAACGTCACCTCCGAGGACTTGCTCTTCGCCACGCTCGACACGACCGTGCGGCGCACCCGATTGCCCGGTGGTCGCGATGTGCTCTTCGCGGACACTGTCGGCTTCCTGCGTGAGTTGCCCGAGCCCCTCGTCGACGCGTTTCGCAGCACGCTCGAAGAGCTGACGCGCAGCGTCCTGCTGATCCACGTCGTCGACGTCGCCGCGCACGATTGGGAAGCAAAGCAGGCAGCCGTGCTGGAGACGTTGGCGATGCTCGGCGCGACCGGCATCCCGCGACTGACGCTCTACAACAAGGCCGACCTGGTCGATCGCACGGCGTTCGTGCCGTTGGTCGCGGCGACGGGTGGCGAACTCGTCAGTGTCATGGACGGCGAAGACCGCTATGCGGTGCGTTCGTTCGTTGAGGACCGGCTGCGCAGCTGACCACACGCGGCGTCGACGTCTTGTCCGCCGCTGCGTCTGAGCGTCGCGACGATGTCGGCGCGGCGCAGAGTGCGTACCATGTCGACACCGCGTTGCCAGGTTGGTCGGCGAAACGCCAAGCCATCGACGGCGTTGTAGGGAATGAAGTTGACCATCACGTGGCGTCCGCGCGTCAGTTCGATCAACGCGTCGACTTCGTCGTCCCCGTCGTTGACGCCCGCGAGCAGGGTCCACTGGATCTGCGCCGGGTGCGCGATCCGACGTGCGTAGTCGTCGGTCATCTCGATGAGTTCAGCCGGTGCAATGCGGCTCGCGCGCGGTAGCAGCTCGCGGCGCTTGTCCGCGTTCGTCGTGTGCAACGACAGCGCCAGCTGCTGCCGCACCCGCTCGCCCGCGAGCCGCGCGAAGGCTGCCCGCGTTCCTACGGTCGAGAAGGTCAGGTTCTTGTGGGGGAGGCCGCCCTCGCTGCCGAGCCACTCGAACGCTTCGCACACTGCGTCTAGATTGTGGGCCGGCTCGCCCATGCCCATGCAGACGACGCGGCTGACGTTCTGCCGTCGTCGCGCCAGAGCGACCTGGGCCAGGATCTCGGGCGTGGACAGGTTGCGCAGCAAGCCGTCGCGCCCCGTCATGCAGAACGTGCAGCCGACCCGACAGCCGACCTGGGTCGAGACGCAGACCGTGCCGCGCTGCAGCAGTACCGTCTCGATCGTTTGGCCGTCCTGGAGGCCGACCAAGAGTCGCCGCGATCCGTCATCGCTCGGGTGCTCGCTCACCACCCGTGCAAGCGCTTCGAGGCGAGCCTCGATCTGCGGCAGCGCTTCGACCAGTTGGCGCGGGAAGCGTCGCTCACGGTGGGCGGCAAAGGCGTCCAGTGGCAGGCCTGTGAGCCAGGCGCGCATGAGCAGGGCCTCGTGTACAGGCTTGGCGAGGCGGTTGAGCTCAGGAGTGGCGCCAGGAGGTATGGCTGGACAGGGTCTCTTTGAGGCCGAGCGCAGTGGCCTGGCCGACTCGCGCACCGTCTCCAGCGACACGTCGCGCTCCTTGACGCAGGTCCGGTGTCGCTTGATGCGGCGCTCGGGATCGTTCGTTGTCGACTGTGCTTTCCTCCCGTCCACCACGCCATACGTTATATCTTGCACGCCATGTGGGTGCTTCTGGTCGTCCTGTCGCTGTTGACGACGAATCTCGATGGGTTGTGGGAGATCCGGGCCAAGGGCACTTCGGGATGGCGGTCCGTCTGGGTCCCTTCCGCGTTCGAGACCGCACTCGCTTTCGACTTCGACGGCGTTGAGGTCGGTCGCCGCGTCCGTGGCTGGACGCGGTTTCGTTGGGAGTTCCCGGGGGAGGCGTTGTGCGACGGCGCACAGGAGCTGGTCCATCGGTGAGCCGGCAAGCGACCATCGTTGCCTACTGGGGCGACAAACCGCCGTTGCTCGCGGCCCTCCTCGATCGTTTGCGCGCCCTGTTCATGGACGAGCTCGGGTCAGCGTTTCGGCCCTATGCGCCCGAACAGGTGCACGCGACCCTCGTTGGCGTCGAGCGACTTCCGGGCGGAATGCGTAACCGCCGGCTGGCACGGGTCGGCCCGTGCCCGGACATGGACCTGGCCGGCCTGCGACAGCGACTGCTCGAGTCCGCTCGCTTGCCGATGCCGGTCCGTGTCGGTGGTTTTCGTGCCGGCGAAGGGGTGTTCGTGAGCCGCGGCGAAGAGCCCTACACGCGGTCGTTCTCGCTACAGGGTGACAAGGCAGTGCTGATGGGCTGGCCAGTGGTGGGGGGCGAGGCGCCCTCCGGTGACCTCGACCGCCTCCGACGCGAGGCGCTCTTGCACCACGTGCTGCACGCCTGGCACGAGGAGCCGGGTTCGGTCGACGACGACCTCTACATGCGCATCGGTCTCGTTGACTTGGATGCGGGTCGCACGCAGTGCGCCGCGGCGGTTGCCGCGGCACGCCACCTGTTGTCGGAGGTCGTGCCGTTACGTTTCTCGCTCGCAGCTGGGGACCTGTCCGTCGCGTCGTACGTCGACGAGGCACTGCCGCCGTCGTCGACAGAGGTCGTGCCGCTAGCAGAGGTCTCGGACTGGTCGTCGCTCTACGACTAGCGAACCTCTCGCTCGCCGCGAACGGGATCCACTTGCGCATGAAGCGGATCGCCACTCGCCGTCAGCGCCGCGGCGGATCTCGGTGAACTTGCCCATTTTCTGCGGGTAGTCGGCCACGCCGAGGGCGAGTTCCTCGTCGCCGCCCATGAGCATGAGGCCGCAGCTCTACAGGAAGAGCGCGGTCAGGACGCCGAGCGAGCGGCGCGTGATGGGCACCTGCATGACCACGATAAGTCTATTGGGGCTGGCCGGATTGGCGAACCTAGGTTTACGATCGCTGCAGCGTTCCTAGGGGAGGAGAGCCGGTCGAAGAATGGTGAGGTCGAATCAAAACGGTAGGGGTGTGCCCCTGCAGAGGCGTGCTCGTGACAACGAGGTGCTTGAGAACCTCGTGCGGCATCTAGGGTCCCTGTCGATCGACTTGGACGACGAGGAGATCGAACTCGAGTCCACCGGTCCGGATATCTCGGACCGTGTCGGAGTCTCGAACGTCGAAGTGTGCAGCACGATCGACCTGACTGAGCACGATGAGGTGCGTGAGATCGTCAAGCAACTCGTCGCGGCCTGTCATCGCGTCCTGCTGAAGGGCGACGACGACTACGATCCCGATCGCTGTGACCGGTGTGTCAAGTCGGACTGCTGCACCATCGACCGGATCCATCTCACCGACGAGGAGCGTGCGCGCATTCTCGACTGGCTAGAGATCGAGGACACGCCGGGCAATTCCGAGCGGTTCTTCGACGAGGACGACGATCTCGCGGGCTACTACGAGCTCATGATGAAGCAGGTGCCGAAGGAGTCGGGGTCGAAGGACACCAAGTGCGTCTTCCTGAAGTCCGTGGACGGCATGATGCGCTGTAGCATCTACGAGGTACGCCCCAACGTCTGCCGGGAATACGACGCCGGCTACTGCACTGAGCACACCAAGCTCCTGCCGCGTCGAAACCCGATCACCGTCTGAGTTTCCCTCAACCTCGGTGTGGCAATGGCCCGATGTGGCCGAAAGGACCCGATCAGGTCGGGCCCGCCCTCCCCCGAGCACGAGGCGACACAGATGCAGACGACCGACAAGCGGCGACCCGTCGCACCCAAAGAGACGCCAGTCCTGCAGGCGCGCCCGGAGCGTTCCGGCGCACCGCCCCGCACCGGCGTTCTCGGTACGATCCTGACTGATGTCGACTTCGGCGAGGACGAGCGCGACGCGCTGGCCAGCCTCACCGACGTTCTCGCCGAGCGCCTCGACACGATCGTGGAGACGGCTGCCGTAACCGCGCGCCATGCGGCCCTGGCGAGTGAAGGTCTCATCGACTGGAGCCTGCAGCAGTCGCCGCCCGAGACACGCGCCTCGATCCGTAACCTGCGCAAGCACGCCGCTCGCCAGTGGATCAACGCCACGCTAGAGGGCGAGTACGACAGCAGCTTCTCGCGCCAGTTGCGCCACACCTGGATGCCGATCCTGTTGGCCGAGCAGCACCGGAACCGCGCCACGCCGGCGTTGGTCGGTGCCTTCCTCGACTTCATGGAAGGCTACGTCGCGGCCTGCCTCGTCGATGACATCGCCGACAACATCGTGCCGCACTGGCGCAGATTGCACGCCTTCCGCACGGCGGTGGCCGTGCAGCGTCGGATCTTCGGCGTCGACGAGTAGCGGGGTAGAGCAAGGCTCGTCCCTACGGAGCACTCGCCATGCGCCGGCAGAAGTCGGCGTACACGTCCACGGTTGCGTTCGGGAACCAGAGTTGCTCCCCGCCCTTGATCTCTCCCTTCGGCCGACTATCGTGCTCCCCCCCGTACCCGTAGCTCAACTGGATAGAGCACCTGACTACGGATCAGGAGGTTGAGGGTTCGACTCCTTCCGGGTACGCCACTCTTGCTCCGCCGACCCCAACGACCTGGCCACTTCTCGCAGAGCGAGGACGCGGCTCGGCTAAGCTTGAGCGATGGAGCAACGTTCCCTGGCTGCCATTTTGTTCGATCTCGACGGCACGCTGATCGATTCGATCGAGCTGATTCTGCGGTCGTACGAGCACACGCTGGAAGCGCACGGCAAGGAGGCCGTCGAGCGCGGTCGCCTCGTGACTAGTTTGGGGATCCCGTTGTCGACTCACCTCTCGGAGTTCAGCGCGGACGCGGCGGAAGTGGAAGCGATGGTCATCACGTACCGGGCCTTCAACCACGCGCACCATGACGAGTTGGTGGAACCCTATCCCGGTGTCGCGCAAGCGCTCGAAGCGCTGACCGCGCGCGCCGTGCCGTTGGCAATCGTGACCAGCAAGGGCTCAGAGATGGCGTGGCGCGGGTTGCGGCTTTGTGGCATCGCCGAGCACTTCGACGTGCTGGTCGGCTTCGACGATGTCGATCGGCACAAGCCCGATCCGATGCCGGTGCTGGTCGGTTGCGAGCGACTCGGGCTCGAGGCGTCGTCGTGCGCCTATGTCGGTGACTCGGTGCACGACATGGCGGCCGCGTGCGCCGCGGGCGCCCGGGCCGTCGGCGCCGGCTGGGGACCATTCGATCACGACGACCTGTGCGCGGCCGGGGCGGCGCCGCTGTTGACGGATCCGGCGCAGATGGTGGAACTCGCCTAGCGCGCGCCTCAGGTCAAGTCCGACACCTGGAGACGGCCAGCCATTCCGAGAACCGCGCGGCTATACCCGCACTGCTGGGTGCACGATCCTTCGACGAACAACTTCGGGTGGACGACATCGCCGCAAGGTAAGATCCTGCCGGGGAACTGAGTCCCGGCGGTTTGATCAAATACATCGGCTCCAAACGCGTTCTGGTTCCGCGCATCGTCGAGATCGTGCGGGGATTGGCGCCGCGCGGCCGTGTGCTCGACTTGTTCTCCGGCACTGCGCGCGTCGGACACGCCCTGAAGAGCGCCGGCTACGACGTGGTTGCCAACGACCACAACTCGTTCGCGCACCGGCTGGCGACGTGCTACGTCGCGGCCGATGCTGGCGACGTTGCTGCTGATGCCGGGCGCTGGATCGGCGAGCTCAACCGGCTAAAGGGTGACGATGGCTGGTTCACCGAGACCTACTGCCGGCAGTCGCGCTACTTCCGGCCAGAGAACGGCGCGCGCGTCGAGGCGATCCGCAATCGCATCGCCGCGGCGGGGTTGCCGTTCGAGCTCGAGAGCGTGCTGCTCGTTTCGCTCATGGAAGCGGCGGACCGCGTCGATTCGACGACCGGCGTGCAGATGGCCTACCTCAAGAGCTGGGCGCCGCGCGCCCTCAACGAGCTCGAGTTGCGGCTGCCACGCGTCTTGCCCGGGCGGGGCGAAGCGCGCCAGCTCGACGCAAGCGAGGCCGCGGCCCGATTCGAGGTCGACGTCGCCTACGTCGACCCGCCCTACAACCAGCACAGCTACCTCGGCAACTATCACGTCTGGGAGACGCTCGTGCTGTGGGACGCACCGGAGGTCTACGGCGTCGCCAGGAAGCGGGTCGACTGCCGTACGCGCAAGAGCCGGTTCAACAGCCGGCCGGGCATTCGGCCGGCGCTCTTGGAAGTCTTGGGCAGCCTGCGAGCGAAGCACGTCGTCGTCTCGTTCAACGACGAAGGGTACGTTTCGCCGGCCCAGATCCGCACCGCTCTCGAAGAGATCGGCAAGCCGGCTGTGGTTGTGGTCGAGCACAAGCGATACGTCGGCGCGCAGATCGGCATTCATAATCAGCGCGGCATCAAGGTCGGCACGCCGGGCAAGCGGCGCAATCGGGAGATGCTCTTCGTCGTATCGGCAGAGCCCCAATCGGGTCGACGAATGCTCGGCCGACACGGGCCGTGACTGGGTCGGCGGGATCTTGAACAGCTCACGCGTCGCACGATGCGGACCACACGATCGACCACTCGGTCCGAGCCCGCCATCAAGGCGATCGGTTCAGCCCGCTAGCGGAGGCTCGCCACGCCGATCGGCACTCGCCGGTGAGCGGTGCTGCCGACGGTCCAGTACCAGCCCTCGTGCCAGTGCGCGCCGTCGGTGGGCACACGGATGGCCATCGTGTAGGTGTTGCCCGGCGCGAAGTCGTACCAGGGCATCGTCAGGTCTTCCCAACGGCTAGCAGCGACGACGCCGTTCGGCTCATGCACCTTTACCCACACGCGTGCACGGTCGAAGGTGTGGATGGTCCTGTTGTCGTAGGTGAAGAGCACCCGCAGGTACTCCTGATCGGGCTGACCCAAGAGGGCCCAGTCGCGCACAATGACCGTGCCGTCGTGCGAGTCGTAGACGCGCGGGCGGTCGTTGCGCCAGTTGACGCGCGCCTGTTCGGCCTTGAAGCGTTGTGTCCAGTCGATGCGCTCTTGGAGCAGGCGTTCTCCGAGGGTCTCACGCGGCGGCGTCGGACGTGCGCTACAAGCCGCTACGACCAGGACCGGAAGCAGGATCGCGGGGGCTGAGCAGGTCATGCAGGTTCTCATGCCAGCAAGCCGTATGCCGATCCCTGAGCATCGTAAACCCATGTTCCCGTATGGCGATCGTCCCCGGCGGGGGACACTCGTGCATGCTACTTGGCGAGCAGGAGCGGCACCGCGTTGCTCGCGAAGTCGAATGGCCCGGCGCCGAACACGATATAGGCGTGCCAGAACAGAGTTCCCTGCAAGGCTGGCGGGAGCTGTGGCACGGCGTTGAACTTGGCCGTGCCACGACCGGATGCATCGAGAACGCCGAGTGATCCCGACAGCAGCGGCGAGTTAGGGAACATGATCGTGAGGTCGGTATAGGGGTCGTACTGCAGTGGCAGCGTCACGTTCCCCAGCTTGATGCCGGGCTTGGTGCCGGTGATCGATCCGAGCATGAAGTAGGCCTTGCTGGCGTGCTTGGTGCCGGCGTCCATGGCCCAGTTCTGCGAAGCCTGCTTCACGAGCGAAACCAGCTGGTTGTCGCTCGTCAACGGCATGCGGCGGGGAGAGTAGCACTCTGTCTTGCCGGCGAGCCCGGCGTTCTTGCTGTCGTGCGGTGAGCCGACCACGAAGTCCGGCAAGCCATCGTCGTTCATGTCGAGCCCGCCCGAGCACGATGAGCCCAGCCGGACAAGGGCTTTCGATCCCCGTACCGTCACGAGGGGCGCGCCGTTGGCGCCGGAGTAACCGAGAAGGACCCCAGCGTCCATCCCGGCGAGGTCCGACAAAGGTGCGCCGACCAGGAAGTCCGCGTTGCCGTCGCCGTTGATGTCACCGGCTGCCCCGACCGACGTGCCGAGTTCGTCGCCCGCCGCGCTACCGACGACCCGCCAAAGCCGCTTGCCGTCGATTCCCGAATAGACGTTCGCTCCGCCAGCCATGGCCTTTGAGTTCAGCCTGGCCTTTGGTTCGCCGACGATCACGTCGCTACGACCGTCCTTGTTGACGTCGCCGAGGCCGGCGACCGAGTAGCCCAGCCACGAGCCACTGTGCGTGCCTGCGAACGTTTGCAGCGTGTTGCCGTTGGTGCCGGACAAGATGCGCGCGTAGCCGGTGCGGGTGCCGCCCAGCTGACGCGTGCCGACCACAACGTCGTCGTTGCCGTCGTTGTTCGTGTCACCGGCGCCGGCGACTGACCAGCCCAAGTAGTCGAACGTGCTGTCACCGTTTGCTTCCCACAAGGGTTTGCCTGTCTGGCCCGAGAAGACGCGCACCATGCCGGAATCGCCGCGCTGGTTGTTGTCGTCGCTGGGTGCGCCGACTGCGACGTCGGCGTAGCCGTCCTTGTTGACGTCGCCGGCACCGCTGACGGAGCTGCCGAAGGCGTCCGAGAGGCTGTCCCCGAACCACTGCCACAGCACCGACCCGTCGCGGCCGGAGTAGACGATGGCCGAGCCGACATCGAACGCCGCGCTCTTGTCGACGCCCCTGGCTCCGACGACGACGTCGGCGTGGCCGTCCTTGTTGACGTCGCCGGCGCCCGCCACCGAGCAGCCGAGAAAGTCGCGCTGACCGATACCTGTCTTGGTCCACAGCAGGCGGCCGTTACGCCCGGAGTACAGCGTCACTCGCCCGGCATAGAGCTTGTTGGTCGGGCTGTAGAGCTCACTGCCAACGGCGAAGTCGCCCCAGCCGTCCTTGTTTGCGTCGCCGACCGAGGCCACCGCGCGACCACTCTGCTCGCCCCCGGTCTCACCCAAGATGGTGAGCAGGTGACTCTGGGAAACGGCACCGCCGGCGAGGGCCATGACCATCGGCAGCATGGGGAGGATCCGGCGTGGTGCGTGCATTTCGGTGGGCTCTTGGCGGCGTAAGCGGGGAGACCAGCCTGGCGAGGACAGCGACCGCCCCAACAAGGGCAATCCCATCTTAGTCTAACCTCTGTGCCGGGGCTTGGGTGGCGTCCATGCCCGGGGTGGAGCAATGCCGCATAGGGTTCCAGAGTCGAACGAGGGCCGTGTGGAGCCCATGCCTCGCTACGGTGCAGGACTGCTTGCCCTCTTGTCACCTCATGCGACTCCGTCAGTGACTGCGTCGATGGCGGTCGCAACCAGCATGTCGCAGACTCAGACGACGTGGAGCAACCGCCACCGCCAGAAGGTCGAGATCTGGGAATACCTGAACCTCCGAGACGGTGGCCGCCCGTATCTCTTCCACTTCGTGGGAGGTAAGCTCGCCTGTGGGGGACCTCGCCGAACTGGCACGACCTCGCGAACTAGCTGGCTGCGCCGCCGAACGTGCACCTTCTCGACGAGCTCAACGATGAACAGCGGCGCGCCGTCACGTACGGCGAGGGGCCCATGCTCGTCGTTGCCGGTGCCGGCTCTGGCAAGACGCGGGTCATCACCCGGCGCATCGCCTGGCTGCTGTCGCAAGACGTGCCGGAATGGAACATCCTCGGCGTCACCTTCACGAACAAGGCGGCGCAGGAGATGGCGGAGCGCGTCTCGACGCTCGTGCCGGGCTCGCGCGTGCGCTTGGCGACCTTTCACTCTGCTTGCGCTGCCTTCTTGCGCCGCTCGGCGCCGCTGCTCGGCTTCAGCCACGACTTCACGATCTACGACACGAACGATCGGGACCGGTTGCTCAAGTCGTTGATGGCGGACCACGGCATCTCGGCCAAGGAAGTCCGTCCGTCGTTCGTCGGCAACGTGATTTCGCGACTCAAGAACGACGGCACCCTCGTCGAGGACTACTCGCCGCGCTCGTGGATGCCGGTCGAGCGCATCGTTGGGCAGCTCTACGGGCCGTATCAGGACGCGCTCGCCGAGAACAACGCGATGGACTTCGACGACCTGCTGTTGAACTTCCTGCGGATCCTCGACGGCGTCGAGGAAGAGCGGCTGCGCTACGCGAACCGGTTTCGTCACATTCTCGTCGACGAGTTCCAGGACACGAATGCGATCCAGTATCGCATCGTGCGGCGACTGGCCGAGGTGCATGGCAACATCTGCGTCGTCGGTGACCCGGACCAGTCGATCTACAGCTTCCGTGGCGCGGAGATCGGCAACATTCTTTCGTTCCCCGAGGACTTCCCCGGCACGGAGGTGGTCAAGCTCGAGACCAACTATCGCTCGACGGCGACCATCCTGGCGTTCTCGCAGAAGGTGATCTCGCACAACACCGAGCGTCATGAGAAGGAGTTGGTCCCGGCGCTCGGTGAAGGCGAGCCCGTGCTCTACTTGCCGTGCGACTCGGGGCGTGCGGAGGCGAGAGAGGTCGCCTATCAGGTCCGCACCCGACTCGACCGTGGCGCCGCCCCGTCGTCGATCGCGGTGTTCTTTCGGGCCAAGCACCTGTCCCGCGCGCTGGAGGAAGCGTTTCGCCGTTTGTCGCTACCGTTCCACATTGTCGGCGATGTCGGGTTTTTTGGTCGCCGCGAAGTGAAGGACCTGTGCGCCTTCCTCAAGGTCTGCGTCAACCCGCGCGATCGTGTCGCTCTCGGACGGATCCTCAACACACCGTCACGTGGCATCGGCAAGGTCTCCGCCGAGACCCTAGATGCGGTGGCGGCGATGCAGGGCACGTCGGTCGCCGAGTTGGCGATGAGCGGACAAGCCGTGCCCGGTCTCAACGGCAAGGCGCAGGCGGGTTTCGCCGAGTTCGGCGCCATCCTCGCTGACGGACACGCGCTGGCTGCCAAATCGGTCGCGCACGCCCTGTCGTTGTTTCTCGACCGCACCAGCTACTTGCAGCACGTGTGTCGAACCGGTGTCCCCCAGGACATGGAACGCGAGGAGAATGTCGGCGAACTGCTCGTGCACGCGCGCGAGCACGATCGGGCCGTCGTCGAGCGTGGTAGGAGCGAAAGCGAGCCCGAGCACGCCGTGCACACCTATCTGACGGAAGTGAGTCTGCTCGCCGACATGTACAACGACAACGCGGACGAAGATGCGACCCAGCTCATGACCGTGCATTCGGCGAAGGGGCTCGAGTTTGACCACGTACACGTGATAGGGCTCGAAGAAGGATTGTTCCCGCACAAGCGGAGCATCGACGACCCGCACGCCCTCGAAGAGGAGCGGCGCTTGTTCTACGTCGCGAGCACGCGTGCGCGACGGACCTTGACCCTGACCCGGGCGCAGGCGCGCGAGTCGTTCGATGGAGCGCCGAGGCGCGGGTCGCCGTCTCGTTTCCTGACCGAGTCGGACCTCGAGGCCGAGCCGGCAGCGACCGGGCTCGGTGGCGATTTCGACGACTTCGGCGACGGCGACTATGACGACGGCGAACCGGTGTTCCTCTACGGCACAGGGTTGGCCGAGTCCGGGCCCGAGGTCGCGACCGACTTTCACGTAGGGGAGGACGTGCGGCACCCGACGTACGGCGCGGGCCAGGTGATCCGTTGTTTCGGGACCGGGCGCAGCACCAAGGTCGAGGTTCTCTTTGAATCCGGCGTGCGTACACTCCTCGTCGAATACGCGAGGCTGGAGCGAGGGGAGGGCGCGTGAACGACGAGCTGGCGGGACTGCAGAAGGAGTTGCTGGCTCTGCTCGCGCGCGCCGAGAGCGAACTGAACGCGGAGGACATGGAGTGCTTCCGTTCCGTCGGAGCGAGCGCGCTCGACAGCATGCGGCGAGCGGTCTTGGTGGACGCAGGCGCCGAAGCCGCGTTGCCGGAACGCTACGGGATCATCGGCGAGAGCGAGCCCATGCGCCGCGTGTTCGAGTTGCTCGATCGCATGATCAAGAGCGACTATCCTGCGCTCGTTACCGGTGAAAGCGGCACCGGCAAGGAGCTGGTCGCGCGTGCCTTCCATTTCCACGGGCCGCGCTGCGGCAAGGTGTTTCTGTCCGAGAACTGCGCCGCGATTCCCGAGACGCTTCTCGAGTCGATCCTGTTCGGGCACAGCAAGGGCGCGTTCACCGGTGCCCACAAGGAGAACCCCGGCCACTTCGTCGCTGCCGACAAGGGCACGCTCTTCCTCGACGAGATCGGCGACAT
>NYZE01000061.1 GCA_002685965.1 Planctomycetota bacterium | reverse complement strand
GTGGTCGTGACCGTGACGAAGGTGGTCGCGATCGTGACGACAGTGATCGGCGTCCGAGCCGTGGTCGTGACCGTGACGAAGGTGGTCGTGACCGTGACGACAGCGATCGGCGTCCGAGCCGTGGTCGTGACCGTGACGAAGGTGGCCGCGATCGTGACGACAGTGATCGGCGCCCGAGCCGTGGTCGTGACGAAGGCGGTCGTGACCGTGACGGCGACGCGCAGCGTGACGAGGGTGATCGGCGACCGCGCCATGACGCCCGCGACGACGATGATCGCTCTACGGACCGCGCCGACAGGGACTCCGGCGGTGCCAGCGAGGAACGGCAGGAACGGGAGGAGCGTCCGCGCTCGCGTTCGCGCAGCACGAAGAGGCGGGCACCGAGTCGCAGCCGCAGATAGCGTCGGCGCTGGTCACATGCAGCCGGGGGCGGGCGGCCGTCGTTCGCCCCCGGTTCGTTGAACCTGCCTGCAGGTGGGGGCTCTCACCCGCTTGCTAACGCCTTGCCGCTGCCAGTGCCGATGAAACTCCCTTCAGACGGTGTTGGTGCAGTTTGCCCGTCCGAGTGATTTCTTCGCGAGAGGGTGCCAAGCATGGTTCTTGGCAATGTCAAGTGGTTCGACAACCGCAAGGGGTTCGGGTTTCTTCGGACCGACGGTTGCGAGGACGACATCTTCATCCACTACAGCAACATCGTCGAGGATGGCTCCGAGCGCCTTCATGACGGTGACATGGTGGAGTTCGACCTCGAGCTGGGAGCCAAGGGCTATCAAGCCCTCAACGTTCGCAAGGCCGCGAGCCAGTGTCGTGATTCCCAGTGAGCGGCGCGAAGCGCCCGTGGGCCGTGGTGCGTGGCTAGCTGGAGCACCGGGCGCCGGAGGCCTCACTCACGCCGCGAGCCTATCGCGAGCTGACCGGGATCAGCCGGCGGACCGCTTCGCGTGACCTGGCAGGCTGGGTCGCCAGCGGCAGGCTACGAACCGCGGGACAGAGGCGGTCGCTGCGCTATTTTTTGGCGGCCAACTCAGCACGGCCGATTTGAGCCACGCCTTGCGTGGCGCATGAATGGCGCATAAAGTGACCTCCCGTCGCGTACTAGGGCGGTCGATGCACTTTGTCGATTTGTAAGCTTCTGAAGAGCAGGAGCTTAGAAGATTGGTTGCGGTTTTCTTCATTTTTCACGCTACTCGGTAGGACCTTTGCGTTCTATCGGGCGTCGATGGGCGGTGAGAAGAAGAGGAGCCGGGGCGTGCAGCAAGAGAGAAGCAGATTGACGAGCATCAAGCGGGCGCTGTTGGCGACCACGCTGGGCCTGCTGGCCGGGGCGCCCGCCCTGGGGAACCCTCGCTTGGCCGAGGCCGAGGCGGGTCAGTTGGCGGTTTGTGCAGTGCGGCAGGGCAGTGGCATCAAGGTCAAGCGCGAGAACGTCCTGTGGGGCAGCGTGCGCAAGTGCAGGTCGCCGGCGGAGGTGGACATGAAGAAGGCGCTAGCGGCGACCCCGGAGGCCAAGAAGATCAAGGACCGGGGCATCGCCAAGGGATCTGCGAAGTACCTGATCCTGATGGCGAAGGCCAACAAGCGAGTCCGTCGCATCGTCAAGGAGGTCGCCGTGAACGACAGCCGCGATTGCGTGGTCAAGAAGGACTCCATCAAGGCGAATCCCAAGAAGCTCACGGTCGTGGACCTGACCGATAAGGTCGTCGAAGCGATCGAGAACGAGTGAGGGTTGAGTGCGCCCCCGGCGCGGTGGATTCTGCGGCTAGGGGTGCCTACTCTATCGGCGGGAGGGGTGCGGGTGAGCCGAGCGGCAGCGAGCCGAGAGGCAGCGTGGAATCCACGTTCCTAGAAGGGGTGTCGCGTCGAGCAGTCGCGGCACTAGTTGCGGTCTCGCTGATCACATGCGCCTGCGTTTCGACGCGACGACCGCTTCCGCAGTTTGATTCGAGGGCGAGGGCACGAACGACCGTGCAGGTGTTCGACCCGTCGGGGCGGGCGGTCAGCGAGCCGATCCGCGTCGGCCAGGGGCCGCACGCGATCGGCAAGTTAGGCGTCAGCCCGTGGGCGAACGCCGCTCGGCAGGATCGCAAGGCGATCAAGGCGGAGACGCCGGCCGAGCAGGTCGGGAAGCGGACGCCGAAGAAGAAGAAGAAGAAGCAGGATCCGCTCGAACGCCAGGACCTCTACGCGCTGTTCGGCACACGGATCGTGATTCACGACGACCGCCGCATCACGAAGGCCTACTTCGTCGATGAGGACACGAGCCGCGTGCTGGAGAACATCCTGAGGTTGTCGTCGCAGCCAGTGGATGCAGCGGCAAAGAGCTATCGCTTCAAGAAGCTGCCTCCGGACCCGAAGCGACCGCCGTCGATCCTCGACACGCTGCTCGGCGATTCAGAACTGATCGTCAACATCATCGATGGCTTCGACCAGGAGAAGATCCTGCCGCTCGGGGACGCGAAGTTCCTGCTCGATTTCAAGGCCTCGCAACTGGCGAAGGAGACGGCTCTCAAGAGCAACCTCGTGCTGGTGACGGCGAAGGCGGACGGGCTCGAGGCTTTCGAGCAGGGGATGGAGTTGTTCTACCGTTCGGTGCCACAGATCCTGATCGAAGCCAAGGTCATCGAGATCTCGCGCAGCGACACGCTGGACATCGGTGTCCGACCACTCGACCCGACGAAGCCATCGCTGCAGATGCAGAACAAGGGCAACTTCATCAAGAGCATCGCTTCGGCGTTTCCCAACGCGGCCGGTGGGGCAACGACGAGCAGTCAGGGCAGCGAAGGGTGGCTCACGCTTGGCGGCATCCACGACAATCTGGAGCTCAACGCCGTGCTCGAACTGCTCCAGACGGAGGCGGAGTCCGACGTGGTGTCGCAGCCGCGCATCGCGGTGCGCAACGGTGGCATGGCCGTGGTGGACACCCGCACGCGCGTTCCATACCCGGAAGCGAAGATCAGTGGGCAGAACGTGACCACGAACATCAAGTTCATCGACGTCGGTGTGACCATGCAGATTCGTCCCGACGTCACGCCAGGCGACATCGTACGCCTGCAGATCTATGCCTCGGTCGATGCGATTTCGAGCTTCGTGGAGACGGAACCGATTCCGACGCCGCAGGTCGCGAGCCGGGTTGCCCGGACCACGGTGCACGTGCCAAGCGGCAAGACCACGGTCATCGGCGGTCTGATCACCAAGACGAGTTTCCAGAACGAGTCGAAGGTCCCCGTCCTTGGCGACATCCCGATCCTCGGCTGGCTCTTCCGCTCGTCGTTCACCCAGACCGGCTCGAGTGAAGTCGTCTTCATGATCACCCCCCGAATCATCTATGGCTTCGAGGGGGCGGACTTGGACGGGGACTACAGCGGGGGCGGGTTCTAACGGAGCAAGGCTCGTGCCTTGCGGGCGCTCGTCCTCGTGCACGAGGTCTGCTCCGCGGGGAATAGCCGGCGAACTGCCTCGTCTAACTCCTCCGTGCTAGGCTTTCCCCGATGGCTCTTGGGATGAGACCGCGCTTACAGGGCGGCGCAGACGGTGAACGCGGCGTCGCGCTCGTGCTCGTGCTGCTGATCGTGGCGTTGCTCTACATCATCGTGGCCGAGTTGGTGACGAGGTCGAACTTCGATCAGATGACGGCCCACAACCAGTCGGTCGAGTCGAACGTTCGACTGTCGCTGGCGCTCGGCCTCGGGAAGGCGGTCGAGCAACTGGCCGAGGATTCGAACGGAGGCGAGGGTGGTGCAGAAGGCGGCCTCGGTGCCTTGGGGGGTGCGGGCGCCCCCGGGGCAGGCGGGCTCGGTGGTGTCAACCAGCCTGATGGTGCGGGTGGCGTGGGCGGCGCGCTCGGTGGGGGCGAGGCAGGCGGTGAGGGCGAGGAAGAAGCCGTTGGCGATTCGAGCCGTGACGGTTGGTTCAAACCGACCGCGATCTATGACGACAACAACATCGCCGTCTACGCATTCTTCGAGGACGAGAACCGGAAGTTCAATCTGCTGAGTCTGGTGTCGCCGGACAAGGACTTCGCGGACCTGTCGCGCAATCGTCTCGTGCGGCTCCTCGATCGCCTCTGGGAAGGAACCGAGAAGGACATCGGACACGCTGACGCCGAGATCTGGGTGAAGGACATCCAGGAGTGGATGAGTGGGCGCGAGCGCAACGATGATCGACCAGAGCCGCCGCTCAAGACCAAGGTCGAAGGCGAGGACTTGATCCTGCCCCTGTCGCTCGACGAGCTGCGCTTGCTGCCACGCATTCCGCACGACGTGTTCGACGACCGCGTCATCGGCGAGGACCTGCTACGGGGCCTTTACAGCGTGCTGACGGTGCACTCGTCGCTCGCGGTCGATCAGTCCGGCGAGGAGGGGAGCGGGACCGCCAACACGCCAGCACCGGCGGGACAGGGTGGGACGGGCGCTACGGGCGGCGCGGGCACAACGGGTGGGACCACGGCGCCGACACCAGGAGGTGGCGAGCAACAGGGCATGATCGGCACTGGAGTGCAGATCAATCCGAACACGGCGCCGCGTGTCGTGCTCGAGTGTCTCGAGGATGAGTCCGAAGTGCCGCTGCGGGTTGTCGAGGCCCTCGTGCGCTTTCGTAACGAGGTCGACGAAGAGGCAGAGGAGAAGGCGGCGGCCGCTCGCGGCGAACAGGACGACGGCGAGTTGCTGGCCGAGGACAGCGAGAAGAAGCTCAAGTACTTCAAGGCGGTTGGTGACCTCAACCAGGTTGAGGATTGGGACAACCTGCCCGAGAACGACGGCAAGAAGCGCTTCGAGTCGATGCTGACCACCGAGTCCAACGTGTTCACGATCTGGCTGGCCGTCGTGCACAAACGCAACGACGCCGGCACGGCCTACTCGGTCACCCGAGCTCGCACCACCGTGGTACGGGTCCAGGACGCCGAAGGCTGGGCGGTGCAGACGATCGTGCCGCTGCACAAGTCAGACGTGTTCCGCCTCTTCCTACCCGACTTCCCCGAGGAGGAGGAAGAAACGCGGCGCATGGCCGAGCAGGACATGGAGGACTTCGCCCTGGAGGAGCGTGCCTGGAACCCGTTCTTCCCGGAGTTCTATGACCCGGAGCAGCGTGAGCGCTACCGCCGCTAGCCGGCTCGATCTGACGTTGGCGCTTTATTGACAACGGCTTAGCGGCCGATACACTACTTCCCCGCTTTTTTGGCCCGGGACATTCCCACCCCGAGTTTCGGCGGCCTGACCCGATCGCTCTTCCCGGCCTCCAATAGCAGGAAGAGCCCGCCCGGAAGCGGACCGAGCTCCCCTCATGAGAGTTCGGCCCCCGGAGTCTCCCGTTTAGGGAGGAGCCACCAATGTCATCAGCCAAGACCAGTCCCAAGACCGTCAAGCAAAGCTCCGCCGAAGAGGGCCGGATTCGCCGACTGCGCAACATCGGCATCATGGCGCACATCGACGCCGGCAAGACCACGGTCTCCGAGCGCATCCTGTTCATCACCGGCCGCGTGCACCGCACCGGTGAGGTGCATGACGGTGAGGCGACGATGGACTATCTCGCCGAGGAGCGCGCGCGTGGCATCACGATCACCTCCGCCGCGACGACGTGCGAGTGGCAGGACCACAAGATCAACCTCATCGACACGCCCGGGCACGTCGACTTCACGATGGAGGTCGAACGGTCTTTGCGTGTGCTCGACGGTGCGGTCGGCGTGTTCTGTGGAGTTGCCGGTGTCGAGGCGCAGTCCGAGACGGTCTGGCGGCAGGCGGACCGCTATGGCGTGCCGCGCGTGGCCTTCGTCAACAAGCTCGACCGCATCGGCGCCGACCTCGACCACGTCTTGCACACCCTCAAGTCCCGCCTTGGCGTGACGCCCGTGCAGATGCAGCTACCGGTTGGCAAGGAGAAGGGCTTCCGGGGTGTCATCGACCTGATTGACCGCAAGGCCTACCTGTGGCTGGAAGGTGCGCGCGATGTGAGCATCACGGATCCGCCCGCCGAGTTGGCGGACGAGGTCGAAGCAGCACGCAGCCGGTTGATCGACATGGTTGCCGAGTTCTCCGGGCCGCTGCTCGAGAAGTATGTGGAAGGTGAGGAGGCGACCTCGGCCGAGATCAAGGTCGCGGTCGGGCGTGGCGTGCTGGCGCACCAGATCGTGCCGGTGTTCTGCGGTTCGGCGCTCAAGGACAAGGGCATCCAGAACCTGCTCGACGCAGTGATCGACTATCTGCCGAGCCCGGAGGACATGCCGGACGTGCAGGGGACCGATCCCGACAGCGGGAATCAGCTACAACGCGCGCTGACTTCGGACGGGCCGCTGTCGGCACTCGCGTTCAAGACCATCGCCGACCAGAACGGCGACCTGACCTTCCTGCGCATCTACTCGGGCGTGCTGGAGCAGGGTGCCAAGGTGCTCAACCCGCGCACTCGGCGCAAGGAGCGTATTGGCCGCATCATGCGCATGCATGCCAACCGTCGCGAGCCGATGGACGAGGCGCGCGCCGGCGCGATCGTTGCCGTGATGGGGCTCAAGCAGACCGTCACTGGCGACACGCTGTGCGATGACAACAAGCCGATTCTACTCGAGTCGATGGACTTCCCGGACACCGTGATCTCGCTGTCGATTGAGCCGAAGAGCTCGAAAAACCGAGAGAAGCTCGCGGACGCGCTCGGGCGCTTGACCCGCGAGGACCCGACCTTCACGACGAAGACGAACGAGGAGACCGGTCAGACCCTGATCGAGGGGATGGGCGAGTTGCACCTCGAAGTCATCTGCAACCGGATCCAGAAGGACTACAACGTCGAAGTGAACATCGGTAAGCCGCGCGTGGCCTACCGTCAGACGATTCGTTCGGCGCGCGAGGTCGAAGCACGGCACATCAAGCAGAGCGGCGGACACGGCCAGTACGCCGTCATCAAGGTGCGTTTCGAGCCGGCCGAGACCGAGAAGCCCGTCGACTTCACGAATGTGATCCGCGGCGGCGCCGTGCCGCGCGAGTACGTTTCCTCCGTCGAGGCTGGGCTCCTGCTTGGCGCCGGCGGCGGGGCGAAGCTCGGGTTCCCGTTCGTCAACATCAAGGCAGAGCTCTTCGATGGGCAGGCACACGATGTCGACAGCTCGGATATGGCGTTCCAGGCGGCGGCGGCCCTCGCCTTCCGCAAGCTCGTCGATGGCAATGTCGTGCTGCTCGAGCCGATCATGCGCATCGAGGTGACCTGCCCCGAAGAACACGTCGGTGACGTGATCGGTGACCTGAACAGCCGCCGCGTCGTCATCAGCGACATCGACCTCGCGCTCAACATGCGGACCATCCGCGGCAAGGTCCCGATCGCCGAGATGTTCCAGTATGCGACCACCCTGCGTGGCGTCACCGCCGGTCGCGGCAGCTTCCACATGGAGCCCTGCGAATACGCTCCCGTTCCCGAGTCGATCGCCAAGAAGATCCTCGAAGAGGGGCTGTAGCCACAACCTCGAGCAGGTGGGTTACCCGCCCGCCCGAAAGTTCGCGGAGTGCTTGCTCATCGCTGCTCCTGCCAGCGTCGACGCAGCTCGTAGAGAAGGACCGCGCACGCTGAGACAACGTTGAGCGAGTTCTTCTTGCCGTGCATCGGCACACTCACGAAGGCGTCGGCGCCTTCGACGATCGAGCTGTCGAGGCCATGCCGTTCATTGCCGACCAAGAACGTCAGCGGGAAGCGCAGGTCAGCTTCAGCCACCGGGCTGCCGCCAGTCTCGAGGCACACGACCTGGCGCTCTGCGGCGCGCGCGGCGTCCGCGGCATCGACCGCCCGGGGTGCGCGGCGCCAGGGCACTGCTTCGTGCGTGCCGAGCGCTGCCTTGGCGACGCGTTCATCGTTGGGGTCGGCGCTGTAGCCGGTCAGCACGATGGCTGCGGCGCCGAAGCACTCGGCGCTGCGAAACAAACCGCCGACGTTGAAGGCCGAGCGCAGGCTGTCGGCGACGATCTCGACGGGCATCAGGTCGCGGGTGCGCGTGGCGTCGTCGGTGACCGGCAGGAAGTCCTCGTCACGCACGCTGCGCCCGAGTGCGCGCTCGAGCGGAACCGCCAGGGCACTCAACTGACGCGGATCGCCGGTTTCCGCCGCGCGGACGGCGAGGCCCTCGAGCGTGGTCAGGTCGATGCCTTCGATGGCCGCGACCGAAGGCAGGAGGGCAATCACTTCGCGCAGACGCTCGGTGCGTTGCGTGCGGTCCGCCAACACCGCTTCGGCGGCGCTGCACGCTTCGACCAGGCGGGCCAGGAACTCCGTCGTCGCCGCGGCCATGCCGTCAG
>NYZE01000060.1 GCA_002685965.1 Planctomycetota bacterium | reverse complement strand
GACGGAAGCGACCGACCCGTCCGCGACGTAACCGTTCTCACCAATCGGGGAAAGGTCATTCGTCAGGGCAAGTGGAAGCTGATCACACACCTCGGTTCGGGTGGTTTCTCCAGGCCGCGGCGCGTCGAGCCACGGCCTGGCGGGCCGAAGGGCCAGCTCTACGACCTAGCCGCGGACCCGAGCGAGACGACCAACCTGTGGCTGCGCGAGCCAACGATCGTCGACCTGTTGACGGAGCGTCTCGCTGCAGCGAGGAAGAAGCGTTTCGCTGCAGCGAGGAAGCAGTAGCTCCGCTATCGCGTCAGGCGGACGTGCGTCCCGTAGCCAGTGCGAAACCGACCCGTCGGCGACTTGTTGGTGTCGGCGGTCATGTAGAGCGTGTTCGCCTTCGGTGCCAACGAGGACGCGATGCTCCACTTGCTGGACCAGGTCGCTACGAAGCCAAAGTTGTTGGCCGCCTTGTCGAGGAACAGCGCGTGGTCGTAGAACGCGAGGCCTCCGAGCCCTGGCGGGATCTGGATCGACGGCCAAGAGGCGGTACCTGAAGCGGTGGCCGTGATCGGGACCCACAGTCCCATCTCGAGCCCAACGTCCCAGAAGCAGCCGGGAGCGCCGAGCGGGGTCAGGTCGATCCGCAGCGGCCAAGGCCCTTTGTTGTCGTTGCCGAAGATGCTCAGCGTTGCGATGCCGGGTGCGTTGGGCAGGATGCTGCCGTAGCGCACGTACCAGGGACCGCCCTTGTTCGTCAACCCACCCGTCAAATAGCTGAGGCTGTTGTTGTACTTGCTGTTGCTGAACTTGCAGGTCGACTGGGCACGTGGGTTGCTTGTGCGTGTTCCCCTCGCCGGGCCCGCAGCATCCATCGTGTGCGTGCTCGTGTAGCCGGTCGACGCCGCGATGACGAGGTCGATGACGAGGCTCTTGCCGCTGGCCTTCGAGAAGACGAAGGGTCTCGCGAACGGGATCGCGTGCGTCCAGGGGGCAGGACCGGTGGCTTTCGGGGCCGCCGGGAAGTTGGCGGTGCCCGTGTAGACCATCGTGGTCATCGTGCTGAGGTTGCTTGCGAACGTCGTCGACATCGCCGACGGTGCATTCGGGCCGTGGCTCATGGTCACCGTCACCGTGATCGAGCCAGCCGGCACGGAGTTCGAGTAGTAGTTGTTTCGGCGCCAGGTCACCGCCCTCATCGGAGCGGCCGGGACGCTGACGTCATTGACGTCATAGGCGTACTGAATATGGACCGGGAGGTAGCTGAGTCGTGGCAGCAGAAAATAGTCGTACGCGTTGTCGACCGTTTTCGTGAAGCCCTTGGGCAGCTCTTCGTAGTTCTGCGCAGCTGTTGTGCCAGCGATCAGCGCCAGGGCGAGAAGCGTCGGTGTGCGAGCCATGGTCTTCTCCTTGTTGAGACGGGGAACCGGCGATTCTCGCAGACGTGGCCGCAGAGCGCAAATGGGGTGCTGGCCCTTACCTCCAACATCCGCCCAGCCCAGTGCTTCTCCAGGCTTACGAGTCGTCTTGCCCCTGCTGCTTCATGCGCGCCACGATGGTTCTGATTGTGACGACGTCGTTGGCGCTCCTCGCGCAAGGGACGGCCGTATTTCCGATGAGCACGGTGTTGTGGCTGCAGGCCACGCGCTGTCGGATCGGGCCCCGCACCACGTTTGCTCGCCACCTCAAGAGGTCGATCGCCTTCTTGGGAATCGGGTCCTTCGTTTTCAGCTCCTCGAGCAGTAGCGGCTCATCAGCACGCAGCCGCAGGCAAGCTTGACCGTCGCACGTGCCCCGCGACAATCCCTGGATGAAGTCCCGGAACGCACTCGGCGTGCTCGTGCTCGCCACCGCGCTGCTCGGCTGCAGTCGCGACGCGGAGGTGGCGTTCGCGGCGACCGTTGCTCTACCGGGTGATGCGGCTGCGTTGATTCCTGCGGACGCCTGCGTCGTTGCCAGGCTGGGGTCGTTGGATGCGCTCGAGGCCAAGGCCGGCGAGCTGCAGCGCGTGTTCGATCTGCGTGGCGGGCGGGTCGATCTGTCGGCGGCCTTCAGCCTCGTGGGCATCGATCCGACCCAGGTCCAGCGCACCAAGCCAATCGTGCTCGCGCTCGTAGCTGCCGATCCGCGGCCAGTCGGGACACTCGTCGTACCGATCGTCGATGCATCGAAGCCGCCCCGTTCGTTCCTGTTCGGTAAGCCCCGGATCAACGGTGCATACGCTGGGTATGCCATGGGCGGTCGAAGCGATGTAACCGGCGCGCCGCCAGCACTCGTGAACAACATGCCCGGTGGCGACATCAGTGTGCGCGTCGACGTTGCCAGAATCGTTGCGGCGTACCGCGGCGTGCTGGGCGAGGACGCTGACCCCGATGCTCTCGTCAAGCTCGTGCAAGCATCTGGTGCGGAGCCGCAAGCGATCGCGTCGGCGCTCTGGATGTTCGAGGGTCTGCGTGGTTGGCTGAACAGCACGAGTGCCGTCGACGTCGCGATTGGCGTGCGCAGTGGCAAGCTATCGTTCCAGTGCCGGATGGACTCGGTGGCGGCCATTGCCCCGTCCGGTTGTGACCTCACGGAGCTCATGCGATGCCTCGTTCCCTTTGGTGGGCCCATGGTCTTCGCTTGCCGGACCGCTTGGGTTCGTGACCTGTTCGAGAGCCTCACGTCCGAGGCCTTCCTGCGCGCCGTTCCTGAGGAGGCTCGCGAAGAGGGGAAGGCTGAGTTCGTCAAGTCGGCTGGCACGATCCGCTATTGGGGCGACGGCATGGCCTTTGCTGGCAGCTTGTTCGGTGACAGCGGTGCGCGTATTGCCGGCGTTTTCAAGGTCACCGACGTTGAGGGATTTCGCAGGTCGTACGATGCGAGCACGGCGGCGGAGGCCAACCAGAGAGTTGGCGTCGAGTTGAAGAAGGAGCCACCTCTGGAAGTCGATGGGGTCGAGTTGGATCGCTTTCGTTGGATCGCCGATCTCGGCGACGTGGCCGTGATGCAACCGAGCCTCGTCGGGGGGATCCTGCCGGAGGGGGGGCTGCAGTTCTCGTACGGCTGTGTCCGTGACAAGACGGTCGTGATGGCCATCGGTGACGACGAGGTGGCGAAGCAAGCCGTCGCCGCTGCCCGGGCGAGCGAGACCGACCTGCCCGCGCTCGTCTCGGCCCTGTCCGACGAGCAACGCCGCAACCTGGAACTGTTCGGCTACATGGACGTGCGACGCCTGTTTCAGGACGCCGCCGCCGCTGTCCCGAGCGCCGGCATCCGCGTCAACGATGGCGAGCCGATCGGTATTTGGTTCCGGGTGAACTCGGACCAGCGTGGCTACGACGCTGCCCTGCGCGTCGACCTGGCCGGGATCGGCGCGCTCGGGAAGCTGCTTGGCCGATGAGTCTGCGCGATTTCTCGCTTGGCACTCGCGTCGTGTTCGGCCCGAACGCGACGGATCGACTCGGTACGTTCGCCGCCGAGTTCGGTGGTCGCGTGTTCGTTGTCACCGATCCGCACATCGTCGCCGCCGGCCACGTCGATCGCGCCGAACGCTCGCTTGCGAGCGCCGGCCTCGAAGTGCGCCGCTACGAGGGTGTGCGCGAAAACCCGACCAGCGCGGATGTGGCTGCGTGCCGCGCCGCGTTGGGCGACTGGAACCCCGACTTGCTCGTCGGTCTCGGTGGCGGCAGCAGCATCGATGTTGCCAAGGGCTGCAACCTCGTGCGGGCCGGCGGCGGCACGATGGAGGACTACTGGGGCGTTGGCAAGGCCAAGGGCACGCTGCTGCCGTTGATCGCTGTGCCAACGACGGCTGGCACCGGCACCGAGGCGCAGTCGTTCGCTTTGGTCGCGCAGGAGGATACGCACCAGAAGATGGCGTGCGGTGACCCGCAGATGCTGCCGCGTCTCGCGGTGCTCGATCCGATCCTGACGACGACACTGCCACCGTTCGTCACGGCGTGCACCGGCCTCGACACGATCGGTCACGCAGTAGAGACGATGGTGACGAAGAAGCGTAACGCGTTCTCGCGCCCGTTCTCTGTGGAGGCGTTTCGGCTCGCGCATGCCAGCCTGCCGCTGGTCCTCGACGACCCCGACAACCTCGACGCGCGTGGCGACATGATGCTTGCGGCGACCTTCGCGGGTGTCGCCATCGAGAACAGCATGCTGGGGGCGGCGCACTCTTTGGCCAACCCGTTGACTGCGCACCACGACCTCGCGCACGGATTGGCGGTCGGGTTGGTGCTGCCCGGCGTCGTGCGCTTCAACTCCGAGCACGCGGAGATCGCCGAGCTGTACGAGGGGCTCGCCCGCGGTGCACGGCTCAACTCCGTGTCCGCGCTCGTGCAACGGCTCGAGGAGCTGCTCGACCTATGTCGAATCGAGCACTCTCTGACCGCGCACGGCGTACCGACTACCGGGGTGACAGGCCTGGCCGAGGAGGCATTGCGTCAGTGGACGGCCCAGTTCAATCCACGAGAAGTGACGGTCCAGGACTTGGAACGACTGCTGATCGCCGCTCTCTGAGATCGGTTGGACAGCAGTGCTCGTGTCCCCGACAATCCGCGGCGTGTCGACCAGGCTCGCATATTCCGTTCTGCTCGCTCCGTTGTCTGTCCTCGTGCACTTCTTCGCCGACGTCACGGAGTAGCCTGCACCGACGTGTCCCGTCCCACATGCATCCTGACCTGCTTGGCTACACTCGCGGCGGTGGGTTGTCAGGACAAGCCGGTCCGCGTTGTCTCCAAGGCGAAGCCCGCACCTACTGCTGAGTGGTCTATCTTCCGCGGCGACCCGTCGTTGCGCGGGATTGCGCCGGGGCAGTTGTCGAGCAAGCCCGAGCTCGCGTGGAAGTTCGAGACGAAGGACGCCGTCACGTCTTCGCCGGTCGTGGTCAACGGCACCGTGTTCGTCGGTTCGGGCGACGGCTTCGTCTACGCCGTTGACCTCGCCAGTGGCAAGGAGATCTGGAAGTTCAAGACCGACGACCTCGTCGAGGCGCCCCCGCTCGTGCACAAGGGGCACGTCTATGTCGGGTCGGCGGACTTCTTCCTCTACGCGCTCGATGCGGTGAGCGGCAAGTTGCTGTGGAAGTTCGAGACCGGTGACAAGATTCTCGGCAGCGCCAACTGGATGCGTGACGTCAACGGCAAGACACGCATCCTCGTCGGCAGCTACGACAACAAGCTCTACTGCTTCGACCAGGACGGCAAGAAGCTCTGGGATTACACGACGGACAACTACGTAAATGGTACGCCGGCTATCCTCGCCGACCGAGTGGTGTTCGGCGGTTGCGATGCGGTGCTGCACGTGGTGTCCGCGACGAAGGGCAAGGCGATAATGAAGCTGCGGCTCGGCGACGACTGTCATGTTGCCGGGTCGGTCGCGCTGGCCGACGGTAAGGCCTTCTTCGGCCACTATGGCAATGAGTTCGTCTGTGTCGACCTCGATGAGGGCAAGCAGGTGTGGTCTTACCCGAGCCGCCAGTATGCGTTCTTCTCGTCGCCGGCGGTCCTCGCTGATCGCGTCGTGTTCGGTGGCCGTAACAAGAAGGTCCACTGCGTGCGCCGCGACAACGGTAAGCAGATCTGGACCTTCCCGACCAAGCGCAAGGTCGACGGCTCGCCGGTCGTATGTGGCGACAAAGTCGTCGTCGGGTCTGGCGACGGGCGCCTCTACTTGCTGGCGCTCGCCGACGGCAAGGAACTGTGGAACTACGAGATCGGCCGGCCGATCGTGTCTTCGCCGGCGGTCGCGCAGGGAATGATCGTCGTCGGCGCCAACGACAACCGGCTTTGGGCGTTCCGTGCCGCTCCGAAGGCGGGCAAAAGACAGGGCGAATGAACCTCCTGCTGCTGGTGCCCGGCACCGGACATTTCTACTGCGGCAGCTGCCTGCGCGACGACGCGCTGGCCAAGGCGCTCTGTGCGCTCGGTCATGACGCCGTGGTGGTGCCGCTCTACCTGCCCATGATGCTCGAGGACGGCGCCGAGACTGGAGCGAACGACGCGCCGGTCCACATGGGCGGCATCAACCTGTACTTGCAGCAGAAGGCGTCGGTGTTTCGGCGGCTGCCGCAGTGGCTGGCGCGGTGGCTCGACAGTCCGCGACTGCTGCGTTGGGCGTCGCGACGCAGCAGTATGACGGAGGCGCCCTACCTCGGACCGATGACCCTGTCGATGATCCGAGGTGAGAGCGGGCGTCAGGCCAAGGAACTCGAGAAGCTCATCGCGTGGGTCGCGTCCACCGATCGTCCCGACGTCGTGTTGTTGTCCAACGTCATGCTCTCCGGCATCGTGCGCCGCCTGCGCGAGGAACTCGGTTGCCCGGTCGTGATGACATTGCAGGGCGAAGCCCCCTTCCTCGACTCGCTGCAGGCTCCGTTTGCCGAGCAGGCGTGGCAGGAGCTGAGGGCGCGCGCTCCTGACATTGACGCGTTCATTGCTGTCAGTCACTACTACGCCGACTTGATGCGCGATCGGCTTGCGCTCAGACCCGAGCGGGTGCACGTCGTGCACAACGGGCTCGACATCGAGGAGCTGCGGGCCGAGCCTCGACCTCTCGACGAACGACGACCGCCGGCGGTCGGCTACCTGGCGAGGATGTGCAAGGACAAGGGTCTCGACACGCTCGTTGACGCCTACCTGCTGCTCAAAGAAAAGGGCACCGTGGCGGGCCTTCGCCTGCGCGTCGCTGGCGTGATGCTCAAGGAAGACCGGTCGTTCGTCGCCGATCTGCGCGAACGCCTCGGCGCACACATCGCCGACGTCGACTTCATGCCGAACGTCGAGCGCGCGGAGAAACTCGCGTTCTTGCAGACGCTGTCGGCGCTGTCGGTTCCTGCGACCTACGGCGAATCGTTCGGACTCTATCTACTCGAGGCCATGGCGGCTGGGGTCCCGGTCGTTCAGCCCAGGCATGCGGCGTTTCCGGAGATCCTGGATGCGACCGGGGGTGGCGTGCTGTGCCAGCCGGACAGCGCACGCTCGTTGGCCGATGCCCTCGAACAGGTGCTGCTCGACGGCACGCACGCCGCCGAGCTCGCCGCCAACGGCCGCCGTGCCGTGCTTGAGCGGTTTCATTCCGAGCGCATGGCGCGCGAGTTCACGGAAATCTGCTCGCGGGTAAGCCGAGATCGATGACGGGTCCTCCTGAACCTATGCTTCCGGCAATGAACCGAGGGATACGCAATGCCTGACAACGGACAGAACGGGACCCTTTGGCTGATCTTCGCCTTGGTGACGGTCGTCTTTTGGGGGCTCTACGGCATCCTGTTGCATACGGGCGTCGTCAGCATGGGGGCGGATGACCCGAACGGGCGCTACAAGGCGTTCTTCTGGGTCGGCATCGCCTACTTCCTGATCGCGGTGCTCGCGCCCGCAGGAGTGCTGGTCGCGAACGGCGCGTCGTGGGTGATGCCTTCGAAGGGTGTCATCTGGTCGTTGCTCGCGGGTGGCGCCGGCGCGGTTGGTGCGTTCGGCGTGCTGCTCGCGTTTGGCGCCAAGGGGCACCCGGCCGTCGTGATGTCGATCATCTTCGCAGGCGCCCCGATCGTGAACGCCGTCGTTGCGTTGACGATCCACCCACCTGCAGGTGGGTGGGGCAGCCTGCGCTGGCAGTTCCTCGTTGGCATCGTGCTCGCCGCCTGTGGCGGCATGCTGGTGACCCTCTACAAGCCGGGACCGGGCAAGCCTGCGCCCACAAAGCAAGCGTCACCGAAGTCGCCATGACTGCATCGCTCGTCCGCCTGGAGGGAGTCACCAAACGGTTTACCAGCGCCGATGTTCTGTTCGGCGTCGACCTCGAAGTCGCGGCTGGCGAGGCTACGGCGATCGTCGGGCCGTCGGGGTCTGGCAAGAGCACCCTGCTCAACATCATCGGCGCGCTCGTAGCACCTTCGTCGGGACACGTCGAGGTGGCCGGCAAGACCCTGGCGTCGTTGGATGCCAATGCGCTGGCCAAGCTGCGCAACGAGAGCATCGGCTTCGTGTTTCAGTCACACCACCTGCTGCCGCAGTTGACCGCGCTCGAAAACGTGCTCGTGCCGTCACTCGTGCACGACGACTCGACGCTGCGCAGCACCGCGCCCGAGCGCGCATGCGCGCTGCTGGCCGAGGTCGGCCTCGAGGACCGCATGCAGCAGCGGCCAGCTGAGCTTTCGGGTGGGGAGTGTCAACGCATCGCCGTGGTTCGTGCCCTGATCAACGAACCGTCGCTCATCCTTGCTGATGAGCCGACAGGATCACTCGACAGGGCTGCAGGGGAGCAGTTGGGTGACCTGCTCAGATCACTCAGTGATACGCGGTCGGTGGGGCTTGTGACCGTGACGCACTCTGACCGCCTCGCCGAACGCATGCACCGCGTGCTCGAGTTGCGCGACGGGCGTCTGGCCACGTTCACCGCTCCAGCATGAACGCACTCGGCCTCGTCGCGCGAAACGTCCGCCACTTCTGGCGCACCGAGGTCGGCGTCGTGCTCGGCGCCGCAGCGGCTACGGCCGTGCTCGTTGGTGCGTTGGCGGTGGGTGACTCGGTGCGCGGCAGCCTGCACGCCCTCGCTGGCCAACGCATCGGCCGTGTGGACGCTGTGTTGGCGGGCGGGGATCGGTTCTTCAAGTCCGACCTCGCCGATCGGATCGCACCCGTCTTGGCCGGCTCGACCGTCGCCCCGGTATGTCAGTTGCGTGGCATCGCCAAGCTCGCGACCGGCGAATCGCGGGCCGGGATCATCGATGTCTATGGTGTCGACCGGCGGTTCTTTGCTCTGGCGCCGGCCCCTGGTGGCCGGGGTGCCCCGACTGACCGCAAGGTCTTCCTCAACCGACGACTTGCGACCCACCTCGGCGTTGGCGTCGGCGACGAGATCTTGCTGCGCGTCGAGAAGCCGAGTTTCGTTCCCCGCGACATGGTGCTGTCGACCATCGAGGACATCTCGGTCGCGCTCCGGGTCGAGGTCAGTGCCGTGCTCGGCGCCGATGACTTCGGCGCGTTCAGCCTGCGCGCGAGCCAGATCCCACCATTCGCGGCCTTTGTCTCACTCGCGTGGCTGCAGAAGGAGGTGCAGCTCGCTGGTGCGGCAAACCTCCTGCTGGTCGGCGGTCAAAGCGGGGCTAACGTCGTGGCGCGGTGCGACGCAGCGGTCCGTGCTCACTGGACGAGCGCCGATGCTGGCCTTCGACTGACCGAAGTGGAGGGCAGCGAGGTCTACGAGCTGTCGAGCGAACGCCTGTTCATCGATCAGCCGGTGATCGATGCCGTCGCCAAGATCGATCGCACCGCAGTCGGCGTCCTCACTTACTTCGTCAACGCGTTGCGGCACGGCGATCGCACGACGCCGTACTCGATGGTGACCGCGGTGGGGCCTCTGGTCGGTGGCAGTGATCGGGCGACGCGCGCGCTGCTCGCGCTCGTGCCGAGTTCCGGCGCTGCCATCAACCGCTGGCTCGCGGACGACCTCGGCGTCAAGGCCGGAGACACCATCGACCTCGACTACTTCGTCATGGGGTCCGACCTCAGGCTGCGCGAGAAGACACATCAGGTGCGCGTCGAATCGATCGTGCCCCTCACCGGCGCTGCGGCCGACCGCTCGCTCATGCCTGAGTTCCCCGGCCTGCACGACACTGAGAACTGCCGCGACTGGGAGCCAGGCATTCCGCTGCAGCTGGATCGTATTCGCGACCAGGACGAGAAATACTGGGATGTGTACCGCGGCACGCCGAAGGCCTTCGTCGGACTCGAACTCGGCAAGAAACTGTGGAGCAATCGCTTTGGAAACCTGACCGCCGTGCGCGGACCGAAGAGCGCAGTCGCGCGCCTGCGCGCCGAACTGCCGAAGCAGTGGGACCCGGCCAGCATTGGACTGTTCTTTCGCGACCTTCGGGGGCCGGCGCTGGCTGCCTCGACGCCGGCGACCGACTTCGGCGGGCTCTTCCTCGGCCTCAGCTTGTTCCTGATCATCGCCGCACTGATGTTGACCGCGCTGCTGTTCGTGTTCGGCATCGAGCAGCGCGCCAGCGAGATAGGGGTCTTGCTCGCGCTCGGTTTCCGGCCCGCTCGTGTGCGGCGGTTGTTCCTGGCGGAAGGGCTGGTGCTTGCCTCGTTGGGCGCGGCCGCCGGGGTTGGCCTCGGCATGCTCTACACCAAGGGCGTGCTGTACGGACTCGGTACGCTCTGGAGTGACGCGGTCGGCGCAACGAGCCTGGAGTTTCACGCGGGCGCCGGGACGGTCGTCGGTGGCGCACTTGGCGCGGTTTTCGCCGCCGTGTTGGCGATGTGGCTCGCGCTACGCCATGCCTTTCGGCTGCCCGCCATCGAGTTGCTGCAGAGCAAGGGCGGCATCCCGGCTGCGGACGTCCGCCCGTCGGCTTCGCGCCGGGCCGGTGTCGTTGCCCTCGTGGCACTCGTCCTCGCGGTCGTCGTCGTGGTCACCGGCTCCAGTGCGGCCGCGGGAGCCTTCTTCGGCGCGGGAGCGCTGTTGCTCGTCGCTGGCCTGGCCGGTGTGCGGTGGGCGCTCGGGCGCATTGCCGCCACTTCCGACATTGCGGTCGGGTCGGTGGCCGGACTCGGCCTCCGTAACGCCGCGCGGCGCCCCGGTCGTAGCCTCACCACCATCGGTCTGCTCGCGTGCGGCACCTTCCTCGTGGTCGCAGTGCAGGCGTATCGGCTCGGGCCGCCGACGAATGCGGCCGCGCGGGATTCCGGCACGGGCGGCTTTGCGTTGTTTGGCAGGTCAACGCTCCCAGTGCTCCGGGACTTGTCCACCGAAACGGGACGGGAGGCCTTCGGCCTCGAGCCAGGGCAGCTCGCCGACGCAGCCATCGTTCCGTTCCGCGTGCAGGATGGCGACGATGCGAGTTGTCTGAACCTGTCGTTGCCGCAGCGGCCACGGTTGCTCGGCGTCAATGCGGCCGAGCTTGCGCGGCGTCGCGCCTTCCGCTTTGCGGACGTGCTCGACACGCTCGGGCCAGTCGACAGCCCGTGGAGTCTGCTCGACGCCGGGACGGATGCTGATGTCGTGCCGGCGATCGCCGACCAGGCGAGCGTGACGTGGGCCCTGCACAAGAAGATCGGTGACACGGTCGACTACCGCGACCAGCACGGGCGATTGTTCCGTGTGCGCATCGTCGCAACGCTCGCCGGCTCGATCCTGCAAGGCGACCTGATCGTCTCCGAGCGCCGCTTCCAGGAACGGTATCCCTCGGCGAGCGGCTATCGCGTCTTCCTGATCGATGCGCCCGCCGCACGTTCATCGGCGATCGCGGCGGCGTTAACGCGAGGACTCGAAGACCTGGGCCTCGAGCTGACTCCGACAGGCGAACGGCTGCAAGAGTTCAACGCGGTGCAGAACACGTACCTGATGATCTTCCAGCTGCTTGGCGGGCTCGGCTTGCTGCTCGGTAGCCTCGGTCTCGGCGCGGTCGTCCTGCGCAACGCACTCGAGCGACGCAGTGAGCTGGCCCTGTGCAGTGCCGTCGGCTTTGCGCCGGGCGCCGCGCGGCGGCTGATCTGGGTCGAGCACCTTGCCCTGCTCGGTGGCGGGCTGGCGATCGGAGCTTTCGCGGCGTCGGTCGCCGTCGTGCCCGGTTTCCTGGCTTCTGGGGCGAGCGTCGCGTTGCAACCGATCGTCCTCCTGGTCGGAGTCATCGCGGCGAGCGGACTCGTCTGGGTCTGGAGCGCGACCCGGCTGGCGACTCGCGGTGACTTGATCAGCGCGCTGCGTAGCGAGTAGCAGGACGGGCGGGAAGCTGCTGGTTGACACCGGCGATAGCATGGAACCGCACGCAGTATCAAGTCGAGTTAGCGCTGTCGTTGCAGCCAGGCCCAGCGGTACAGGTTGCGGCTGTCGGCGTAGCGCGTCGCCGAGCCAACGGAGCCGAGCACGACCATCAGTAACTTGTCACCACCGCGCGCGCAGCCAGACACGAGACAGGCACCAGCGGCACGGGTCGTGCCGGTCTTGACGCCGATGTAGCCGTCGATCGCGAGCAGTTGGTTGGTGTTGCGCCAGACCACGTCACGCTGGTAGCCGGCAGCGGCGACGAGCCGGCAACCTCGCTGGCGCGTGCTCACGTACTTGCTGAACAGCGAGCTCTGTAGGGCGGTATGGGCGAGACGGAGAAGGTCGTCTGCTGTCGACTGGTGGCCGCGCGCCGTCAGTCCGTGCGTGTTGTGATACGTGGTTCGTTTCATGCCGAGTTCGCGTGCGACGCTGTTCATCTTGGCGATGAAGCGGTGCATGGGGTCTTGTTCCTTCGCATCGGTTGACCCGGTTGCGAGCTTCAGTCGGCCGCCGAAGTGTTCGGCCAGCGCCACGGACGCGTCGTTGCCAGACGGCAGCAAGAGGCCGTAGAGCAGTTCGCGCACGGTCAGCTTCTCGCCGGCCCGCACGCCGGATGTCGAGCCGGGAGTCTGGTCGGCGCGCTCGGAGAACGTCACGACCTCGTCGAGCACTGCGGGGTTTTTTCGCGCCAGCTCGCAGACGATGTAGGCCGTCATGATCTTGGTTGTGCTGGCGACATCGAGGCGTTGCGCCTCGTTCTTGCCCCATAGCGGCTTGCCGGTCTTGCCGTCGGCGATCGCCCATGCCTTGCACGTCACGACCGGCGGGCCGTCGAGTGAGTCGGCCTGTGCGGTCTCGAGCGTCTGGGCGTTGACGACTCCGGGAGGCGGCACGGGCTTCGCGGTCATCACGAGCGCGCCAAGCGCCTTCCATGTGTCGGCGTCAACGATGCCGGTCGCCTTCAGCTTCCTCTTCTGCTGCAGTTCGATCACGGCCTTCTGCGTGGCCGTACCAAAGTCGCCGTCCACGTCGAGATTCGGCGACGGGTCAAGACGCGCGTTGAGCGTGCGTTGCAGGCCTTCGACCAGCCTGCCCGAAGCGCCCATGTCGAGCGGCGCTGCGTTCGAGGTCATCACGCCCTTGGGCGAGAAGTGGCGATAGGCGGTGATCGCGATGCGCGCGCATAGACGGTTGCCAGCGTTGTCGCGGACCCAGCGCTGGTCCCTGTTGTTCTTGGTCAGAACGCAAACCGCAACTGCTCCGCCCGGCGCGTAGATGATGCCGCCGTCACAGCGCACCGACGACACCGAGCCCGTCTTGTGCGCGAGCTTCGTACCCGGTGGGAGGAAGCGCGGAAACTTGTCCTTGTCCGTGCACGCGAGCATGTGGCCGAGCATGGCCTCGCTCGCCTTCTTGCTGACGACCTTGCTCGCATGTAGCTTTTCGAGCAGCGTCAAGATTTCGTTTGCGGTCGTGCTGCCGATGCCGAACTGCTTGCTCCGCTCGGGGAAGATGGACGTGCCACGCCGAAACAGCTTCGAGTGCAGTTTAGTGTTGGCGCAACCCATGCGCTCCATCGTGTCGGTCGTTGCGCGAAGTCCGATGCGATCAATGACGAGGTTGGTGGCGGTGTTGTCGGACACGGTCATCATCAGGTGCACCGCGTCGCGCAGGCTGAGCTGCGTCCCGGCCGAGAAGTGCGGCGTGAGCACTCCCGAACCCGGCACCTTGTCCGCCTGAGCGAGCGTGATCGTCAGGTCGAGGTCGATGGTCCCCGCTTCGGCCTGCCGGTAGGCCTCGATCATGATCGGTAGCTTGATCAGGCTCGCGGTAGGCATCGGTTGGTCGGCACGGTGCGAGAACGACTGACCGGTCGCGAGGTGCTTGACGGCAACGGAGACTTCGCCGCGGTGTCGGTTGATCAGAGGGGCCAGCAGACCCTTGAGGTCTTGAGCTGTCGAGGGCGCAGCCGCGAGGAACAGCCACAGCAATGAGAGCTTCGTCGTCGTGCGCATACTGACCCCTGTCTTTGGTCGCAATCCAGTTTCGCTCGCTGTGTCGACGCCGTCCCGCCCGTCCCGACGATAGCGTCCTCGGTGGAGCCCTCCTCATCCTGCTCGGCGAGTTCTTGCTGGCGATCGGTGAGGGTGGCACGGGTGTGCTGGACTGTCATTGCTGGACGGCCCAGGGAGCGTGGGTTTACACTGACGAGCCCAAGCCGGTGCTGCTGGGCACGTGTGGCAAGCAGTTACTCGCGGTGTCACAGGGCCTCCAACTACGTCTGCAATGGAAAGCCGAGACATGAGACGCGTTCACC
The DNA here is from genome assembly GCA_002685965.1 of Planctomycetota bacterium. GTDB lineage: Bacteria > Planctomycetota > UBA1135 > UBA1135. The sequence continues at coordinate 2,970 of NYZE01000060.1, read as the reverse complement.
TGATGCACTTCCCACTTCTGGTTTGCTTGTCGGGTTGCGCTGCGCCGCCGCACGCCGACTTCGGCGAGGCAATGAAAACCGACGAGGTGTCGATGACCTCAACTGCGGAGGTGTTCGAACAGCCGACCTCCTATGACGGCAAGTACCTGCGTCTGCGTGGTGAGGTCGTGAGTGTCTGCGCGAAGAAGGGCTGCTGGCTGCGCCTGGTGCCCGTGGGCGGTGAGTCTGCCGACAGCCTGTTCGTCAAGTTCACCTGTCCGGTCCGTGGCCGGCTGATCCCGATGGCCGCAGTAGGCCATGAGGCCATCGTCGAAGGCACCCTCGAGGTGTCGAAGATCACCGAGGCCGAGGCGCGCCACTATGCCGAAGACGCGGGCAAGTCGGCCGCCGAGATCGCCAAGATCGTCGGCGACCGCGTCCAGCTACGCATGAAGAGCCCCGCGGCTCAGATCGTCGGCCTCGAGCCGCCGCCGCCGCCGTCATCCGCCAGCCCGACGACGAAGCCGGCGTCACGGCCTGTCAAGTAACGCGAAGCGACGGCGTCCATTCGAACGGGGGAATCCGGACGAAGGGATCCGCATGAAGCTCTACACGACTCTCTTCGCTTCGCCGATCGGGCCGCTGCGCGTCGTCGTCGGTGACGCTGGCAAGCTCGTGCGGCTCGACTTCCACGGTGACCGTGCCGAGGCCGGGGATGCGATCGATTCGTGGAAGGCGTGCGCGACCGTGACACGTCAACTCGATGAGTACTTCTTGCGCGAACGCGAGGACTTCGAGCTCGAGCTGGCTCCCGCGGCGGGTACCGACTTTCAGCAGGCGGTGTGGCGCGAGCTCACGCGGATTCCGTACGGCGAGACGATCAGTTACGGTGAACTCGCTCGGCGAATCGACCGACCGAAGGCGGTGCGTGCCGTCGGCGCGGCGAACGGTGCCAACCCGACCCCGATCGTCGTGCCCTGCCACCGCGTGATCGCCGCCGACGGCAAGCTCACCGGGTTCGGTGGCGGGCTACCCCTCAAGCGCGCCTTGCTCGAGTTCGAGGGTGTGATTGCAGCCGGCGACCTCCCTTTCCGCCAGGCGATGGGCGCTTCATGACCATCACGCGTTGAGCCCTGGCGCTGGCAGTCATGGCGCCGGTCGGGCAACGGCCGTATGTCGCTAACGACGGGGCGCTCGACTATCTGGCCACATCGGTGGGGAGCACGGTCAAGTGCGCGAGGCCGGGGCGCGTGTTCGTGACATCTGGCCGGGCCAAGGCCGGCTAGAGCTTCTCGAGATCGTTGGCCTCGATCGTGAACTCGTGGTCGACGGATCCTGTGTTGCGCGTCTGGGCGGGCTCGAACAGGAGCACCTGTGCGACTCCGGTTGCGACCGGCTTGTGCTCGACGCCACGCCGCACGATGTAGAACTCGCCTGGGTCGAGGCCGACGACGCTGTCACGCAGGTGGATGTCCACGTGTCCTTCGATGACGAGGAACAGTTCGTCCTCTTCGTCGTGGTGGTGCCACACGTATTCGTTCTCGAACTTGGCCACCTTGACGTATTGACCGTTGAGCTCACCGACGACCTTCGGCACCCAGGTCTCGTCGAACGATTCCAACTTGTGCTTCAGGTTCACCTTGCCGTCGTTCATTCGGGCGATGTTACCACTCGGTCGAGAACTGCCTGGCCCATTCGCTAGACTGCGCGGCATGAACCTCCTCACTCCCCTCGTCGTCGCAAGCTTGTTGCCCGTTCTAGCCCAGGCACAGAGGCCAGAGCTCAACGAGCGCGAAGCAGCGTTCGTGAAGCTCATGAGCGGTTGCAAGATGGTCGGGTCCTTCACGATGCGAGGGTCAAAACGAGCGCCACAACAAGAGAGCTACACGATCGCCAAGATCGAGAAGGTGCGCGCGGACCGCTGGCGCTTCTTCGCCAAGATCGAATACGGCAAGACGTCGGTCACGGTGCCGCTGGTCGTCCAGGTTGAGTGGGCCGGTGACACGCCGATGATCCAGGTCACCGGCATGAAAATCCCAATGCTCGGGACCTACACCGCGCGCGTGCTCATCTACCGAAACCACTACGCGGGCATGTGGGCTGGCAAGGACTACGGCGGGCACATGTTCGGCATGATCGTCCGCGACAAGGCCGATGCGGCAGTGCCGAAGGATGCCGGGCAGAAGGGCAACCAGGAGAGGGGTGACAAGAAAGCGCCCGGTCAGGGCAGCGGCCAGGGGAAGAGCGATCAGGGGAAGAGCGCGGGCAATGGCGGCAAGGTCGTGATTCGGGGCTAGCCCTGCCGGTCCCGCGTCCGTCCCAGGGCTAGTTGTTGGGACGGAAGCGGTACTTGGCGAAGAGTGAACGTCGCAGGGCGCGGGTCTCAGCCTTGGAGACGCGGCGGTGGCGCAATGTTGTGCGCAGGGCTTCGGCGACGTCGGCGAACTCGGTGATGCGGCGTTCGACGAGGTGGATCAGGTGGAAGCCTTGGCTCGATTCGACCGGAGTGGAGACCTCGCCAACTTTCAGACTGCGTACGCAAGCGGCGACCTTGGCACCGAAGCGCTCGTAGTTGTAGCGCGGCACGAAGCCAGCATCGCTTTGGCTCTCCGGGTCGCGCAGGGCGCGGCGAGTTGCCGTGTCGTCGGACTGGGCGAGTAGATCGTCGAACGAGGTTCCGGCAACGAGCTTGGCGTGCAGCTGACACGCGCGTTCTGCGGTTTCGTTTCGCGGGCGAGAACTCGTTACGCGCAGGAATACGTGGCGGATGTGGGAGCGCACGCCGCCCTTGCCGTAACGCTCGTCGAAATATTCTAGCAGGCTCGTATCGTCGATCTTGCGGTCGGCGCGCACGATCGCCTGGACGCGCAGCTCGCGGAGCGCCTCGTTGGTGAATTTGCGCCGCGTGTCGGCGTCAGCGTCGCGCCGGCCCGAAGCGTGCAGGCGGCGGGTTGCCATGCCTCGAGCCAGGAGTGGGGCGGTGCGGCCGAT
>NYZE01000059.1 GCA_002685965.1 Planctomycetota bacterium | reverse complement strand
CGTCGCTGGCGAAAGTCACCGGCATCGTGTTCAAGAACGGAGCTCCGGCCAAGGGCTTCGAGGTTCGTTTGACTGTCGTGCGCGAGGCCAGCACCGAACGGGGTGGACGGGGCGGTCGAAGCTTTGGCGGCAACAGTTCACGTGGCTCGGTCGGCAGCGATGGTAGCTTCAAGATCGAGAAGGTCACACCCGGTCGCTACACCCTAGAAGTGCGGGCGAACGGCGGTCGATCGAACGGAGGACGTCGAGGTGCAAGGAGTGGTTCGGCGGGCTACGTGCACCGCGAGACGGTTGCCCTAGAAGGCGGCAAGACGCTGTCACGCAACATCACGGTTACCGTCGGCGAACTGCGCTTCAAGGTGCTCGACCAGGTCACTGGCAAGCCGATCGCCGGCGCACGCGTCGCGCTCGTTCCGGGCGCAGGCACGGAGAAATTGGAAGGGCGCGCCATGCGGAGGACACCGGGCCTTCGTTGGCTACGCGTGGGCAATGGCGAGGCTGTCCTGCCGGACGTGACGCCGGGCCCGTATCGCTACATGCTCAGCGCTCCGGGAGTCGAGGCTGTGCAGGGCGTGGTCACTGCCAGCGCCGGCAGCGAGTCCGTGATCCTTCGCGTCGCCTATGACCCGGCCAAGGCAGAGGCCAGCGCCAAGGCCCGCGAGGAAGAACGGGCAAAGCGGCGCGCTGGCAATGACCCAAGTGTTCCAACGCCGCCGCGCAGTGGTGGCACCGGACCGAAGCAGCAGACAGGTAGCAAGACGCAGGGGCAGAACAAGTCCCGGCGCAGGCGTTGACGCGTCGTTTGAGACAAACACGTACGGCCGACTTCAGGTGTCGTTCCGTATCTCAGGAACTAGCAATCCAAGCATGAGATTTCGAGGAGAAGCCATGAGAGCCACAAGCAAGATCATCAGCACCGCCGGTGTCATCGCCCTTACCGTCGGCGCACTGACGGCGCAAGGTCGTGGACGCCAGCGCAACCCGGCGCGACAACTCGGCCCGGTACTGGCCGTTGCGGCGGACAAGGACAAGGACGGTGAGGTCACGCGCGACGAGTGGACCGCGTTGACCAAGGCGGTGGCCGGCGCCGAGGCCGGCCAGGTCGACGCCACGAAGCTCAAGTCAGTGGTGATCGGGTCGATGCTGGACACCAACGCTGATGGCAAGCTGGACGACAAGGACTTTGCTGCCTTCCTCAAGCAACTCGACAAGGACGGCGATGGCGCCGTCTCGTCCGAGGAGATGTCCGCCCGTCGCCAGCGTGGCAGCGCCCGGCGTGGCAGCGGCGAGGGCGGCGACCAACGGGGTCGCAATCGCGGTCGTCGCGGCGGCGAGGGTGAAGGGGCCGAAGGTAAGGCTGGTGAAGGCGGTCAGCGCCAGCAGCAGAGCGCAACCTCCGCTGGTCGTTACCGGCGCCAGATCGCGCCGATGTTCGCGCGCGCTGCCGACGCCGACAAGAGCGGCGACGTGACTGCCGAGGAATGGATGGCGCTGCTCGGCGGACAGAAGAAGGGCGAGGACGGCGCTGTCAATGCAGCCGCCGTGGCTGACATGTTGATGGCCAAGGGCAAGGCGCAGCCTGCCGAGAAGGCTGTCGATGGAGAAGAAGGCGGGCAGGCCGACGGGGAACGCCGCGGTCGCCGCAGCCGCAACCGCGGCGCAGGTGGTCTGACGGGAACGCTCGACCGTCTGCTCAAGCCGAGCGAGGAAGGCCTCATCGAGGCCGAGAAGATCGAGAAGGTCTTCGCCGACCTCGACAAGGACGGCGACGGCGTGTTGACGAAGGAAGAGATTCGTCCGGCGAGGCGGAATCGCCGCAGACGCTGAGGGGCAGAGCAAGCACACACGACAAGGCACGACCACCGTGGTCGTGGTCGAAGCAACCCTCGTGCCCGTCAGGGCACGAGGGTTGCTCTGCTCATCGTCTCGAGTCGTCTCTACTTCAAGCCGATGGTGGCCCAGCCGCGGTTGGTGGCGCCGTTGGCCCAGGTTTGGACGCTGGCGGTGACGTCGAAGGAGTGGGTGCTCTTCTTCTGGACCGCGCCGCCTGCATGGGCGTCGTGCGTCGAGACAGTCTCGTTGCGGTACGACAGGACTTGGGTGGAAGCGATGCGATCCGTGCAGAGGGCGCTAGCCACGCCAAGAAGCTAATGTAGGCATGGGGATGGCATGGCACGAACATGCCACGTTGCGTGGGGATCTCTAGCTCCCTCCAGAAGCATGGTCACCGGCCGGACCGCTGTCTGATAACCTGGATGCTTCGTCGTTTGGTCCTGTCCCCTGCTGGTCCATGCATGAGTGACGTGCGTCGTTCGACCGGGTGCACGCGATGTGTCAGCATCGCTTTGGCCACGTTTTGTCTCGTCTCGGCCACGTTGGCACAAAGGCAGCGAGTCGACGAGCTGACGTTTGTGTTCGATCGCTGGTATCGAGCCTTACGTACGAACCGTATCAAGCCGACGGACACGGAGGGGCCGCGCAAGAAGCCGCTCGTCCCCGGCGCGCGCCGAGGTAGCGAAGGTCGCCGCGGACGTCCAAGTCCTGGGCAGCGATGGGGGCGTCCATTCGACCGAGTCGACGAGGCTGCTGTGCTGTTTCGGAGACTGGCACAGCGGGGCAAGAAAGAGGATGGCGAGCGGCTGGTTTCTGTCGTGAGGCTGACCCTCTCCCGGCCCGGGGGACGGCTTTGGGAGCGCATCGGCGGCTTCTCGCGGATGCGGGCGGCGGTGCTCAGGGCCATCGCTGGCAAGAAGTGTCCCGAGGAGATCAAGGCGGCGGTCGTTGAGGCCCTGGACACAGGTGTGCGTGAGCTCGCTGGCGTCGGCGGTGGGTCAGCGCGGCTTCGGCACCGCGAACCGGCGCTTGCCAACGTTCTCGTGAAACTCATCGCGACCTTCGGCGAGCCGCGCTTCCGCCACGTGCTCGAGCGCTGTCTGTCGGTCGAGCAGCCGGAAGTGCACACGCGTGCCGCCCAGGCGCTGGCTGCGATGGAGTTCGGCCCGTCGCTCAGTCCCGTGGCGCGCGTGCTGTGTCGGGCCAAGCTCCCGGATGACGTGGCCATGCTTGCTGGCGCGATCGTGTCGTTGACGCGAGCGACGAAACCGCCGCCGAAAGAACGCGACCTGAAGGCTGCGCTAACTGCAGCTGTCGATCGGTTGGATTCCGCCCACGACTGGCGTAGCCAGATCGCTCTCGTTCCGGTGCTTCGCACGATTCGTTCACAGGCCAGTGTGCCTCTGTTGATCGGCCTGCTCGAGCAGAGCAATGCGCGCCTCTCCTCGAGCGGCGAACGCCGCGCATCCGGCACACTCGTCTCCGCCGTACACGAAGCGCTCGTCGACCTGTCAGGGTTCTGGGCGCCGGCCCGAGAGCCGCAGCGGTGGCGCCAGTGGTGGGACGCCGCGAAGGACACCTTCACGCTCGCGACCAAACCGACACCCATTCCGGGCGTGAAGAACACGAGCGCCGGTTTCTTCGGCATCCCAGTCACTGGCAACCGCATCGTCTTCGTTGTCGACCTCTCCGGCAGCATGGCCTGGCCGTTCGAGAAGGTGACCACGGCCGGTGGCGGTCGAGCGCGTGGTGGCATGCGCCCGCCGCCCGGCAGTTACGAGACGAGGTACGCTCGCGCGACCAAGGAAGTGATGCGGGCCGTGAGCGCTCTGCCGCAGGACGCCAAGGTCAACGTTGTGTTGTTTGCGGGCAACGTGCGCACCTGGAGGAAGGGCCTCGTCGCCGCAACGCCTGCCAACAAACGTGCCCTGCAGTCCTTCTTGTCACGGCAGATTCCCGACGGCGCCACGGCGTTGTGGGATGGCATGAAGCGCGCGATGGAAGTCAAGCTCGACAAGCGCCGCGACGAGCCCTACGGCTCGCACGTCGACGAGATCTTCGTCTTGTCGGACGGATCTCCTTCGGCTGGCGAGATCCAGGACCTGGGCCGGATTCTGCAGCTGGTCACCGATTGGAACCGTGGCGCGTGCGTGCGTATTCATACGATCTACATTGCTGATGGCGATCGTGGTCGTGGTGGTCGGCGCGGTGGTGCTGAACCTCTGGCTTCACCGAGGCGGTTCATGAAGGAGCTGGCGGAGCTCAACAACGGTAAGTTCGTTCGACCACAACGGGGGCGGTGAAAGGGATACATGGGCAAGGCAGCCAAGAGGGCAATCACCGTCGCTGCAGTCGCGGCGCTGGCACCGGGTGGGATCGCCCAGGAAGAGCAACGCTCCAAGACCGCGGACGCGACGCGTCTCGAGCGCATCTTCCGTGGCGGTGTTCCGGAGACGGTCGCGGACCTGCGCGCCATGCAAGAGCACGTGCGCCGGCTGGTGGTGAAAGTGCTGCCGAGCATTGTCGCGTTGCCGGGAGCGAGCGGCGTGATCGTTGGGGACGGCTTTGTGCTGTCGGCTGGGCACGTGACGCGCAGCCCTGGTCGTCGACTCAACATCATCCTGCACGACAAGCGCCGCATCGTCGCGCAGACGCTTGGCGTGCACGCTGGCATCGATGCCGGCATGCTCAAGATCGTCGACAAGGGCGACTTTCCCAGCCTCGAGCGCGGCACGTCAGCCGGCCTACGTCCCGGCCAGTGGTGCCTGGCGATCGGTCATCCGGGCGGCAACAAGGGTGCGGCGCCGGCGCGGCTAGCGCGTATTCAGACCGCGAACGGGCGCTTCATCGTCACCGATGCGACGATCCAGGCCGGCGATTCAGGTGGGCCACTGCTCGACATGGAGGGCCGTGTCATCGGTATCCACAGTCGGATTGCACGTGACTTGACCGAGAACATGCACGTGCCGATCGACGCGTTCACGCGCGATTGGGATCGGCTTGTCAGGGGCGAAGAGCCCGGCGGCACCTACCCGACCAGGCGTGGTAGTCGCTCCAGCCGGGGTGGCTTCCTCGGGGTGCGTCGGGACGAGACCACCAGTGCGGCGCGCATCGCCGCCGTCATCGCCGGCAGTGCGGCCGAGAAAGCGGCGCTCCGTGCCGGCGACACGATCACGAGCTTCGCGGGCTGGCCCGTGCAGAAGTGGGAACGGCTGACGATCCTCATCGGCGCACGACGGCCAGGCACCAAGGTCGACATCGAAGTGCGTCGCGGCGACCGAACACTGAAGCTGACCGTGACGCTCGGGAGCCAGCAATGAGATCGCTCGCCGATCTGTTCGTGGTCCCAGCCGGCGTCTGCCTTTTGGCCGGTGCGAGTCTGCCAGCGCAGTCAGGTGCTCACAGGCGCTCCGATGCGCAGGTGCTGAAGACCTTCCGCAGCGTGGTTGCTCGAGCGCGTCTCGGCACGGTCCGGGTCACGAGCAAGGGCCGCCAGGTCGCGCTCGGCGCGGTCGTAGGCCGCGGTGCTGGTGGAACGATCGGCCACGTCGTGACCAAGGCGAGTGAACTCGGTCCCGAACTGCGCTGCGAATTGGCTGATGGCCGGCGCTTGCCGGCGAAGCTCGTTGCGCGCGACGGCCCGAGCGACCTAGCGCTACTCGAGATCGAGGCAGGGGACCTGGTTCCGATTCCATGGCAGCAAAAGGGGAAGGCTGTCCTGGTGCCGGGATCATGGGTAGCGACGCCGGGTACCGCGCCCGCTCCGGCAGCTGTCGGCATCGTCAGTTCGGGTCTACAGCGGCGGGTTGCCCCTGGGCGCGCGGCCCTGGCGATCGAGTTCACCGACGATCGATGGGCAGCGCGGGTCGCGCACGCGCGAAAGGGTAGCGTCGCCGCCGCCCTCGGCCTCGAGGCCGGCGACACGATCGAAGGCGTTGACGACGGTTGGGAAATCCACTCGCCACGGAGCTTCCAGCGTTTCCTGCGGCGAAGGTCGCCCGGGGACCGCGTGACGCTGCACGTCAAGCGCGCCGGTCGCCTGCTCGATATCGAAGCCGACGTTGCCGCGGATCGGCGTGGTCCACGGCATAGCCAGGAGAGGTTCTGGGGACCGCTGTCGAACGTGCGCGTGGGTTTCAGCCGCGTGCTGCCTCACGACACCGTGCTGCGCCCGAACCAATGCGGCGGTCCTGTCGTCGGTCTGAACGGCGCCGTGATCGGCATCAACATCGCGCGCTCGGGCCGCGTCGAGACGCTTGCGCTACCGGCAGCGGTCGTGCAACGGGTTCTCGCCGAGCTTCTCGCCAAGAAGCGGCGCAAGGTCTAGCGAAGAGATGGAGAGCGTCGCGACGTTCGGGGCCGGTTGTTTCTGGTGCATCGATGCTGCCCTCGCACAGCTGGATGGCATTGTCGGAGTCGCGCCCGGTTACATGGGTGGCGACCTGGAGCAGCCGACCTATCCGCAGGTTTGTTCCGGCACAACTGGCCACGCCGAGGTCGTGCAAGTGCGCTTCGATCCCGACCGTATCAGCTACGAGACCTTGCTGTCTTGGTTCTGGAAGCTGCACGACCCGACGACCCGCGACCGCCAGGGCAATGACGTTGGCACCCAATACCGCTCCGTGATCTTCTATCTCGACGACGAGCAGCGCCGTCTCGCCGAAGCGTCGCTGTTGGCAACCCAGGAGCACCACCGCGCCCCGATCGTCACGGAGATCACTGCCGCGGGGACCTTCTGGGTCGCGGAGGACTACCACCACGACTACTACCGACAGAACAAGGAGCAGCCGTACTGCCGCGTGGTGATCGCGTCCAAACTGGACAAACTCGGTCTTCGGGGCGACTGACGGGGTAGAGCAACCTTATGCCCTCCGGGCACCCCGCTTGCGCCGAGTAGCAGCGCAGCCGGCCGGTTGCTCAGGCCGGTGCGGACAAGCTACACGGTGCGCGACGTGCGGAAGCGACTGGACGCAACACTGCGTTAGCTGCGTAGCGGCCTCACGATCAGATCTCGCAATGCGTAGTTGCTGCCTTCGCCGACCCTGGTCACGAACAGATCGTTGTGGTGGCGGATGAGACCGAACTCGTCGAGGCAGGACACGCCGCCGCAGACTTCCATGGCCTGGACGAGCAAGTCGCTGGCGACTTGTGAGCAGTCCACCTTGCACTTGGCGGCGGACTCGCGGCTCAGGGTTCCCTTGTCAAAGCGGCCGCATAGGTCCATCAGCCAGGTCGTGCCGCGCTCGACAGCGATGTCGAGGTCTACAATGACGTCTTGCACGCGTTGGAAGCGACCGATGGGCGCGCCGAACTGCTCGCGCTCCTCGGCGTAGGTGCTGCACTTGTCGAGGGCGAAGGCGATCGATGCGACCGCGAGGGCGGCGATGAACAGCCGGCCGCCGTTCAAGGTCGTGGCCATGACCTTGAAACCGTTGTGCTCCTCGCCGAGCAGCGAGTCGGCCGCGACCTGGACGTTGTCGAACACGATCGAACCCGTCGATGACTGCTCCCAGACCCGCTTGCCGCTCATCTCCTGGTAGTGGACGCCCGGTGCGTCCATCGGCGCGATCAAGCAGGTCGAGCGTCGGCCGTTGCGACCGTCGGGATCGGTCAAGGCGTGAACGATCACGTGGCTTGCCCACTTGGCGTTGGTAGACCAGCACTTCTCGCCGTTGATGACCCAGCCCGAGGCGTTCTTCTTGGCCGTGACCTGTGGGTTGGCGGCGTCGGAGCCGCGCCCTGGTTCGGTGAGGCCGAACACGAACATGCGTTCGCCGCGGGCCAGCGCTGGCAAGTGTGCCTGCTTCTGTTCCTCGGTGCCGGACAGTTGCAGCGGCTTGGCGCCGAGCGATAGGGCGGCGCCCGGGGTGATGGCGACCGAGTGGCTCCAGTAGCCGAGTGCCAGTCCCATGAGGACGAGGTCCGTGTGATCGCCGCCCTGCCCTCCGTAACGCTCCTCGATCGGCAAGCCGAACAGGCCGAGTTCACCCATCTTCGCGATGGCGTCGTCGGGTACGAGAGTGTGGTCACGTTCCCAGTCGAGGATTCGAGGGGAGATTTCTGCGTCGGCGAAGTCGCGGACGACGGAGTAGAAGTCGAACTTCTCCTCCGAGACCAGCCTCTTGAGGTAAGTGTCAATACGCCTTGCCATCCGCCTCATGAAACCACAGTGGACGTAGAGAGAGAAGGGAGCGGAGCGCACGGTAGTGTGTAGCCTCCCTGGCATGGTTCGGATTCTCTCGGCGCTCGTGCTGAGCGCTCTTCTTGGATGTGTGTCGTCGCCGCAGGGAGATGCTCGCGCGCGAGCGTTGCGGCTCATGGCGGTGACACCTCTGTTTGACGGCCACAACGACCTGCCCTGGCGGCTGCGCAAGGGCAACGCGCTGCACTTTGAGAAGGTCGATATCCGCAAGCGCACGAAGGACGGTCACACTGACATCCCACGCCTGCGCGCGGGTCGAGTCGGGGCGCAGTTCTGGTCGGTGTACGTGCCGGTGGACGAAAAGGGCGATACCGCAGTGCGCCTGACCATGGAGCAGATCGACGTCGTGCACCGCATGATCGATCGCTTTCCCGACGTGTTCGCCTACGCCAAGACTTCTGCCGACGTCGAGCGAATTTTCGCGAGTGGGCGCATCGCTTCCCTGATCGGCATGGAAGGTGGGCACTGCATCAACTCGTCCCTCGGTGCGCTGCGCATGTTCAAGCGGATGGGGGCGCACTACATGACGCTCGCCCACAGCAGCAACACGCCGTGGGCGGACTCGGCGACGGATGCGCGACAGCACGCTGGGCTGACCGAGCTCGGCCGACAGGTGGTGAGTGTGATGAACAACGTCGGCATGCTCGTCGACCTGTCACACGTCTCGGTGGAGACGATGCATCAGGCGCTCGACATCGTCGAGGCTCCGGTCATCTTCTCGCACAGCTCGGCGCGCGCGGTCACTGACCATCCGCGCAACGTGCCGGACGACGTGCTGCGCCGTCTGCCGAAGAATGGTGGTGTCGTGATGGTCACCTTCGTGCCCAGGTACATTTCACGCCGGGCCGGCGACTGGGGCGTCCGCGAACATGTCTACCGGCTGGAGCTACAGAAGAAGTGGGGGCGCGGTGATCCGCGGATCCCCAACGCGCTGCGGGTGTGGACGGTCAAGAACCCGGAACCGACGGCGACACTGGACGATGCGGTTGCGCACATCGAGCACGTGCGCAAGGTGGCGGGCATCGATCACGTTGGCATCGGCAGCGACTTCGATGGCATCAGCTCGGTGCCCGTGGGGCTCGAGGACGTGTCCAAGTTCCCCGACCTGATCGCGGCTCTGCTGGAGCGCGGTTTCTCCGACATGGAGGTTCGTAAGCTGTTGGGGATAAATCTGTTACGAGTTATGCGTGGTGCTGAAGCGCGGGCGACGCGCTAGCGGGCGGGCTGACGGAATGACGGCGACCGGGTAGAACGGGACGCGAGCACGTATCCACACAACGGCTGCCCCCTTCAGCTAACGGGTTTCTATGGGCGATCGGGGCGGGTGCGGCCTATGCAACGCGTGCCACCACGCACAGGGAAGACTGGAACAGAGCTGCGCGCTCCTCGTCACACATGATTCGCCAACTAGCCGTCCTAGCAGCGACTGCGGCCCTCCTGGGGTCGTTCGTCGGCGCCCAGGCCCGATGGCAACACCAGAGTTCTTCGGTGTCGCAGGTGCCGCCGCCGACCGGCAGCTCGCAGCAGACCGCCTGCTTGGCTGCTGACTTCGATCGCGACGATCGCGACGATTTCCTGATTGCGAGTCGCGGTAGTGGTGGGCGAATCGAAGTCTGGCTTTCCTCGTACGGCAGCGGATGGACGCGCAGCCTCGTCGAGGCAAGCAACGTACAACCGGAAGCGGGCGGCGCGGTGCACGACATCGACGGCGACGGGGATCTCGACGTCGTGCTCGGCCAGGACTCGGCCGGCTACGAGCTCTACTGGTGGGAGAACCCGTATCCGAGCTTCGGGAACGCTTGGCAGCGCCGGTTGATCCGGCGCAACAGTGCGACCAAGCACCACGATCAGGTGTTCGGTGATGTCGACGGCGACGGCCAGGCCGAGCTCGTGACGTGGAACCAGGGCGCGCGTGCGCTGGTGTTGTTCGAGATTCCGAAGTTGCCCAAGCAAGCCGGGGCATGGACTGGTACGACCATCTACCAGGCAGCGAATAGTGGCTCCGAGGGGCTCGCGATCGCCGACGTCGACCTCGACGGCAAGGTCGACATCGTTGGCGGAGGTTGTTGGTGGAAACACAGCACCGGCACGAAGTTCGCGGTGCAAGTCGTCGACAGTTCGATGAGGTTCACGCGCGCAGCCGTTGGTCAGATCGTGACAGGTGGCCGTCCCGAGCTCGTGTTCGCGCCCGGTGATCTCAACGGCAATGCCTATTGGTACCGGTGGAGCGGCACGGCCTGGGTGCGCACGCTGTTGACCGCGGCGTGGCACAGTCACACCCTGGACGTGGCCGATATCAACCTCGACGGCCATGCTGACGTCCTTCTCGGCGAGATGAAGGCCGGCCGCACCAAGTGCCAGCTCGCCGTGTTCTATGGTGATGGCCGGGGCGGTTTGAAGAAGTCACTGCTGGCCGAGGGCAACGGCATCCACGAGGGGCGACTCGGAGATCTCGACGGCGATGGCGATCTGGACCTCGTGCACAAGCCCTACAACGACCGAGCTCCGCGCGTCGACCTCTGGCTCAACGAGACCATTCCGCCGAGTCTTGCGCTGCCTTGGCGGACGCACCTGGCAGCCGCGAAGCTCCCGACGCAGGCCGTGTTCGTTTGCGCCGGCGATCTCGATGGTGACGGTCGGATCGATCTCACTGCCGGTGATGCCTGGTATCGCAATCCGGGTGCGCTCAGCAAGCCCTTCGAGCGCAAGCCGTTCGCCGCCCCGCTCTACGGCGCCGCGCTCGTACATGACTTCGACGGAGATGGTGACCTCGACGTGTTCGGTACCCGCGGCCGCGGGTCGAACCCGAGCTCGGACTTCGCGTGGGCGGAGAACGACGGTACCGGCCGCTTCACCGTGCACACCAACATCCAGTCGAGTCGTGGCGACTTCTTGCAGGGTGTCTTGGCCGTTCGTCTCGCCAGCGATGATGCGCCACTACAGATCGCCATGTCGTGGCACGCCAATGGCGGAGGCGTGCAGCTCATGTCGATCCCGGCCAAGCCGGACACGCAGCAGTGGACCTGGAAGATGGCGAGCACGACGACGCAGGCCGAGGACCTGAGCGCGGTCGACCTGGACGGCGACGGGGACCAGGATCTCGTGCTGGGGACGATTTGGCTCGAGTCGCCGACCTTCGCCGCGCACACCCTGGGTGTGGTCAACGATCTCAAGGGCGTGCGGGCCGGACCGCCGCTGCCCGATCGAAATTCCGCTGTCGATCTCGATGGCGATGGTGACCCGGACATCGTGGTCGGTCTGGAGAATGGCCGTGAGGTCGTCTGGTTCGAGAACCCTGGCCCGAAGAGGGTGAAGGGAAGGTGGCAACGGCACATTCTCGGCATCGTGCCCGGCGAGGGCTTCAGCATGGACACCGGTGACTTCGACGCCGATGGCGATCCGGACGTGATCGTCGGCGAGCATCGTGGCAAGTCGGTGAACCGTGTACTCCTGTTCGAGAATCGCGGCGCCTTCGGGACGTGGCCGGTGCGCACGCTCGATCGACAGCCGGTGTCGACGATCGACCACCACGACGGCACCTTGCCTGTCGACCTCGATGGGGACGGGGACCTGGACATTGCTTCGATCGGTTGGTTCAACCCGAAGCTCTGGGCGCTCGAGAATCCACTGCGTCAGCCCGGTGCTAGTCGTGCCAAGGCACCCATGATTGGTGGTTGGGGCAGGACCTTTCGCTTGTGGCGTGTCGTGCAGGTGATTCCCGCAGATCACTCAGGGGAAGTTCGGTTTACGACGGACGGCACCGATCCGACCAAGAACTCGCCGCTGTATCGCGAGCCCTTCCCGGTGGGCATGACAACGCTGGTCAAAGCGCGGACCTTCGTGGCGGGCAAGGATCCCAGCACGGTCACCCGGGCGGTCTTTGCGCGTATTCGCGACGACTACGCGGCGTGGCGTTTCGACGGTCCAGTGCAGTCGTGGTCGATCGATGATGGCCCTCGACGACTGGTCGGCCACAACCGCGCAACACGCCAGGTTCCGGGGCTCTTCGGCCAGGCGCTGGAGTTCCGAGGGAAGGGCGAACGAGTCGAAGTCCAGGGCTTCGCAATGACTTCTCCGGCCGTGTCGCTGAGTGCCTGGATCCGGCCCGACGGTTTCTCGCACCTGAGCGCGCAAGACGGTCGGGTGTTCTCCACGGCAACCGGTTTTCTCGAAAGCCAGCATGCGCTGATGCTCAGCACGATTGGCACGGCGCAAGGACCACGTTTGCGCGTTCGGTTGCGTACCGGCAGCTCGACGGCGACGCTGATCGCCGGCACCGGCACGCTGAGCGTGGGAGTCTGGTACCACGCCGCTGCGACCTATGACGGTAGCGATCTGCGCCTCTTCCTGGACGGCGCCGAGGTCGGTCGCGTTGGGAGGAGCGGATCCGTGTCGATATCGGCGAGTACGCCAACCTGGATTGGCGACAACCCGCCCGCTGGCGGACGCTCGTTCCACGGGCTGATCGATGCAGTGCGTCTCTTCGACCGCGCACTGCACCCCCTCGAGCTCGAAGCGCTTGCGCGCGATGGATCGATGCCAGGAGTGCAGCGGTTCGGTATCTCCACACGGTCGAGCAACAACGCGCGGGCCCTGTTTCTCGACGTTGCACGCGCACCCGAGGCCAACCAGGGAGGAATAGGGTTCAGTTGCGTCCACGCGCCGCCCAGTGGCGTTGGTGTGCTGATGCTTAGTGACCTAGCGATCCCGCTCGGTTTCAAGCTCGGCGGGGCATTCGTCTATGTCGTGCCGCGCCCCGAGCTTTTCACGGTGCTCCTGTCGACTCCCGCTGGCGACTGTCAGACCGTGGTACCGCTGGTGCGCGGCCTGCGTGGGTTGCGCCTCAATGCCCAGGCCGTGTGGGCCCATGCGCCCTCCCAGATGTTTCCGCTCCGTGCGAGCGACGCGCTCAAGTTGCAGTTGCGCTAGCAGCGCCTGACAGTGCTCCATGGCATCGTGGCCAAGGGTGGCCTTCGCATAGATCGGTCCGACTCGGATGCGCCCCATGTGCTCCTCCGGGAGGGGTCGACTTCAACTACGTGGATTGGAGTGCGATCGCCCCGACCTCTTGTGGTGAGGCATCGAAGTCGAGGATGCGTGCGCCGTGCGGTCGCCAGGCCACACAAGACGACGGACCGAACAGCGCGACCGTTGTCACACCAAGGGCGGCGGCGAGGTGACTGATGCCAGAGTCGTTGCCGACGTAGACGGCGGCTCGCTCGAGCTCGCTGGCCAGCGTGGTCAACACCAGGCCGGTCCGTCGCCGAACGGCGGCCGGCAGTCGACGTTCGAGTTGCTCGGCGATGGCCTCATCCGCTGCACCGAACGAAGCCGCGACTTGGATTCCTGCGCCCAGCGCGTGCTCCGCGAGTTCGGCGAAACCGGGCCAGTTCTTGCGCGGGCTACCGGAGCCGGGATGAAGCCAGAGTAGAGGGCTGGCGGCAGTGGCAGCACGTGGCAAGCGCGGCTTGTTGGGAACGCTGGGCCACGGCATGGGCCAGACGCGCGCCGCACGTTCGCACAGCTGACGCGACGCCGGTGTCTCGTCCCGCTCGTCGACCACGACATCGAAACGCACCGTGCTGCCTTCGACATCGCCGATGACGACGTCATACCTCGCCAGCGCGGCAGGACCGCGCCACAGCTGTAGGTCTTCGGAAGAGAAGCCGCGGTCGACGATGCCGCGAATCTCGAACAGATCGGCGACTGCTGCTTCGCCGGCGAAGTGAAGCTCGTGGTGCGGCCAGGACGTACGGGCGGCGTCGATCACTGGCAGGAAGCAGATGGAGTCACCGATGGCGCCGCGTCGCAGGACCAGCGTTCTGTGACCGGCAGCGGGTTGCCGTTTGTGCAGCACCACGCGGCGATGTCGCTGTCTACTTGTTGCGCTTCTTGTTGCGGCGATCGCGCTTGCGGTCCGGGCGCTCTTCGTCACCGAGCGGCTGCTGCCATGTCTGCTTGTAGGCGGCCAACTCGCGCTGTGTCAGGCCCTTTGGTTCGGCGGCGACCTTGGTCACCTTCTTGATCTTGAGCATCCACGCGCGCCACTCTTCGCCCTTCTGCGGTGCTGACTGGCTCGTCAGGAGTTCAAGTGCTTGTGTGATCTGGCGTCGGGGGCCAGTTGGGCCGCGCTTGTTGATGCGGCGACCGGCGGGCCGGAACTTATTGTTCAGCTTGATGAGTTCCTGGATCGAGGCCGGGGAGCGGATGTGCGCGGTGGCTTTGATGCGCGCTTGGAAGATCTTGGCGCTGGCGGGGTTCCAGGCGCGGTGCATCAACGTCGGCAGCGCCTTGACGTCGCCCTTCTGGCCCAGCGCCAGATAGTAGTCAGGACCGATATCCTCGTCCTTCTCGAAGAGCTTGGCGGCCTTCAGCAGCTCCTTGAACGCGGTGGGTGCCTTCATGTAGCGCAGTGCCCGCACTGCAGCCTTGCGCACCGAGTTCTCCTTGTCGCGCAGCGACTTGGCGAGTGCCTTGGCGATCGGGTCGGTGTCGAGCTTGGCGGCCTTCTTGATGGCCTGTAGCCGCTCGAAAGCGGTCTTGGCCTTGAGACCGGCCTGTAGCTCCTTGACGGCGGCGGCGCTCTGCGTGGCCTTGCCGGGCGCCTGGGCGAGGACACTTGTGGCGAGCAGGGGCAGTGCCGCGATCCAACGCATCGAGCTTCTCCTGGGGTCTTTGGGTCTTGCGAGTTCTGGTAACGGCCTTGTCTACGACTGAAGTGCTGGCGTGACTAGGTGCGCGACGGGGATGTTACACCTGCGGCCCCAGTGCCGCTCTATCGCCCGTCCTTCTCGGCCGGTGCCTTGCGCGGTAGCAAGTGCGGCAGGTTGGCGACGCCGTAGGCAACGATCGCAATCACGGTGGACGTGTGTCGCTGATACTCGGGGATAGCGACGTCGAACGTGTCCCACTGGCTGTGCCAGGTGTGCTGGAAGTAGTTGCTGCGGCCGCGCAGCGTCCACGACCATGCTGGAACTCCAGCGGAGAGGAACGAGGCGTGGTCGCTGCCGCCGCCACGGCGCGAAATCGCGCGCGACTTGCCGAGCTTGAACACCGGGCCCTCGTGCTTCTTGTCCGGTGCCGGGATGGACAGGATGGGATCCACGATGCGCTCGAAGTCAGCGTGCATGAAGGTGGGCACTCGGATCGAGTAGGCCCAGTTGGTGCCCGTGTCGTGGTTGAAGTAGGCGGACACGTTCTTCATGTTCTGCCGGTGCTTGAGCACATAGGCGCGCGATCCGAGCAGGCCCTGCTCCTCGCCGCCCCAGAGGCAGAAGCGGATCGTGCGCAGTGGCTTCACGCCGACCGCGGAGAGGATGCGCGCCGCTTCCATCGTTGACGTCGTACCGGTGCCGTTGTCGGTTGTGCCCGTTGCCTGGTGCCACGAGTCGAGGTGGCCGCCGACCATCACGTATTCGTCAGGCTTTTGGGTACCGCGGATGTCGGCGATGACGTTGTACAACGGCACCTTCTCGCGGCGGAACCGGTTGCGGATGTCGAAGCGCAGAACCACCTTCTTGCCAGCGGCGATCAGCTTCTCGACGGCCGCGAACTGGTCCTTGCGCACGCAGATCTCCGGCATCGTCGGAATTGTGGCATTTGCAGCCAAGGCCATGCGGCGGTTGCCGAACACGCGAATGCGGTTCGGGAACTTCGCGTCGCCGGTCGAGGGATAGATGATGCCCGCGGCACCTTCATCCCGTGCGAACCGCTTCAGATGACCCCAGAACGGGCCGCCGCGCCGTCCGCTCTTGCGAGCGAGTAGCCATGCGCCTTCGACCTTCCCGCTCCACGTCTCTTCGAGATCGAGGATGTCTGTCGGGGGCTTGATCGCCTTGCCTGTGACCTGGCCGCGCGTTCCTGCGGTCCACGCCTCGGTGGCGACCTGCAGCTCCAGGTTGGACGGCTCGAGCATGCGGCCGGACCACTGGCCCCGGTTGAAGCGGACCTTCCACTCCTTCCACTTGTGCAGTTGTGCCGTGAGACCCATCTTCTCGAACTCGGCCTTGGCCCAGTGGCAGGCCCGCTCGAAGTTGTCCGAACCCGTTAACCTGTGCCCAATCGTGTTGGTCAGGTGGTCGAGGTAGTCCATGACCCGGCTGTTTTGCAGACCCTCGTGCTTCATCCGTCCGATGAGCGGGTCCGCTTTCTCTGCGGTGTTTTGGGCAGGGAGGAGACCGGCCAACAGGGCCAAGGAGACGATTGTGCGCATGGCTTCACCGGGGTGCGAGGAGACCCGGTCATACGAGATCGCGCCGAGGTGTGCTAGCGCTGACTGCGCCAGCGGGACCGCCTGCGACCGCGATCTAGGGCCGGGCGACGCTAGCTGACGGCGGCTGCCGGTCCGGTCGCGCGCCATTGGGCATCGCGTGGCAGCTTGGCTGGAATGAGGTAGCCCGGGTGGCTGGCGATGAAGCAGGGCACGAGGCTTGCTCTGCCCTCCCGTCTAGCGGTCGATCCCTTCTGCATTGCCTTCTTGCGCTGCGCAGCGTTGAGCTTCTGCAGCTGGATCCGATCAGCGATTCGCTAGCCCATTTTCTCGGTGACGCGGAGGGCAGGCTGGTTCGTCTCCTCGGGCCGGCCCTGGCGATGGCGTCGCAGGTTTGACCGTGTGGGCCGCCGCGTTCACGATACGCGGATGCGCCTCTGCATCTACGTGGTCGTTGCCCTGGCCTCGTCTCTTTCAGCTCGAGGTGCGTCGCAGCAAGCGGGTACCCCCAAGCCGACCGTTGCGTTCGACAAGCTCGATGGCAGGGTCCGCGTACGGATCGGCGAGAAGCTGTTCACGGACTACGTCTACAAGAAGGGGCGTTTCCCTTACATGTGGCCGATCATCGGTGCCAAAGGGCGGCGCATGACGCGCGACTTCCCGATGCGCAAGGGTGTCGATGGCGAGACCGATGATCACCCGCATCACCGCTCGATGTGGTTCACCCACGGTTCCGTCAACGGACACGAGTTCTGGTCCGGCAAGGGGCGGATCGTGCAGACCACGATGGCTTTGTTCGAGAAGCGTGCGCTCCTGGTCACCCGAAACGACTGGCTCGGCAGCGACGGCAAGGTCGTCTGCACGGACGAGCGCCAGATTGTCTTCGGTGAGACCGAGGTCGGTCGCTTCATCGGCTTCACCGTGACGTTGCACGCGACGAGCGGTGACGTCGTGTTCGGTGACACGAAAGAGGGCTCGATGGCGCTCCGTCTGCACCCCCGCCTGCGGCTGCGCGGCAAACGAGCGGCCGGCGAGATCCTCAACAGCGAGGGCGTGCGTGACAAGCAGTGCTGGGGCAAACGGGCTCGCTGGGTCGACTACTGGGGACCGATCGAAGACCAAGTCGTCGGCGTCGCGATCTTCGACCACCCGAAGAACCACGGTTATCCGTGTCGCTGGCATGCCCGCGACTACGGCCTCGCTGCGGCCAACCCGTGGGGCGTGTCTCAGTTCGAGCGCAAGCCGAAGGGAACCGGCGACATGACGCTGGCAAAGGGCAAGAAGCTGACCTTGCGCTATCGCTTCGTGTTTCATGCCGGTGGGCCGAAGCGCGCCGGGATCGAGGCGGAGTGGCAGCGATTCGCCCGCGATGAGCCTCCCGCCAAGGGCAAGTGACCTGCTGCCGCTCGGCCCTACTGGGTCGTCATAGCCGCTCTGTGAGTGCGGCGAGTGCGTCCATGAACAGCACGAAGGCATCGTGCGGCGAGTAGTAGGGCGAGAAGTACTCGTGCACGTCGCCGTCCGAACGGTTCTTCGTGCACATGTAGTAGAAGTGGTCTGATGTCGTGAGGCGCTTCCAGGCTTTGATCAGCTCCTCGTCGTCCGAACTCCTGACTTTCTCGGCGACCTCGTAGACGGCGTGGTGGGCGGCCAACTGCATCGGGTTGCCGAGCCACGCGCTGACGTCGCGCTCGGCGTCTGCCCACGACACCAGCTGTGGCAGGGCGAGCGTGTCGACGGCCGGGTGGTTGGCCGCGATCTCCGACGGCGTCGCGAAGCGAGTCTTGGCATCCTTGAGAGAGAACGCGGGCAGGTGTTGCATGAACTCGAAGAGTCCGGTTTCAGAACCCTGGTGTTCGCCGAACGTCTCGTAGTCCATGAACAGTCCAATGAACGCATGTGAGTTTGGCACGTCGTGCAGCCAGCTGGCGAAGGTGTCCGCGAACAATGGGAACTTCTCCCACTCGCGGTTCGAGAATCGGAAGGCTATGTCGTCCGAGAACGGGTAGTCGCGCAGCAGAAGCTGCAGGCTCTTGCACCCGCGTGGGCGATAGGGGAAGTGTGGACTCGCGTCGCCGAGTAAGTGCTCGATGCCTTCGCCGAGCAGTGCGTCGAAGCCGAGCTGCTCGACGATTCGAGCCAAGGGCTCCTCGATGACGAGCTCGGTATTGCGAAACGTGGTAGGGCGGGAGCCAAACAAGCGCTCGATCCGGTCGGTGTGCTCGCGCACTTGTTCGACGAACTCGGCCTGGTGGCCAACGCAGGCAAGCGAATGGTGCGAAGTCTCGGCCAGAAACTCGACGTTACCGGTCTCGGCCAGCTCGACGAAGCTTGCGAGCGCCGGTGGGCTCCAGGCCTCCATCTGGTCCAGCGCCGTGCCCGAGATCGAGAATGCGCAGCGGAACTCGCCATCGGTCTCGTCGATGGTCTGCATCAGCTGCGCGTTCATCGGCAGGTAGCACCGTTCGGCGACCCGGCGCAGGATTCGACTGTTCTCCTTGTCGTCGAAAAGCTGCCCTGGCGTGGGCGTACCACCACCGTTCCGGCGCTGGAGCCGGTACGGCTGGTGAACCTGGAAGTAGAAGACGATCGACGTCAACGGGAAGCGTTGGAAAGCGGCGAAGGGTGCGGCATCCTACCCCGACAACGAACCAAGCCATGCAACTGAACGAAGAGCTCCGCGACACTCTCGTGCTCGTCCTGGCCGGCGGCACGGGTACCCGGCTGAAACCGCTGACGGAAACCCGTGCCAAGCCGGCGGTGCCGTTCGGCGGCGCCTACCGCATCATCGACTTCACGCTGAGCAACTGCATTCATTCGGGGTTGCGGCGCATCTACGTGCTGTCGCAGTACCGGGCCCGGTCGTTGGAGGAGCACATTCGTTTCGCCTGGAATTTCCTACCACTGCGCCTGAGCCAGTTCATCAGCGTGCGCCCGCCGCACCATGGCGGCGAGGCGAACTGGTATCGGGGCACCGCCGACGCCATCTGGCAGAACCTGGACGCGCTCGCCGACGAGAAGCCCAAGCACGTCGTCATCCTTTCGGGTGACCACATCTACCGCATGGACTACGGGCGAATGCTCGAGGAGCACGTCAACAACGGCGCAGCCTTGACCATCGGGATGGTCAAGATTCCCGTCGAAGAGAGCTGCCGCTTCGGGATCTTCGAGTGCGATTTGACCGGGCGCGTCGTGTCGTTCGAGGAGAAGCCATCACGAGGTCGCGAGCTCGCCGACCAACCCGGGCAGTGTCTCGCGTCGATGGGAATCTACGTGTTCGAGACCGGCGAGCTGATCCGCAGACTCGAGGCCGATGCCCAGGAACCAGCCAGCAGCCACGACTTTGGCAATGACATCATTCCGCAGATGATCGAGGAGGTGCCGGTGCACGCGCATCGCTTCGTGGAGCCTGGCGGCGGCGACCGGACCTATTGGCGCGACGTCGGCACGATCGAGGCGTTGTTCGAGGCCAACCTCGACCTCTGCGCCGTCGAGCCGCAGTTCAACCTCTACCGTCAGGACTGGCCGACCTACACGCTTTGGCACAACGATCCACCGGCCAAGGCCGTACTGAACGCCGACGTCATCGACTCCCTGATGTGTCCGGGCGTCGTCGTGTCCGGCGCTCGCCTTCGACGGGCCGTGCTGTCGAACCGATGCCAGGTCGAACCCGGGGCGACGGTGGAGGAGGCGGTGCTGTTCAGCGGTGTCGTGATTGGCGAGGGCGCTCGGGTGCAGCGAGCGATCATCGACAAGTGGACCGTCGTGCCGGCCGGGGTGGAGATCGGCTTCGACGTCGAACAGGACCGCGCGCGGTTCTCGGTCAGCGACACCGGCATCGTGACCGTGCCGAGCAAGTTCGCTTTCTGAGAAAATCGGGGACGGCCTCGACGACTGGACCAGTGGCGGTCAGTCGCCCGGTAGCTCCTCGAGGTCCAGCAGCTCCGTGAGATAGTGCGGCATCATGCGGCGCCAGGTCGGCCAGTCGTGGTTCCACTCCTCATCCCACTCGTCGACGCGGTTCGGAATCCCGCGCGCACCGAGGGCGTCCGCGAGGCGCCAGCTCTCCGCCGGCGCTTCCCACTTTCCCTTGCCGTGCGTGATCAGCACGAAGCGCTCCCGCGTACGCGCCAACTGATCGTCCTCGGGCAGGTCGGGCAGGAAGTGCAGTGGTGACGAGCAGTAGTAGTCCTTGTCGAGCGGCGCCTTCAGGATCTTCTTGGTCAGGTCGTAGGTCCCGCTCATGCAGATCGCGTGCGAGAACACGTCCGGGTGGCGCAACAACCCCGCGACCGCTTGAAAGGCGCCGATCGAAGCGCCGCTGACGATGATCTCGACGTCATCCGCGCCGCAGTCCGTGCGAATCGCGGGTACGACCTCGTGATAAACAGCAGCATCGAACTGGTTCTGTGCTCGGGTTGCGACGGACGAGCGGTTGTCCTCGGTTAGCCAGACCATGCCCGCGGTGCTGTCGACCGAGTAGAGCTTGATCTGCTGCGCCTCTAGCATGGGTGCGAGCGCATCGACGAGCAGGAAGCGTTCGCATTCCTCGGCGTCACCGGCCGCGGTCGGGAAGAACAACACTGGCGTGCCGACCTCTCCCCAGCGGCAAACCGTGATCTCGCGCTCCAGGCGTGGCGAATGCCAGCTCGTGGTCTTCTTGGTCATGACTTCGCTTTGGCCGGGTATGCGCTGCGCCAATCCTGGATGCGATTCCAGAACAGGTCCGTGAACTCGTCGTGTTCGTCCTCGGGGTAGAGCGCTTCAACTTTCTGCCGGACGGCGGAACGCGCGCGGTCCGAGCTGAAGTAGTTCCACACGACCTCGTCGAGGTTGGCCAGGTGGTCGTCGCAAAACTCATGGAAACGATCGGTCTCGAAGCGAGCGTTGGCGATCCGCGCGTACTCGCGTAACCGCTCGCGATACGGTAGCCCCTCGTCGATGGCGTAGAACTCGGGCCAGTCGAGGTTCTGGCGCATCGGCTTCTGCGTCGCCGCGCAGAAGACCGACCAACGGATCTTCGACGCGATGTACCATGGGAAGTGATAGTGGAGCGACGTGACCTGCGAGTCCGGGCACGGATTCGCGAAGTCGATCGGGTGCCAGATACCATCGCGGCGCAGCGACTCGCACGAGTTGAAGTCCCAGCCGAAGAAGGAGTTGATGGTCAGCGTGATGTCGGTGAGCTCGTCGATGGCATCGTCGCCGATGAACCCCTCGACCACTTCGTAGCGATCGTGCAGCGGCGCGGATGGGTTGTAGCGCATGGTTCGCACCTGTGGTCCGATGCCGATGCAGCGCACGAAGCAGTCATAGGGCAGGATGCCACTCTGCAGGTGCATGACGAACTTGCCGCTCTTGTCGTAGGCCGTGGCGAGCTCGTCCTTGTTGTCGATCTTGGTGACGCCGACCCAGCCGCCGCCATCGTAAGGCTTCATGAACATCGGGTAGCCGACGTCCTCGCCGATGGTGTCGAGGTTGAAGAGCCTCGCGTAGCGTTCGAGCGTCGCCTCGAGGTCCGGCAGGTCGTCGTACGACTTGGGTGGTAGCAACCACGTGTCGGGCACGTGCAGCCCGAGTTTCATCATCGCGCAGTAGGAGGTCTGCTTCTCCATCGACTGCACGGACCACGGGTTGTTGAAGACGTAGAGGTTGTCGAGCAGGATCGCCTTCTTGATCCACTCTCGACTCACGCCATACCAATGCGTCAAGCGGTCGATCACAACGTCGTAGCGTGTCGGTTGGCGCAAGTCGAAGGGCTCGATCGTGATGCGCTCGACCTCGAAGCGGACGCGGTCACCGTCGATGGCCAGCTCGAGGTCGAGCTCGCTCATGAGGTCCTCGTAGCACTGCGGCCAACAGATGTCGGCGCCGAGCGAGAGACCGATGTTGCGGGTGACGGTGGCCATGGGTTTGCGGCAGGGAGCCTAGCACGCCGGCCCTGAGGGATCGAAGGGCGTCCTTGTCAGGACTGGGGTGCGCTTCTCGAGCCGTAGTCGGTCAAGCATGGTTCAGGCATCGAGCTGCTACAGCATGGGGTCGGAGTCAACGGCGAGCGCCTGGCATGGACCGCTCTCAGCATCGGTCACGCAATCTACCGCGAACCCCGCAGGCTCGAGCGCTCGAGGGACCGCACTCTCGAGGCCGACTTCGGCCTCGACGATGGGGGAGCTCATCTCGGTCAGTTAGCGCTGGCAGGCACGCAGGCGCCGCTCGACTTCTGTCCAGTCCACCTTGTCGGTGAACTTCTCGGCGTAGGCCACCTTCTTGTTCTGGTAGTCGAGGTAGTAGGCATGCTCGTACATGTCGACGACGACGAGCGGCACGCCGAACCACGACGGCCCGTCGTCGTGCGAATCGCTGGTCATGTTGTAGAGCTTGCCGTTGATCGGGTGATAACCGAGCACGGCCCAGCCGCGGCAGGACTTGGCGGCGGCGTGAAAATCTGCGGTCCAGAGATCGACCGAGCCGAAGCGCTGGGCGAGAGCGGCCTCGGTCGCGCTGCCGGGATCATTGGCCTCGGCGGTCATGCCATCGAAGTAGAGCTCGTGCAGGACGACACTGTTTGCCTTGGCGATGCGCGAGCGGTGGTTGCCGGTTGGATCGGCGTCGAGCTTGTTGAAGCCCTTGAGGGCGTCGCCGTAGTGCGACTCGTGGTGCCAGCGAAGCTGTTCCTTGGACAGGAACCCCGCGATTTCATCACGGCGCAGCGGCTTGCGCTTGCCGGTGACGAGGCCGCTCTTGGTTGCGCCTAGCAGCGGTCGAGGCAGCGGTTGCGCGCGCAACCCGAATCCCGCGCCGGCGGTCGCGGCGGCGCTGTAGAGGAGAGTTCGTCGAGAAAGGCGCATCAGTTCGTCTCCGAAGGACGCGGTGACTCTACGCCGCCGTGGCTCACGCAACGTAGAGGTTTCGCTACTCGTAGACCATCCACAACGGGCCCGGCGCCAGCCAGGTGAGGCCGTCGCGCAGACGGTCGCGCCAGTTTTCCCAGTTGTGGCCGTCGCGCGACTCCTCGTAGCGTACTTCGGCGCCGGTCGACTGCAGCAGCGGCAGCAGCGAGCGACTGTAGTAGATCAGTGACTCGTAGGTGCCGCAAGTCAGGAAGATCCGTGCCGCGGGCTTGGTCGGCTGCTCGCGGAAGTCGTTGACGAACTTGACGACCGGGTCGAATACCGGACCGCGGTCGTGGTCGCCGATGTCGGTGAAGGCGAACGAACCGGACTGCAGCAGCAGGTTGCCGAAAACCCCCGGCTTCCGCACCGCCGTCGACAGCGCTGCAACCGCGCCGAAGCTGGCTCCGACGAGGCTACGTGCTGCTGGATCGTCGACCAGCGGGAACTCGTTCGTGATCAGGGGCAGGAGCTCGTCAACGATGAAGTCGGCGTGGCGTGGATCGTCCGCGTACTCGTGCAAGCGGTTTGGCGACTGCGTCAGGGCGACGATGATCGGTGGGATCTCGAGCCGGTGGATCAGGTTGTCGAGGACCGTCTGCAGACTCGCGAAGCGCAGGTAATCGAGGCCGTCGTGCACGACCAGCAGCGGATAGCGTCGCGTCTCGCGGAAGCGTGCCGGCTTGTAGATCGACAACGGGCGCACGTCGCCGAAGGTCGAGCTGTTGAGCTGGCGTTTGATGATCTCACCGGGGCGCGCGTTCGCGTCGTGGGCTGTCCATTCGGGTAGCTGGTAGCCCTCGCCGTGCACGACCGAGTTGGCTCCGTACGGATCGCGTGCCTCGTGCGGGTTGAGCGGGTCGCGCACGAGGTGTTTGTTCTTACCCTGGTGCAACTCGAGCTTGTATTCAACGCGCGACCGCGCCGGCAGCTCGTGGATCAGGAACCACAGGTCCGACCCCGGCAGGCGTTCGAACTCCCGGCTCGAAGGAAGTCCGTAGATCCAGTGCCGCAGTAGCACTGCGTCGGCCTGGCCGCGGAAGACGAAGGTCACCGAGCGGCCTTCGACGAGGGGGAAGTCGTGCTTCTCAAGGAAGGCATCGATCGCGGTCGGGTTGGCCTGGGCTTCCTGCTTGAGGTCGAGGATGGCCTGGCTCATGCGGCGATCTCCTCAAGCGAGCCGGTCGGCGCGAGGCGACGCGTGGCCTCGCCGGACCAAGCCTCCCCGTCCTGGAGGAGCTTGCTGCCGGGCTCCAGCGCGGCGCATATGTCGGGGGCGAAGCGGCGTGCGAACAACGCCACCCGCCCCGGGTCCTCGAGGTTCAGGCGGCTGGCGGCGTGCGGCAGCGGCACCACGCCCCTGACCATGCCGAGGCCGGGGCCGAGCACTTCCGGGTTGCCGGCGCCTTGTGGCGGGCTGTCGTGGAAGAGCACGATGCGTTCGGAGAGCACCATGGCGCCAGCCGACCAGGCGAAGATCGGTTTGTCTGCGACGTGGTCGAGCACGCCGAACATGGCGAGCCGGTTGTAGAGCACCGCGACGTGGCCTCCAGCGATGCACACTGCATCGCAGTCGTCCAGAATCGCCGCGACCTCGGCGACGTGCTTGGCGACTGCCGGGTGCGCAGCCAACTGCATGCGGGCATCGAAGTCTTGGTGGACGGCGGCGACTCGTGCGACGTGGCGCGAGTCGATGTGCTGCACATTCGAGATCGCTTCGTCGAGCTCTGCCTCGATCAGCCGGCTGTCGGCAGTGGAGTGGGTCAGCTCGCGGGCCGCCTCGAGCGCATGGCCGAGGTGCTTGCGGTAGACATCGCGCAGTCCGTGCAAGCGACTGTGGTGCTCGGACATGGCCTGGAGCACGGCCGGATCCTTTTGGAACACGTCCTCGGCGCGGTCGAACAGGCGCAGGCTCACCGTGCGACCGCCGAGGTGCTGGGCGAGCTCGCGGTCCTCGTCCTCGCGCTCTTCCCAGCCCGCCGTGACCGCTGCGAGCTTGCCTTTGACACCGAGCGCGGCAACGGCGTCACCCAGGATCGGCATCGTCCGCTGCGGGCCGAGCAATATCCGTGGTGCGCTCACTCAGCCCTCACGATCAGATCGGTAGCAACCGCTTCTGACATGTGCCGCAGCGTGTCGAAGTCCTGGTGGCGTACGACGATCCAGCCGTCGCCATGGACGATCTTTCGCCAGTCGCGCTTTGGCGCGCCGACCTGGTTGAGGTCGATGTTGACGATGTGCTCGCTGAAGCGCGACATCAGACGTTCGAGTCCTTCGATGGTGGTGATGCGGTCACCCTGTCCCTGTGCCCGTTTGAAGATCACAGCAGCGTTGTAGTTTTTCGTCGTGTCTTGTGAGATCCGGCCGGTGCACACCGCTTCGGCCCAGCCGCTGAACAAGTCGATGTCGCACGCGTAGTTCATCAGGTGCACGAGTCGCCCACCGGGGGCGCGGCCGCCGATCTCGCCGAATACGGCTTCGCCGTCAGGCTTGACGAACCACTCCATGTGAGTGAAGCCAGCGTCGAACTCGAGCGCATCCAGCACTTGGCGCCCCATGTCGACACCCTTCTTCGGCACCTCCCATGTGAGGTCACGGAAGGTCAGGCACTGGGTGCTGATCCACGGATTGAGTCGCGCGATCAGTGGGCCAGGACGGTACCAACTCACGTTCTCGAACAGCGGCTTACCGCCCGAGCACACGGTGTCGTAGGTGTACTCCTCGCCGTCGATGTACTCCTCGACACTGACCTCAGGGACGTGCTTGGTGATGCCGATGGCCTGCTCGAGGTCGTCGGCGTCGTGGATCGGATAGGTGTCGGCGGAGCCGGCGCCGTCGATCGGTTTGATGATGATCGGATAGCCGATCTGTTCGACAGCTTCTTCGACCGCGGCGGTGCTCGTCGCCCGGTAGTGGTGGGGGGTGCGGATGCCGGCGGCGTCGAGCTTCTGCTTCATCGCCTCCTTGTCACGGAACGGAATCGTCTGTTCGACCGTGAGCCCGGGGCAGTCGAGGGCTTGTCGGAGCTTGGCGGCGAGCATCATGCCAGGCTCCCACAGTACCTCGACGCGGTCCATGTGACGGCCGGAGAGCCAGCGCTGCACCTCGCTGACCGTCTGTTCTTCTTCCCAGAGAGAGGCGACTGACAGGTAGCCGCTCAAGCAGTGCTGGAGTTCGCGTGGCAGCCCGACGCGCGGTGTATCGCCGATGCCGAAGACGCGCGCACCGACTTCGGCGAGCGCACTTGTGAACAGCGGCATCTCCGACGGGAAGCCGGGCGAGATCAACAGAACATTCATCCGAGCTCCACTCTGATGAGGCTTATCAACCGCTTGAGGCCGTCGCGGACCGTGTCGGTATCGCGGTCCTTCAATATCACGTAGCCCTCTCCCTCGTAGCTGGACGCTTGTGGTTGGCCACGCCGCGGCACCTTGGCTTCGACTACCAGGTCGCCGAACTCGCGCCGCGCCTCGGCGATGCCGTGCACGGCCGTGACGCTGCCCGCTCCCTGGCCACGCAGGAAGGCAGCTCCCACGGACCAGCGACGCTCGGGGACGTCGAAGCGGTCGGTCGCCATCAGGCGTGCCCACGCTTGGTAGAAGTCGAGGTCGTAGGCGTACGAGAGCAGGGTCGTGAACTGGGCGCCGGGCGGTCGTGCAGCGACTTCCGAGATGGCGATCGATCCGTCGGAGCGCTGGAACCACTCCATGTGTGTCAGGCCGGTTTCGAGGCCGAGGCAGTCGATTGCCTTCGGGCCATCCGCGAGGATCGCTTCGTATTCGCCGCCGTCGATGCTCCGTGGCAACACGACGCACCACTGGATCCAGGGGGTTTCCATGACCTCGAGCGGCGTCGGGTAGTACTCCGTCACCGAGTGCAGGAGGTGTTCGCCGTCGAGCGTCACCGAGTCGAAGGAGTGTTCTTTACCCGTGATGAACTCTTCGAGCAGCATGGGCGAGTCTGGGGTGATGCGCTTCGTGCGCAGGTAGCTGGTGAGCTGCTCCGGCATGTCGACGCGGAAGGTGTTCTTGGCGCCGGCGCCGGCCGGCGGCTTGACGACGACCGGGCCGCCGAGCTCTTCGATGAAACGCAGCGCCTCGCTGGCGTTGGTGGCGAGGGCGTGGCGGGCACAAGGCAGGCCATTGGCTCGCAGCACATCCTTCATGCGCGACTTGTCGCGGAAGTTCCTGGCGGACTCGACCGAGAGCCCCGGGATTTGTAGCTCCGCGCGCGCCTCGGCGAGCGGCACTTGCATCTGCTCGAGCACACCGATGACGCGGTCGACGCGGCCGCCGACCTCCTGGGCCACACCACGGATGCCGTCGACCAAGTCGGCCTGAACCATAGCGTCGCGCACACGGCCGAACCCGGTCAGGCGGCGGCATAGTTCGGCGGGCAGTCGCTCGACCGGCTCTTGGCTCAGCAGCGAGACCTGGATATCCGGCACCTCGACCGCCGCGCGCACGAAACGCAGCGTGCTCGGAAGCGCGAAAGGAGCGACAAAGATGAGGTGACGCATAGAACCGACGGAGAAGGAGACCGAGTCTTATGCCAGTGGCCCTTCCCTGGCAAGGCAGAGCGCCTGCGGGGGGCAGGGTTACCCATGCGCCCTAGCGGTCGCTGAATACCCGCGGCAGCGGTTCAGACGCCGGATTGGCCAACAGGGCGACGACGAAGAAGGTGAACTGTCTCGTCGCCAGGCCGGCGGTCGACCAAGCCGCGAAGGCGAGCGCGCGGGCGAGCCCGATGCCGTATGCTCCGCCGCCCTTGCCTGCGTCCATGGTGTCTTCCCTCGACATTTGCCTCGTCGCTTCCGAAGTCGCCCCGTTTGCCAAGACCGGGGGGCTGGCCGACGTCACGGCAGCACTCACGCGCTACCTCGTCAAGGCGGGACATCGCGCGCGTTGCGTCATGCCGTACTACCGGCGTGTCGCCGAAGCACACCCGGCCGACCTGGTCGACGATATGGACGACATTCCCTTCCAGGTCGGAGATCGCGAGCTGCGCTTCGGCGTCCGTTCAGGCTCGGTGCTTTCTCCTTCGGAGGGGAGTGACGCCGCGGTCTGGGGCGCCGAGGTCTGGTTCATCGATTGCCCCGAGCTCTACGACCGCGAGGGGATCTACTGCGAGGACGGCGACGAGCACCTGCGCTTTGGCTTGCTGCCGCGCGCGGCGATCGCAGCTTGCCAGTGGGCGCAGTGGGGGCCGGATATCTTCCACTGCAACGACTGGCACGCGGCGCTGTTGCCGTTGTGGCTCGAGGCCATGTATGCGTGGGACGAGTTGTTCAGCACCACGCGGACCGTATTGACGATTCACAACATCGGCTACCAGGGGACCTATCCGGCCAGCGTCGTCGAAGAGCTCGGTCTCGGCGACGTGCGCAAGCACTTGCACCAACAGGACCTCACTGAGGGTCGCGTCAACTTCCTCAAGACCGGACTCATGTATGCGAACGCGCTGACGACCGTGAGCGCGACCTACGCCGAGGAGATCCGCACGCAGGAGTACGGAATGGGGTTGTCGGAGACCCTGGAAGCGCGCAAGGCCGTACTGTCGGGGATCGTCAACGGCGTCGACTACGACGAGTGGAGCCCGGAGAAGGACACCCTGATCCCAGCACACTATTCGCGCGATGACCTGGCCGGCAAGGATGCTTGTCGGGCCGCGCTGCTCGAGCGGTTGGCGCTGGCGCCCGAGCCGAGCGGTCCGGTGCTTGGCATCGTGTCGCGGATGACCGCACAGAAGGGCTTCGATCTGTTGCAGGACTCGCTGCCGGTGTTGCTGCAGCGCGAGGATGTCAGGCTGTGCGTGCTCGGGGCGGGGGATGTTCGCTACGAGCGCTACTTCCAGTGGCTGCACGAGCGGTTTCCGCGGCAAGCCGCCTTCCAGGGTGGCTATGACAACGAGTTGGCGCATTGGATCGAGGCCGGTGCCGATGTCTTCCTGATGCCGTCGCGCTACGAGCCCTGTGGGCTCAATCAGATGTACAGCCTGCGCTATGGCACCCCGCCAGTGGTGCGGCGCACGGGTGGGCTCGCCGACACGGTCGAAGACTGGAAGCCCGACGGGCAGAGCGGCACTGGCTTCGTCTTCGACGACTTCGATGCACACGCGTTGGTCGGTGCGCTCGAGCGCGTCCTCGACACCTGGCGTGCTCCTGACGCATGGGCGAAGTTGGTGCAGAACGCGATGGCGGTCGACTGGTCCTGGGACCAGCAGGTCGAGCGCTACGTCGAGCTGTATAAACGGCTCGTTCCGGCCACATTGGAATAGTCGGAGACCCCGTTTCGGAGATTTGCCATGCACGTCCTCTTCGTCGAGCCGGCGTTCCCGAAGAACCAGCGCGAGTTCGTACGCGCGCTGCACTCCCTCGGCGTCTCGGTGACCGCGATTGGTGAAGCGCCGGCCAGCTCGTTGCCGCGTGAGCTCAAACAACAGCTGACCGGCTACGAGCAGGTCGGTTCCGTCGTCGATACGTCTGCGCTGCATGACGCCGTGCAGCAGGTGCAGGAGCGCGGCTGGGTGGACCGTCTCGAGTGCACCGTCGAAGCACACGTCGAGCCGGCGGCGCAGGTGCGCGAAGCCTGCGACATTCCGGGCACGTCGGTGCGCACTGCCTTCTTGTGTCGCGACAAGCCGGCCATGAAGGAAGCGCTGCGCGAGGCCGGCGTGCCTTGTGCGCAGTCGATCGGTACCGAGTCACCGGACGAGGTCCGGGCGTTTGCCGAAGAGGTTGGTTATCCGGTCATCCTCAAGCCGCGCATGGCGGCTGGCGCGGCCGGCATCTACCGCGCGGACGATGCCGCACAGCTCGAGGAGTGCATCACCGCCGTCGGTGTTGACCGCGGTGCCTCGGTCGGCGTCGAGGAGTTCATCGAAGGCCACGAGGGCTTCTATGACACGATCACGATCAAAGGGCGCGTCGTGCACGATTGGATCTCGCACTACTACCCGGGGGTGCTCGAGGCCATGCGTACGCGTTGGATCTCGCCGCAGATCGTCAGCACCAACCGCATCGACGGCGAGACCTACAACGCAGTCAAGGAGCTCGGCCAGAAGGTCATCGATGTGCTCGGCATCGAAACTTCGGCGACGCACATGGAGTGGTTCTTCGGGCCCAAGGGGCTCAAGTTCTCCGAGATCGGTTGTCGTCCGCCCGGCGTGCTCGTGTGGGATCTCTACGGTGCCGGCAACGACCTCGACGTCTACGTCGAGTGGGCCAAGGCTGTGTGCCATGGCAAGACCGACGTTCGCGCGTCACGCAGCGCTGCTACAGGCATGATCGCGCTACGCCCGGACCGTGACGGCCAGATCTCCGGCTATGACGGCCGCGGCGTCCTCGACAAGTACCGCAACTTCGTCATCGACTCCCACCTGCCCCCGCCGGGCACAGCGACTCAGGGCATTGAGCACGGTTACATGGCGAATGCTTGGGTGCGGATGAAGCATCCCGACTACGACGAACTGTGCCGGATTCTCGATGAGGTCGGCGAGAAGATACAGGTGCTCGCGCAATAGCGAGGCTGTGCCTCGCCGAAGGCCACGAGTTTGTAGCCCTCCGCGGGAGCTTCCCGAACGCGGCTCACGACTCATGCGAGAGTCGCGTCATGATCGAGCAGGGCGGGAGCGGTTTGGGCGAGGGCGGCGCGAAGGGTGTGGCGCTGTGTCGTGGTCGG
>NYZE01000058.1 GCA_002685965.1 Planctomycetota bacterium | reverse complement strand
CCGGCGTTGATCCCGAGCACGACTGGTGACGAGCGCGGGTGGTAAGCGATCTCTTTTGATGGACCGTGCCGCAGCGCCCGCGCGTGGCCGCGCAGCGCGGGTAGGTGCCACAGACGCAGGTCGCTCCTGAAGGCTTGTCCGTAGTGGCTCTGCACGACGACGTTGTCGCTGTCCGGCGTCCACGCGACGGTGCGGAGCATGCCGCCGAAGTGGCTGCGTCGCTCGGCCGTGCCGCTGTCGGTGTCCATGACCCAGGCTTCCGTTGGCCCGTCGTCCTGCCCGGTGAAGGCGATGGTCTTGCCGTCAGGCGAAAGAACGGGAAACGTGGCGCTGCCGGCGCTGGCGGTCAGGCGAGTCGCCGGACCGCCGCAGGTCGTCACGGACCAGAGGTCGTCTTCACAGACGAAGACGATGCGGTCGCGGTGGATCGTGGGATGGCGATAGTAGCCCGGTGCTCGAGGCAAGGAGGCGCTCCGTTGTGAGGAGGGCACGAGCAAAGCGGGCCCGATGCGCCAGCGGAAGAATGAGCTAGCGCTTTTTCGGCCGCGCTTGGCGGCGGGGTCTCGGGAACGCGTATGCGCGCGCCGTTCGACAGCAAGATCGCGCCCCTGGAGCTTGCCGTGCCAGTCAGGGCGACCGTGAAGGTGGAGTTCCCTCTGATCTTGCCGCGTCCGCCCTGGCCTCGGCGCGGCGAGTCTGAAGCCCTTCCAGGGCGCAAGGATCGGCCTCAGCCGATGGTCCAAAGGGCGGTGGCGCCGGGCGCTTGGACGCGGAACAACTCGTAGAGACTGGGGATGTGGGTGAACAGCAAGACTGCGAAGCAGAGGAAGCAGACCAGGCCGTAGAGAAAGAAGCCGCGTTCGCGGTAGAGCTTCTCAGGCGCCTGCACGGGACTGTTGTTGCGCAGGCCTAGTCGGAGATAGTAGGTGAAGAGTCCCGCGATCAGGGGTACGCACAGCACGAGTTCCAGCTTGCAGCGCACGATGAAGATGCCGCCGAAGAACGCGCATACGGCGACGTAGAAGAACATGCTGGCCAGCAGGTTGTGTTCGTCGTAGCGCTCGAACGAGCGGCGGTAGCGGGCGGCGCGTGTCCGGTCGCCGATCGTGCGCAGCTCGGCGAAGCGCTTGGCCGCCATGAAGAAAGCGCCGACTGCCCAGTAGGACAGGAGGAGCGAGACCGGTGGCAGACGGTCCGACAGCAAGGCGAACCAACCGAGCAGCAGTCTGATCGGGTTGTTGACCGACTCGGTCAACACGTCTAGGTAGGCGACTTCCTTGGTGCGCACGGGCGGGACGTTGTAGATGAGCGCCATGGTCCACAGTGACAGCGCTGCGAGGCCGAACGTTACGCCGATCTGAAATGCGAGGCAGAGTCCGGCTGCGCTCAACAGCAACCATTCGAGCCAGGCCACGCGCACGGCAGCACGCCCCGCCGGGATCGGGCGCGCGACCTTGGACGGGTGTTCCCGGTCGGTCGGGGCGTCGAGGATCTCGTTGAGGACGTAGTTGCTGGAGGCGACGATGCAGGTCGCGAGTACGGCCAGGGCTAGTTGCGCCACCGAGCCCGGGCCGAGGATGCCCGGCTGGTAGAACACGGCCATGAGGATCCCGACCACCATGAAGGCGTTCTTGAACCAGTGGTCGATGCGGGCGAGTTCGATGTAGGGCTTGATGTTCACGAGGCAGTCGGAAACAGGAGATCACCCAGCTGGTCGAAGTTGCCGACTCGGATGTAGTCCGGGGCAGCATCGGGCACCCGTGTGCCTCTGCACAGAATCGCGCAACGCATGCCGGCTGCGGCAGCGCCAATGGCATCGACCTCCGAGCGATCGCCGATGTACAAGACATCGGCAGCCGCGAGCCGCCAGGTGTGGCAAGCCTGGCGGAATCCGTCGGGCCAGGGCTTGTAGGCGTCGATCTCGGGGTCGGTGCCGCACAGCATGAGCGAGGCGTAGGTGTCGACGGCGAGCGCCGTGAGCTTCGCTTGCACCGGGTAGTCGGAGAAGAAGCCGATGCGTAGCCCAGCTGCCTTGGCGCGGTCGAGGAAGGGGATGAGCCCCGTGCGCTGAGCTTTCGCGAGGTATGCCAAGGGGCGTTCGAGTAGCCATTCATCGACGACTGCCCTGATCGTCGCCGTTGTTTCTCCCGAGAGCTCTGCGGCACGTTCTAGGTGACGGCTAGCCAGTGGAAGACCATCGCGCTTCTCGTGGCGCACCTGCTCAAGGGCGCGGCGGTAGGCTTGGATGCATCGCCAGGTACGGCGGGCCCGCGAGATGCCGCGGAATGCCAAGAGCAAGAGCGCCATGGCCATGCGTGCGCGCAGTCGTCGTGCGTCGTAGAGCGTGCCGTCCACGTCCAGGAGGATGGCGCGGACAGGGGCGATGGCCGACTCAGATGGAGCCACGCCGAACCCGGTACAGGAGCAGGCTTTGGAAGCGCTGCACCGAGACGATGGACGTGCGGGGATCGTCGAGGACGCGGCGAAGCCTCTGCGGGGTGGCCCCACGATACGCCAGCAACCAGAACTCACCCTTGTCGATGTCGAGCGGGTCCCGATTGCCGACCCAGTGAATGGCGAGTTGCATGTTGTGCTTGTGAGCCGCGAGCTCCCGCTCGTAGGCGCCGAAGTGATCTTCGATCCACCCGCGAATCCAGCTGCCCGGGATGCCGTCCTTGCCGAAGAGCTTCGCCGAGCGGGTGAGCAAGCGATCGAGCTTCTGTTGGTTGCGACCGAAGTGCTTCACCTCACGGAAGCGTGGGTTGTAGTACGTCAAGGGCGTCGGCGACAGGTACATGGAGAGCAGTTCGCTCGGGGCGCCCGTCGCTAGCTCGTGCTCGAGGTGCGCCGCCACGCTCTTCCAGTCGGGGTTCGGCTTGTAGACGGTCCAGCTGCCCCGATGCGCGAAGAAGGCGATCAGCACGCCTGTCTGGACGGTCATGGCTGTGCCGACGAACGTGCGACGCAGTGGTAGCCGGCGCCAACCACCGATTCCTGCCGCGATGACGAGGACAAAGAACGGCAGCGCCGGCAGGGCGCTGCGCTGGATGTAGGTCTGGTTCTTGCCGACCAGAGTGAGTGCGAGCAGGCAGGCGGGCAGGACCAGCATGAGCAGCAGCACCTGCGTGCCGCGCGCACGCGCCGGACTGCCCAGCAGGCGAGCGCAACCGACCAGGAAGGCGACGACGCCGAGCACTTGCACAACGACGAGCAGGGCGGCACCGACTGCTGTGGTGTTACCTTGCGGTGTGAAGCTGTTTCCGGTCAGGAACCAGTTGAAAGCGAGCTGGTATGCCTCGGATGCGTCGAAGGCTCGCAGGTAGGACTTGGTCGTCGGCACGTGCGACAGATATGCCTTGGCTCCGAGGTAGAGGCCGACCAAGACCATGAGCACGATGCTGCCGAACAGAATGCGAACACGCGCCGGCGACTTGGTCGACCAGGCCAGCAGCGGTAGCACGACGAGGAAGGCGGCGAGGTAATAGTGCGAGAAGACCAGCGCCGTGAGCGAGCAGAAGTAGAGCAGGCTCCAAAAAAAACTTTGCTCCGTCTCGAGTAGTCGCCAGAACGCGTAGACGGTCAAGAGCGTCAGCAGGATGGTCGTCGCGTAGGGACGTGCTTCCTGCGAGTACCAGATGTGCACCGGGTTCACGGCGAGCAGAAAGGCGGCGACGAGGCCGGTCGAGGGACGGTGTGCCATGATGCCGAGGCGGTAGATCAGCCAGATGCTGGCGAGACCGCTCAGGAGTGCTGGCAGACGCAGTGCAATCTCGGAGTCGCCGAACAAGCCGTTCCAGAAGTGGATGAAGACGAAGTAGAACGGAGGGTGAATGTCGGTGAAGAGCGTCTTGAGCAGGACGACGGTCGGACCGCAGAACAGGTTCGAGGTGTAGAGCTCGTCGATCCAGAGGCTCTCGGTGAAGCCCGGCAAGCGCAGCGCCAGGGCGAGCGCGAGAACCCCGAACAGGATGAGCCTCGCCGATGGGATCTCGGATCGCGCATCGGCGAGCCGACCGGGAACCCGACGCGGGTCTGGGTGGGGCCGGTTGGCCGGGGTGCTGGGGCTTGGGTAGGGCATCGCCGCACTACAATCCCACTCCCGCCCCATCACTCCAAGCTCAGTTCACCGAATGTCCGATGCAAAGGCCGTTTGAGAGGAGGTCAACCTCTTCCAGCCCTTGATGGCATCCAAGACCCGGCCATGGCGGTGTCGCTCTCGTCGTGGCACCTGCTCAAGAAGTGCTTCTTGGCGCTGAGGCGACTGTTCCCTCGCCATGTCGGCCGCGCCTAGCGCAGCGTCACCCTGCGCGTATTCCACTTCTTGCGGTAGGCCTTGAGTTCCACCGCATTGGACGGCGGCTTCAGCGGCGGGTACTTCTCCATCCGGTGGTGCGGCAACGGCTCGACCGTGTCGGGCATCGCGGTGTAGAGGTCCATGTCCTTGCAGAACCCGTCGCACCAGAGCACGAGGGTGCGAGACCAGCCGTCCGGGAGAGGCGGTAGCGCGGTGGCGTCGAACTCGAGGGCGAGTTCCTCGCCCTTGCCCATGATGACGAAGCGATCATCGACGTCGCGGAGCAACGGTCGCACGTCGCCGAAACGCGTGTAGGCGCCGGCCATCGTCTTGAACGGCACGCCGTGGTCGATGCGATGGTAGTCATAGATCGTTGGGTCGCGGCCGTCCGGCGAGTACTCGCGCGGGTAGCCCAAGAGCCGCAGGTCGGCGACGACGGGGTCGAGCACATGCTCTTTCAGGTCCGGCACCGGCACGTCTTCGGCGAGGAAGGCCTGGTCCCAGAAGATCTCCATGTTGGTGCGCAGGCGCAGGCGCCCGTCCTCGGTGAGCGGCAGCTCGCTGACGTTGACCGTCATCATGCGTGGCAGCCCGGCCGGGAAGCCGGCGTGTGGGATCGCGACGCGCCAGGTATCGCCGTCCGGCACCTCGATCACCGCGGGTTGCATCGTGATCCCGGCCTGGTAGGCGGCGTAGTTGACGTGCGAGTAGGTGTACTCCGTCCAGGCCCAGAGATAGAGGATGGTCTTGCGCCCTGGCTTGGGCGCCGGCTGCTTGCCGAAGTCGAGCTCGACCCAGTGGTCGCGGGCGTAGCCGGTGAAGCGCTTGCTCTTGGGCGGCGCGACCGAGTCACGGTCGGCGTGGCGCAGCGTCGCCAGAACGTCCTTGCCGGTGTCGGTGCGCGCCGCGATCGGGAACACTCTGCGTCTAATGGCCTGCGGCTCGCCAGTCGGCCACGGTGGACCACCGGCAAACCGTTCGTCCGGATGCACCTCGACGCTTGCCGGGTGGTCGTAGGCGCGCAGTCGCAGTTGGTCGAAGTAGGACACCTCTTCGAGTGGCTCGGCGATCCGCACCAGGTAGCGCCCGTTCTTCGCCTTGATGAGC
Source organism: Planctomycetota bacterium (assembly GCA_002685965.1). Taxonomy (GTDB): domain Bacteria; phylum Planctomycetota; class UBA1135; order UBA1135. The sequence continues at coordinate 95,736 of NYZE01000058.1, read as the reverse complement.
TCGGGTGGGAGACGGACCGCCTCGGTCGGGTCGGGCTGTGCCGACTCGCCGGGCGAGGCGAAGAAGCCGATGCCGCCGACGCCGAGGAAGTCGGTGACGAAGGCGAACTTCTCGCCGTTCCAGGTGAAGATGATCGGGCACGACGATGGCTTGCGTGCGATCTTGTGCGCGATCCAGGTCCCGTCGCCAGGGATCTCGAGTTCGCTCTGTAGCACCGAATCCGCCCAGAGCAGACGCACATAGTCGGCGTTGCCCGTCGGCATGCCGAAGTGCGCGACGAGCGGCGGACTCGACAGGTAACCGGCGCTCGTTTGCACGCGTCGCAGTTGCAGGTGACGACCAGTCTTCACTTCGACCTGCAGGCCCGCCGCGGTCGGATCGATGCCGCCGCCCGCCTCGGCTTTGCGCTCGGGCAGGATGCGGAGCCAGTGGCGGCCGGCGGGCGGTTGGGTTCGCCAGAGCTCCGGCTTGCTGCCGGTCCGCACCACGAGGACCTCGAGGGTGCCGTCACCATCCAGGTCGGCGGCGACGCTGCCCCCAGCGGTGGCGGTCGCGTGTTGCTCGCCGACCGGGGTGGCCGTAAAGCCGGGGTTGCGCAGCCACTGGTGTCGGACTGCCGCAGCTGGTCCGACGTCGAGCATCAGGATGTCGACATCGCCGTCGAGGTCGAAGTCGCCCAGCGCCGCGTTGGTCGCGCCAGGAACATGGCCTGCTTGCGTGAGCGACTGGCGGGTGAAGATCCCGCGGGTGGTCTGCACGAATGCCAGGGGCTCGTGAGCGCCGCGCAGGAGGAAGATGTCCTCGAGACCGTTGCCGTCGATGTCCAGGACGTGCGCGCCGGTCGCGCTTCCCGCATCAGCGAGCACGTCGAAGGAAGTTGGCGCAGGCGAATAGCGTCCCGTGCGATCGTTCAGGAACAGCGCGTTCGGCGTGCCGTCGTTGAGCAGATAGATGTCGAAGTCGCGGTCTCCATCCGCGTCGAGGAACACGACGCCGAGCGTTGGCGCATCGCCGCCGTCGACACCTGTCTCCCTTGCCACGTCGGTGAAGGTCCCATCGCCGTTGTTGCGAAAGAGCGCGTTCGGGGCGCCGTTGTTCGCGACGTAGAGGTCCAGGTCGCCATCGTGGTCCGCGTCCGCCCACTGGGCGCCGAAGCTCTCCGTGGCCGCGCCCGCAGTCTTCGTCGCCTCGGTGACGTCGACGAACTTGAATGAGCGGTCGTTGCGAAACAGGCGATTGGCCTTGTCAGAGGTGACGTAGAGGTCTGGGTCTCCGTCGGCATCGAAGTCGCCGAAGAAGGCCCCGATGGCCCCGGGCACCTCCGGCACGGTGACCGCCTGGAACTTCCCGCCTTGGTTGCGATAGCACGAGATGCCTCGCGCTGTCCCGGTTATGACGAGGTCGAGCTCGCGATCTCCGTCGATGTCGGCGATCGCGAGGCCGGGGGGCGTTGCGCGGTCGGCGAGGCATGCTTGGAGCAGGCCCGCCTCGGCCGCGTGCTCGCTCCAGGTGACCTTGGCATCGTCCCGGGTGATGCTCGGAAGGCCAAAGGTGCGGACGAGTTCCGCGTAACGTCCCATTTGCCCGTACTTGAAGCCGACAGTCATGCCGGACTTCGACGATCTGAGCTCGTTGAAGCGACCGAGTAACTCATCTGCCTGCTTCGTGTCCCCGGTTTGGCGCAGCAGTGTTTGCAGCCGATAGCACGCGGACTCGTGGTGGGGAACGCGCTGCAAGACGCGCTCGAGGTGGGCCTGCGCCTTGGCCGGATCAGTGACTGCCACAATCTCTGCGAGCTGGTAGTGCACGTCGCTGCTGTCCGGGTCGATGGCCAGCACGCGTTCGAAGTGCTTGTGCGCTTCGTCGCTGCGGTTCAAGTGACGCAGAAGCACGCCGAGTGCGTAGTGGGGGATCGGGTTGTCCGGTTGGGCGGTGGCGACCCGGGTCAGCTCCTGCTCGGCGCGCTGATATGCTTGCTCGCTCTGCGCGTTGAGGAGGGCGATGCCGAGGTTGAGGCGCGCGTCGCCCCAGCTGGGCGCCAGCCGTACCGCCTGCTCGAAGGCCGTTACCGCCTTCTGCGGCTGATACTGCTCCATCAGCGCGACGCCGCGGTTGAACACTGCGAGGATCTTGTCGAGCTTGTCGGCGGGGATCGTTTCACGGCCGCCGATCTTCGGTTCGGGCGTGCAAGCTGGCTGCAGGATGGCCAGGGCGCCGATGCCGAGCAGAGCTACGACAAGGAACACGCGGTTCATCCGGGCCATGCTGCGCCTTTCTTCCTCTCCGCGATCAGCTTGTGGTTCTTGTCGAGGTCGGTTTCGTCGGTCCAGTGGCCAGGTGGATGAACGCCCTGCTGATGGATTGGGCATCGGGGTGCGGCATGCGCGAACGCTGGGAACACGAGCGATTTCGCGGGCAGGAATGGCGAGTAGTGTTCGACTGCCATGGCCACCATCCCGGTCAGCCTGGTGACGGGTGGTGCGACCTCGTCAGGGCGCATCGGCGTGGGCAGGTCGATCTGGTAAGCGGCAGCGTTGTGGCGTAGGTCGGGCAAGTAGGCGTTCCTTTGTCGGCAAGGCTAGGGCGAGGTGGAGGCGCCCGCTACTTCCCCGCCAACTCGAGTACTCCTGCCCTCGCCTTCGCCGACCAACCCCGAAACACCGCCTGCGCACGGTGCTGTGCGTCGATCCAGATCGACAGCGGAATCTGCACCTCGGGGCTGCGGAACAACTGGCCGCGGGCCTCGTCGTCGACCGTGGCTACCGGGTACTTGACCTTCAGTCCGGCCACAACGCCGGGAATCCGTGCGCGCGTCGCGGGCAGGTCCAGGCTGATGCCGACGACCTCCAAACCCTCGCCATGCAACTGCTGCAGTTCTGGCATTTCGGTGCGGCACGGGATGCACGTCGTCGCCCAGAAATTGATGAGCGCGGGCCGGCCCGCGGTCAAGAGAGTTGCCAGCTTCACTTGATCGGCGCCGACGGCGACGGTCACATCCGGTAGCGGTTCGCCCTTGGCGAAGGCCAGCGTCTTCCACACGCGGGCCTCTGGAGTGAGCGGGTCCGGCAACTTGCCGGTCTTGTCGGTGAGCAAGGTCGGCGCAGTTCCTTCGACGACCAGCAGGCTGGTGCCGGCCGCCACGGCAGGGAGTTCTTGCTTCTTGCCCGAGGGCCACGTGATCTCGATCGACTCGACCTTCTCGGCATCGTCGAGGCCGAACAGCAAGCGTGGGTCGGACTGACCGAGGAAGCCCGAGCCACCCGTGACCATCTTGGTTTGCACGCCGTGCTTGGTCGTCACGCGGACGATGGCGCCGAAGGCATTGTGGCCGCTGGTTGTGCCGCGCAGCGCGACGCGCAGCCAGTTGCGGCTGTCGCCGACGTTGTTGCGTAGCAAGTGGTGCGCCGGCCCGTGCATCGCGCGCAGGAAGATGTCGAGGTCGCCGTCGTTGTCGAAGTCTGCGAACAACGAGCCGCGGCCGTCGCTGAGCGAGTCTGCTCCCGAGACCCCCGAGATGTTGAGGAAGCCCTGCTTGCCGAGACTCAGCATCACGAGGTCGCGCTCGTAACCGCTGAACGAGAAGCCATCCGCGAAGAGGTTGCCCTGACGCTCGGCGAAGGTCTGCTTCGTGCCGCCTTCCTTGTCGCCTTGGGACGCCACGACCTGGCGCCAGAAGAGGCTTCAGGTGTCTTTGAGCGAGGTCCCCGATATGAACCCGTTCGGGGTGTAGAGGTCCTCGAAGCCGTTGTTGTCGATGTCGATGAAACCGCCGCCCCAGGCCCAGCCGCCGGAGAATGGGCCGACCTCCGCCGTGACCTCCTGGAAATGCCCCTCACCGTTGTTGCGGTAGAGCGCGTTGCCGACGGCCATGCGCTCGAGGCGGTCCTTGGTCGGCAGCTTGCCGCCGCCGAGCCGCGACAGGATGCGTCGGCCAGCGGTCGATGACATCCGCGTCACGTGCAGGTCGAGGTGCCCGTCGTTGTCGTAGTCGGCGAAACTGACGCCCATGCCGTAGCCACCGTCGACGACGCCGCGTGAGCGGGCTTCGTCGACGAACTTGTCGCCGCGATGCATGTAGAGCGCGTTGCCGCCGCCGAAGTCGTTGGCGATATAGAGGTCGGGTTTGCCGTCTTCATCGACGTCGGCGAAGCCGGCGGCGTAGGTCCAGCGCCGGTCGGCGACGCCCCATTGCGCGGCCGCCTCCGCATAGGTGCCGTCTCCCTTGCTCACGAACAAGAGGTTGGGCGTGCCGTTGCTCGCACCATCCCAGCTGTCGGGGAGTACCTCTCCGTAGCGGTTGTACGACGCGACGTAGATGTCAGGGAACCCGTCGCCGTTGACGTCGGTGGCGACGGCAGAGAAGCCGATTGCCGGTCGGGCGACACCGCGCTTGTTCGACACGTCCCAGAACACGAGCTTCTTGTCCGGGACGAGCCGGTTCTCGAGCAGCACCTGCGTGCCGATCGCCGATAGGAAGAGGTCGGTGTCGCCGTCGTTGTCGAAGTCGAGAAACAGCGGCGCGGTTACCGTTTGTGGAAACTGATGGACGAGCGCTTGCTTGGCGATGTCGTCGAAGGTGCCGTCACCCAGGTTGCGGTACAAGTGGTTGCCGTCGGCGCCCGTGGCGAACAGATCGAGCAACCCATCGCGGTCAACGTCCGCTGTGGCTGTGCCGTAGGCCGCAAAAGGCTCGTCCTTGCGCGCGGCGACCGGTCGAGCGGTAGCTGCCATGCCCGCGGGCTCGGCGACTTCGTCGAAGACATCAACCACCGCGGTCATCGTGTGTAGCTTCTTGACCACGAAGCGGTCGAGGCGCCAGGCCCCGCGGTCGCGAGTCGCGGCGGCATCGGCGCGACCGCGTGTCCAGGCCCGCTGCCCCTTGGGGTTGCGAGCGATGAGCCACCACTTGACCGCGGCCACCACGCTTTGCCCGGACACGGTCGAGTTCGCGACCTTGAACCGCGCGTCCTCGACCGTGCAGCCAGAAAGGAACCGGTCCAGCTGGGCCACCAGTTGCGTGCCGGTGATGCCGGACACCTGGTCAGAGACGATCCAATGTTGCTGAACGATCCAGCCACTTGTCTCCGGCTGACCGGCGGCACCCGGGATTCCGTTCGTTTGCACGAGCGGTGCGAAGAAACGCGCGACCGTCTTGCTGTCGCGGTTACGGACGGCGACCGACATATCGAGGAGCGCGTTCGCGAACGACTCGGTCGCCTCCTCGATGACCTCCATCTCCTTGGCGAGCTGGCGGTCGGGGCCGCCGTTGTCGCAGGCGCAGGCCACCAGCGCGAGAGCGAGGGCGAAGGCGTTTCGATTGCGGCGCACGAGTGGATCCTACGGTTGGACTCCGGCGTTCACCTAGTGGCCGAGCAGTTTCTTCGCCCAGGCGTTGGTGGGGTCGAGGCGGAGCAAGGCGCGGAGGTCGCGTTCGGCCTCGGGGCGCTTGTTCTGATCTAGGAAGACCTGTGCCCGGTAACGGAGTGCGTCCTTGTCGTTGGCGTTCCTTGCCAGGACGAGATCGAGCTCTGTGCGCGCCGCGTCGAGCTGTCCGTCTTTTGCCAGGACCGTCGCGAGGTAGATGCGGGTCAAGGAGTAGTCCGGTTGCGCCGCGAGCGCAGCGCGCATCTCGACGATCGCCTCCTTGAAGCGACCTCTCTCAGCCAAGCTCTCACCGCGGCCGAAGTTGACTCCCGAATGCACCTCTTCTTGTTGTAGCGCCTCCCGAAAGGGGTCAGGGAAGGGGCGCGCGTCGCCGAAGTCGCCCGCGCGGGCGGCGGCAGCCCTGGCCTCGGCCGTCCGGCCGAGGTGAGTGAAGGCGCGCGCCAGGGCCTCATGGACTGCGGGGAGCTTCGGGTCGAGTCGTTGCGCCTTCAACAGGTGTAAGAGCGCCTCCTTGGCGTTGCCGGAACGAAGCAGCAGGCGGCCCCAGCCGAGTTCGGCGTGTGGCGACTGCGACCTTTTGGCGACGAGCGCATAGCGTCGAATGGCCTCTTCGACATTGCCGAGCTGCTCGTCGATCTCGGCCAAGTTCAGGTGCGTTGGGATGTAGTCCGTGCGCCATTTCAGGGCGCGGAGGAAGTGCACCCGGGCCCGCGCTTTGTCATTGAGGCGCGTGGCGACGCCGCACAGGTGGAGGGCTCTGGAGGCGCGCTCGTCCTTCATGTCGGCCGCTGCCGCGAGGTAGGCCTGCTCGGCTTCCGCGCGGTATTCGTGGGCATGCAGTGCAAGGGCGTAGCTCAACCAGGTCTCGGCGCTCGGCGTTTCGACCACGGCCTGGCGCCGCTGCAGGATCCGTTCCCGCACCAAAGGCTCGACGCCGCTGAGTTCGGGGAGGGGGATCAGGCCGCCGTTGTCGCTGCCGTTGCAGCCAGCGAGTGCGACGCTGATCACCACGAAGGGCCAAGCGCACGGCGCTCTCATGGCTTTCCCTCACCTCGGGCCAAGGTGACGAGGCGGTCGACGCCGGCGACCTGGAAGGTCTCGTGCTTGCCGCCCGGCCAGCGGATCTCCACGCGGTCGATGCTTGTCGCTGGGCCGAGTCCGAAGTGACACGTTGCGGTGCTACTCGTCAAGTAACTGCTCTGCGGGCTGACGGTGCGACGATGGACCTTGCCGCCGGCATGCACGCGCACGACAGCGCCAAAGACGTCGCGGTGCAGCGCCTTGTCCACTGCGCGCACTTGCAACCAGTGGCCTGTCTTGGGTGCGACGTTGTCGTAGATGCGTACCCTGCCTGCGCAGTTCGTCAACACCAGGTCGAGGTCGCCGTCGCCGTCGAGATCGGCTGCGGCGAGGCCCCGCGATATCTCGATCGGCTCATCGAACGAAGGCCCGGCCCAGGCTGGGGCGAAGGCCCCTGGCGCCTTCGCGAGGAACAACTGGTTGGTCTCCGCCAACAGCGGCCACACCCGGTCGCCCGTGGGGTCGCCGGCGCGCGGCAGGACGCGGCCGTTGGCGATGACCGCGTCGAGGTCACCGTCGTGCTCGATGTCGAGGAGGACGGTGCCGAAGCCGGTGAACTGGTAGCTCGCTTCGCCAAGGCCGCTGGTCTGCGACGCGTCGCGGAAGCCGAACTTGTCGCGCAGGTAGAGCGTATTCGTCTCTTCGGTCAGGTGTGTCATGAAGAGATCGACCTTGCCGTCTCCATCCACGTCGCTGGCCGCGACACCCATGCTCGCCTCCGCCATGCCGTGCTCGTTGACGGCGACACCGAGGACGAGGGCGTCCTCGCGGAAGGTCCCGTCGCGGTTGTTCATCCAGAGGTGATTGGCTTGCCCATCGTTGGCGATGAAGAGGTCCACCCAGCCATCGTCGTCAAAGTCGTCGGCGACGACGCCCAGGCCATTCGAGGCCACAGCAGCGATCCCGGCCCGCTCGCTCGTGTCCTCGAAGGTGCCGTCGCCCCGGTTGCGAAAGAGTCGGTCCGGCAGGCCCGGAAAGGCATTCGGGCTGCAGTAGGTCGCGCGCCCGTCCTGGGTCCAGCAACGGTGCCGCGGATCGTAGTGCACGTAGCGGACGACGTAGAGGTCGAGCCAACCGTCGTTGTCGTAGTCGAGGAAGCTGACCGAAGTGGACCACTTCGGGGTCCTGATGCCGGCCCTGGCCGTGACATCGACGAAGGTGCCGTCGCCGTTGTTGGCGTAGAGGGTATCCGGCCCGTCGTTGCCGACGTAGACGTCGAGGTCGCCGTCGTTATCGATGTCGCCGACTGCAACACCCATTCCGTAGCCGGTGTCGCCGAGTCCGCTGGGCGCTGTTCCGTCGCGATACGTGCCATCGGGCTGCCGCAGATAGAGGTGGTTGGCCGCGCCACGACCGCCGGTGCCCATGTCAACGCGTCCGGCATCGGTGAAGTAGAGGTCCTGCAGGCCGTCGCCGTTGGCGTCGAAGACCGCACAGCCGGCGCCGAGCACTTCTGGCATCGGAAAGCCACCCGTGAGCTCGACCGTGTGCACGTGGTCGACGCCCGTGCCGGTGAGCTCGCGAAACAGCTCGGGAGCAGGATCGCGGTCGCACGCGGCCAGCGCCGAGAACAACACGAGGACGAGGTGGGCCGGCGGCACTGGTGCCATCGAGGGAACTATAGCTCAGTCGACGCTGCTATCGGCCGCGCTGCTGCCGGGCCCAGGCGTTGTTGGGATCGATGCGCAGCAGGGCCTGGATGTCGCGTTGCGCCTCGACTCGCTTGTTGAGCGCGACGAACAAACGGGCGCGCGCTTCCAGCGCATCCTTGTCCGTTGGGTTCGCCTTCAGGAGGTAGCTGAAGTGAGAGATGGCCTTGTCGAGCTGTCCGTCCTGTGCCAGCACGGTGGCGAGGAAGTGCCTGGCAGCGTCGTAGCCTGGCTGAACTTCCAGGCCGGCTTCGAGTTCCTGGATGGCCTCCCGTAGTTGGCCGGCGTCGGCCAAGGCGCCACCGCGGCGAAAGCGTGCGCCCGACTGGACCTCTTCGGCAGCGAGGCGCTGCTGCAAGGGATCCAGGAAGGGAGGGTCATTGTTCAAGTCGCCGACGAGTCGCGCCGCCGCCCTGCTCTCAGTGACGCGGCCGAGCAGAGCGTAGGTCCGTGCCAGAGCTTCGTGGATTCCGCCGTGCGTCGGGGCCATGCCCTGCGCTTTCAAGAGATGTGGAAGTGCCGCCACCGCATCCCCGCCGTGCAGCAAGACACGTCCGAGGCCGAGTTCGGCATGTGCCGACTGCCAGCGCGATGTGATGACCTCGTAGCGCTCCTTGGCTTCCGCGAGTCGCTCGAGCTTCTCTTCCATGTCGGCCAGGTGCAGGTGCGTTGCCATGTAGTCGTCACGGAGCGACAGTGCCCGCAGGAGGTGCTCGCTGGCCCGCTTCTGGTCGACCGTTCGTGCGGCGACGCCGGCGAGATGGAAGTACTCGAAGGCCTTCTTGGCATCCAGGTCCGCCGCGCGCAGGTAGGCCTGCTCGGCCTCGGGCAGGAAGCCGTGGGCGTCCAACGCATATGCGTAGCTGGCCCAGTTGTCAGCGGTCGGTGCCGCGTCGACGGTTCGCCGGCGTGCCTCGATGCGCTCCTGGACAGGCCGTTCGGATCCCCTGAGGTCAGGCTGCAGGATGGGATCGTCGTTGCAGCCAGCGCAAGCGACGAGCGCCACGAGACAGGCGGTGAGTCGGCAGGTCGGTCTCACTGCTTACCCTCGCCGCGCGTCAGCGTGACGACCTGGTCGACAGCTTCGACCGCGAAGGTCTCGAGCTTGCCTCCTGGCCAGCGGACTTCGGCGCGCTCGATGCGTGTGGCGGCGCCGAGCCCGAAGTGGGTCGTCGAAGCGCTGCTCGTCAGGTAGCTGTTCTGCGGGCTGACGGTGCGGCGATGCACACGGCCACCGGCATGTACGAACACGACCGCGCCGAAGACTTCGCGCTTCAGCGCCTTGTCGACGGCGCGCACCTGCAGCCAGTGCCCCTTGTCCGGGGCGACGTTGTCGTAGATCCGCACGCGGCCACGGCAGTTGGTAAGCACCAGGTCCAGGTCGCCGTCGGCATCGAGGTCGGCGGTCGCCAGCGCGCGTGAGACCTCCGAGGGTTGGCCGAAGACCCCTGAAGTCCCGGATCTGTCCGCGAAGGTGCCCCGTCCGTCGCCGAGGAACAGTTGGTTGGGTTCCGCGAAGCGTTGCCAAACCTGGTCGTCGGGTCCGTCTTCGGCGCCGTGCGCCGGTTGCACGCGACCATTGGCGATGGCCAGGTCCAGGTCGCCGTCGTGGTCGATGTCGAACAGCGCGGTGCCGAAGCCAGTAAAGGCAAAGCTCGGCTTGCCGAGACCGCTTCTGAGGGAGCCGTCGACAAAGGTGTTGTTCTCGCGCAGGTAGAGGGTGTTGGTCTCTTCCAGGAGGTGCGTCATGAACAGATCGACGTCGCCGTCTGCATCGACGTCGCCGGCCGCGACGCCCATGCTCGCTTCCGCCGCGCCGTGCGCGTTGACTGCAACACCCATGATGAGTGCATCTTCGCGGAAGGTGCGATCCTTGTTGTTGATCCAGAGGTGGTTCGCTTCACCGTCGTTGGCGACCAACACGTCGAGCCAGCCGTCGTCGTTGAAGTCGTCCACGATGACACCGAGCCCGTTGGACGCCACGTGAGCGATGCCGGACTGCGCGCTGATGTCCTCGAAGGTGCCGTCGCCCTTGTTCCGATAGAGCCGGTCCGGGAGGCCTGGAAAGACCTTGGGGCTGCAGTAGCTCGGGCGGCCGCTCTGGGTCCGGCACTGCTGCGCTGGGTCGTGCAAGACGTAGTTGACGACGAAGATGTCGAGCCAGCCGTCGTTGTCATGGTCGAGGAAGGCGACCGAGCAGGTCCACTCCGAGGCGACGATCCCCGATGTCTTGGTGACGTTGGTGAACTTGCCAGTGCCGTCGTTCCTGTAGAGCGCGTCCGGCCCGTCATTGCCGACGTAGACGTCGAGGTCGCCGTCGTTGTCGATGTCGCCGACCGCAACGCCCATGCCGTAGCCCGAGTCGCCCAGTCCGCTTTCGGCGGTGGCGTCGCGATAGGATCCGTCGGCCTGGCGCAGGTAGAACCTGTTCGGGGCGCCGCCGGTAGGGGGCTTGTTGGAGTCGACCCTGCCGGCATCGGTGAAGTAGAGATCGAGGCGGCCGTCCCCGTTGGCATCGAAGACCGCACAACCGGCGCCCATGATCTCGGGCAGCGGGTAGGTCCCCGTCAGTTGCACGGTGTGGACGTGATCGACGCCCGTATGGGCGACCTCGCTGAACAGCACCGACCCGGTATGGCCGTTGCACGCGGCGAACAGCGACATGCACGCGACAAGAACGCCACTACGCACCCGATTCGACATCGGAGGGACTATACCGCGCGGTGCGATAGGTCTTTTCGACGCACCGGACCTGGTAGCATGCTGGGCATCTAGGCGGAGGAGAGTACCAGGTCCGGTGGGTCGAACGTCGTCCAATTACGTGCTGCGGGGTGCCTTGATGCTGCTTGTCGCGGCCATGGGGCAGGGCTTGATGTCGTGCGAGTCGAAGGACCCGCCGGAAGTGTTCACGAAGCACCGGCCGGAGTTCCGTGAGCTTGAGCGCCGCATTCGCGACAGCTCGAATCCGTATTTCGGTGAGCAGCAGGTGCCGGAGGTGCGCGATCAACTGGCAAAGCCAGGCCTGGCGCCGATGGATCAGATCGCCCTACGCGTGAGGCTCGGCAAGGAGTTGATGCGTCTCGGCGCGGTCGGCGAAGCAATAGAGACAATCGAGGGAGCGTTTACCGTCGGGAAGCAGGCGGGCTTGACGCTACCGGCTGAGTTGCACGCATGGATGGGGCTTGTCTACTTCCGCCAGGCAGAAATCTCCAACTGCATCCAGCGCTACAACGCCGAGTGCTGCATTTTCCCGCTGGAGGGGGGTGGTGTGCATCAGGTGGACGAGCCGGCCCGGCGCGCCGGGTACCACTACCTGATGTTCCTCGATGGGCTGCCGGGCAACTTGGCGGCGCGGTGGATGGTGAACCTGTCAGCGATGGCGCTCGGCGACTTCCCGGCTGGCGTGCCTGAGGCGCTGCGGATTCCGGTTCGGGCGGCGGATTACGACATCAAGCGCTTCGTGAACATTGCTCCCGAGGTCGGCGTCGGCACGTTCAACCTGTGTGGCGGCGCCGCCGCGGTGGACTTCGACGGCGATGGCTGGATCGACATCATGACTTCGACCTGGGACCCCGGCGGTCCATTGACGTTCTACCGCAACCGCGGTGATGGCCGCTTCGACGATGTCTCGACAGCCTCGCGAGCGGACGACCAGCTCGGCGGTCTCAACTGCCAGGCGGCCGACTACGACGGGGATGGCGACGTGGACCTCCTCGTGCTGCGCGGCGCATGGCTGGCGGAGGATGGACGCATGCGCAACTCCCTCCTGCGTAACGATGCGGGCAAGTTCACTGATGTAACGCACGAGGTCGGCCTCGCCGAACCGGCCTATCCGACGCAGGCGGCGGCGTGGGCTGACTTCGATAACGATGGAGACCTGGACCTCTATGTCGGCAACGAGTCCAGCCCCGAGGCGGGGATGCCCTGCAAGGGGCAACTGTTCTTGAACGACGACGGCAAGTTCACTGACGTGGCTGCGCGGGCGGGCGTGGCCAACGACGATGCCAAAGGGGTCGGCCTCTTCTGCAAGGGCGTGGCGGCCGGTGACTATGACAACGATGGCGATGTAGACCTCTACGTGTCGAACGCCGGGCCGAACCGGCTCTACCGCAACAAGGGCGACGGCACCTTCGACGAGGTGTCTCGGCAAGCCGGCGTCGAGGGGCCGACCGGGCGCAGTTTCGCGGTCTGGTTCTTCGACTACGACAACGACGGCTGGCTCGATCTGTTCGTCGCTGGCTATCAGGGGACGCTGGGGGATGTCGTTGCTGGCTATCTCGGGTTGGCCCATAAGGGCCTCGCGCCCCGGTTGTATCGCAACCTCGGCAACGGTCGCTTCGTTGACATGGCGGCTGAGGCCGGCATCCAGCATCCCTACCTGACAATGGGTGCGAGCTTCGGCGACCTCGACAACGACGGTTGGCTCGATGTCTACCTGACGACCGGTGACCCGGAGTTCGACACCTTGACGCCGAACGTCATGCTGCGGAACGACCGCGGCAAGCGTTTCCAGGACGTCACGATTTCCGGTGGTTTCGGGCACTTGCAGAAGGGCCACGGGGTCGCTTTTGCTGACTTTGATCACGACGGCGACCAGGACATCTACAACCAACTCGGCGGGTTCTATCCGAGCGACAAATTCCGCAACGGCCTCTACTTGAATCCTGGCCACGGGAATCACTTCCTCCACGTGAAACTCGTGGGCACGAGGAGTCACCGCAGCGGTTCTGGTGCGCGCATCGAGGTCGTGGTCGAGACGCCGAGCGGCGTGGTTTCCATGCATCGGGCGGCGGGCAGTGTCAGCAGTTTCGGCGGCTCACGGCAGCGCCAGGAGATCGGGCTTGGCGCGGCGACTCGCATCGTGCGTTTGAAGGTGCGCTGGCCTGTTTCCAAGACGACGCAGGTCTTCCGCGATGTGCCGCTGGATGCGATGGTGCGGATCACCGAGGGTGCGGAGACCCTCGAACGACTGCCGCTGCCTACGTTTCAGTTTCGCTAGCGGGAGCGGCCGCGCTCTCTGGACGCGCAACGGTCTTCTCGCCGTGGCTCTTGCCTACCGAGACGAGCGCGGTGAGCGCCTCGTTGACCGTCATGTTGCTGGCGCGCACCAGGGAAGGCTCCAGCACGAGCAGGCGTCCGGTGGTCGGCGTTGGTGATGCCGGCACGAAGACGATCAGACGCTCCTCGCCGTCCGGATTGCTGAGCGTCTTGGTGACGAGACCGATCTCCTCGGCTTCGTGCTCCCGGCTTTTGACCAGGACGACCCGTTCGAACACCGCGTCTTCACCCTCGTCGTAGCCGAGGATCTGCTTCAGGGTTTGGTAGAGCGCGCCGAGCATGGGTAGCCGGCGCAGCAACCCGTCGAGGATCGAAAGGACCCAGCGGCCGAGGAAGGTCGACACGAACACGCCGACGCCGTAGAGGGCCAAGGCGACGGCGATGAGACCGACGCCCCAGAAATAGTGGTCCTTGATCGCGGCGATGCCCTTCCAGCCAGCGGCGACCATGCTCTCCAGGTAGAGAACCGTCAGCACGAGGCCGGCCACGGGCAGCGTCGCCACGATGCCGGCGATCATCGCGCGTGTGAAATGTGCGAGGAGGGACTTCACTGTCTATCGATCCGACTGTGGTGCTACGAGCGGGCGCACCCAGATATTTCGATAGCGCACCGGATTGCCGTGGTCCTGTAGTCGGATCGGGCCCTTCGGGCTGTGTGGTCGGTACTTGGCGGCACGCTTGTGTGTGGTGGCGCCGATGAGCTTGACCGCGTCCTGCACGATCACGCCGTTGTGCAAGACCGTCGCCCGTGCGGGTGAGGACAGCTTGCCCTCCGCGAAGCGAGGGGAGCGGAATACGATGTCGTAGGTCTGCCATTCCCCCGGGGCGCGGCATGCGTTGACCAGCGGTGGCGATTGTCCGTAGAGCGCGGCAGCCTGACCATCGGGGTAGGTCTTGTTGTTCCAGGAGTCGAGCACCTGCACCTCATAGCGGCCCATGAGGTATACGCCGCTGTTGCCGCGGCCCTGTCCCTTGCCCTTGACCTCGACCGGCGTTGCCCACTCGATGTGCAGTTGGCAGTCACCAAAGTGGTCGCGGCTGTCAATCGCGCCACCTTTCAGTACCTCCATGTAGCCGTCCTCGACTTTCCAGTGCGCGTCGCTGCCATTGCCCTTCTGCCACTTGGACAGGTCGACGCCGTCGAAGAGGACCACCGCGTCCGATGGTGCCTGGCCGGGTTTGGTGCCGGGCGTCACGACTCGTGGTTGTGGTCGCCTGCCGTCGTGCACCCGCCACTTGCCTCCCGGAAGATGCGGCGTGTCGTCGTAGCCGAGGCGGTCTTGACCGCAGACCGGGAGGAGAACGAGGACGAGGACCGTGGTGCGCATGGCGCGCAGGATACCGGCAGCCGTGTCCTTGGAGCAGTTCTAGGGGCTGGAGGCCATCATGCCGGGTCCAATGGGTGGGTCCTCCCTGTCGCGATATGGGCCTGGCGCCGGCCTGTGGGTGTGGCGTTGCTCGCCATGGCGACCGTGGTGATCGGCGCTGGGCAGCAGTCGCAGCGGCGTGGCGACGATAAGATCCTCACCATGACACGCATGCTCCATCTGGGCCTGGCCGCGGCACTCCTGTGCCTTGCTGTCCCGGGTCAGGACGATGACGCCAAGTTCAACCTGTCACAGGCGAAGACCCTCAACGCGTTCGCGAAGAAGGCCTTGAAGAAGGGGTTTCCGCGTCAGGCCAAGCTGATCTGGCTGAGGGTCATCAAGCTCTACGACGCCGACAACAAGGAAGCGCACGCTGGCATCGGGGAGACACGTGCCGGTCCCGGCAGGCCGTGGGTGCCGAAGTCGGGGTTCAGCTATCCGACAACCGATTCGGGGTCGGGCAAGGAAGGCGAAAAACTCTTCCGCGAATACGAGTCGATGAGCAAGCGTCTCGCTGCGGCGCACCGGCGCAAGGCGAAGGAGTGGGCGAAGGCGGACCGCACTGACAAGTCGCGGTTCCACTACCAGATGCTACTGCGCTGGGTGCGCCAGGACGCTGAAGCGGAGACGGCACTCAGGCTCAAGGCGGTAGGTGCGCTGAGCGGGACGGATCTCGAGGAGACGATCTACAACAACTCCAAGAAGATCGAGGCCGCCGTGACGGCGCAGGCCAAGATCAACTATCAGGTGCAGAGGCTCACCGACTCGAAGCAGCCGCTGCTCGACAAGGCGCAGGTCGAGTACGTGACCGTCAAGTCGAAGCACTTCACGCTACGTGGTGACCCCGACCAGGAAGAGGACCTCAAGGAGGCCCTCGTCTGGGCGGAGCGCGCGTTGCACGTCGTCGAGGTGGCGTTCCCGAAGAGTGCGTTCCCGAATGATGCGACGCGCTGGAACGCCGAGTGGTGCTACTTCGTCGCCAAGGATACCTACAAGCAGGTTCTCAGGGCGAATGCGGAGATGGTGCCCAATCTCGAGTGGAAACTCGAGAACACGTCGACCTCCGGCCTCGGCGGGATCGTTGTTGGCGCAACCGGCAGCAAGAAGGTCCTGCAGGATGCGTGCGTTCGCCAGGTCGCGCAAACCTGGTCGCGCTTCGGGTCCGCCGGCCTGCGCGAAGGCATCGGCCACACGTTCGTCGGCATGGTCTTCAACAACAACCGTTTGTTTTCGGTCGACCTCGAGAAGCAGCAGGGAACGACGGCATCGGAGGAGGACCGGCAGTACACCTCGCCAGACTTCGATGTCTGGAAGGACCTCAACCTCGAGCTGGCCTGGAAGAACACGGGCGGCGTGCCGGCCCGCGATCTGCCGTTCTGCGAAGCAGCCAAGTTCACCAACCAGCAACGCATCAAGGCCTGGTCGTTCAGCGACTACATGATGCGCCGCGATCCTGTGCTGTTGCAGAAGATGGATCGCCTTGCGCTGACCATGCGCGGTCAGAACGCTCGCGTCTCATCGGTCGAGTTCGCGGATGAGTTCGCGAAGAAGTACGGCCTGTCGTTGGCCGAACTCGACAAGGGCTGGGAGGACTTCTGGACCGAGGCGAGCCCCGTGCTCAAGGCGATCCGCAACAACCAGCCGCCGCTGGCGTCGATCAGCAAGGGCGTCGAGAAGTGGCTCGCGGCGCTCAACAAGGCGCGCAAGGAACACGGCAAGATCCCGGTCAAGTGGTCGGCAAACCTATCCAAGCGCTGCCGCGACCACGCGGTCTACCTGCGGGACAACAAGGACCTGCGCGGCCCGGAGCACGAGCATACTCAGGACGCAGAAGTGGGCGGTACGCACCTCGGCGCGATGTTCGCGCAGATGGCGATCGTCGAGACCAACAGCAGCCTCGGCCGCGCCAAGAAGATGTTCAAGAGGTGGATGAACATCCCGGGCTATCGCGACGCCCTGCTCAACAACTACATCGGCGCGATCGGTCTCTTCACGGAGGGCAAGATCCTCGTCATGAATACCGTGTCGGCGCTCGGCGCACCGGCATCCAAGAGCGCGCGCGGCTACTTTGCCCATCCGCGCGACGGCATGCGCGGGATTCCTGGGGACGTGGCCGTTGCCGACCTCGGTCCGGAGCTTCAGGCGGTCCTGGCCAAACAAGGTAAGGGCGACCTCAAGCGCGTCGGTTATCCGTTGACGATGCACTTCGGCGTCGGCATCAGCGGCGATCGAGCCTCCTACAAGTGCACGGTGTCAACCGATCGTGGCAAGCGCATAGACGGCGTCATCGTGATGGACTCGGGCAAGATCCGTCGCACGACGGCGCCGGGTGTCGTGACCTTCTATCCGTTCGAGAAGATCAAGGGCATGATCACCGCGATCTGGACCTGGAGGCAGGGCGGCAGGGAGATGCGCGTAAAGGCGACGTTCATGACCAAGTAGCGCCGCGGCTCAGAGCATCACGCGCTTGGCGTGGAGTTCGAGCACTTCGATCTCGCCGCCGCGGAACACCCAGCAACGAAAGTTCTTACCGTCGACGTAGGCGTCGTGGACGTCCAGGTAGTTTTCGCGGGCGTTGAAGAACCGCCGTGCGGCGGTCACATCTGGGAAGGTGATGAGCGATGTATCGCTACCTCCACCCTTCTCGACGGCGAGGAGCAGGTCGCCGGCCTTTACCTCTGCCTCAGCGTCGTGCACCTTGACGATGCGCACGAGGCTGGCATCGATGCTCTGCGGCTGCGCGTCAGGATCGCCGGTCAACTTGCGATAACGCGCAATGCAGGCGTCGGTGACCGCCTTGCGGGCGTTCTGGATCGACAGCGTTGCTGTCTCGAGCTTGGTTTGCCGGCGCATGCCCCAGGCCTGGTGGCTCAGCGCTGTCAGTTTCTTGTCGAAGCGCTTGCCACCGCGGGCGAGACGCAGCCGGATCGGCTTGTCCTTGGATTTCTTGCGCAGGCGGAGCGCGAAGCCGACGCGCCAGCGCACCGGTTCCCCATCGAGCGCCAGGAGCAGGTCACCGGGTGCGACACCGGCGCGGGCAGCAGGCCCGTCCTTCTCGACCGCGCGAACGACGGTCTTGCCGTCGTCGTCGCCGACTGCCATGCCGAGCCAGACGCTGCGCAGCTTCTCGGGTGACAGCAACACGTCGAGCACCTTGGAGCGGGCGAGGTTGATGGCAATCGCGTAGCTGGTGCGTGAGTGCTGCTTGCCGCCTGCGCTGTTGATGCCGACCAGTCGGCCGCCGAGGTCGACGAGGGGGCCACCGGAGTTGCCTCCGTTGATCGCGGTGTCGGTCTCGATCAAGCCGCGCAGCTTGGCAAAGCGTCCCTTGACGCGGATGGCTTGATCGAGCGCGCTGACGACGCCGGCGGTGATCGTGTTGGCGCGGCCATGTGGGTTACCCAACGCGAACACGGGCTCGCCGATCGTCACGCCGGATGAATCGCCCATCTCCATCGCGGGGACAGTCTGTCCCTTCGCGAGCTTCAGCTGCAGGAGCGCCAGATCGTTCTCACGCGAGATGCTCAGTACCTCGACTTCGTGCGTCTTGCCGCCGAGCCGACGCGCGTGCACGACGTGGTCCATGCGCGTCGAGCCGTCCGGGTCGGTGGCGTTGTCGACGACGTGCCAGTTGGTCAGCGCCAGACCGGACGCATCGATGATGACGCCGGACCCAAGACCCTTGGTCCTGATCCTTGGCTTGCTGACCGCGAACGGGTTGGCGTCCTCGTCGGCCTTCTTCGAACTCCAGCTCACGTAGATGTTGAGCAGCGTCGCTGCGACCCGTTGCACGGCTTTGCGGCGCGCGGTTGTGCGGACTGCGACGTCGGCGCTGGTGTGATCGATCACAGGTACCGACTTCAGCTCGGGAAACATCTCGCGTACTCGTTGCATGCCGGTCGCGATCGACAATCCGGTTTCCACCTTGGCGTCGTCGCCGCGCATCATGAAGGCCTTGTCGATCTTGTCGATGGCGCCGCCGTCGACGATACCGACCACCTTGCCGGACAGGTCGATGATCGGCCCGCCGCCGTTGTGGTTGCCGAGGGTTGGATCGAGTTGAAATCGACCGCCTCCGCGCTTGGCGGAGACGACGCCGACACAAGGGGTCAGGGCGCGGTTGCCGAACGGGTTGCCGACCCCGATGACGGTTTCGCCGAGGATGAGCTTGGATGCATCCGTGAGCGCTGCCGGCGTCAGCTTCTTGCCCGAGGCCTCGATCTTGATCAGCGCGACGTTGATCGAGCGCTTGCTGCCCAGCAGCGTGGCCTTGTAGCTCTTTCCATCGTGCAGCGTCACCTGGATGCGGCCGGAGCTCACGAGGTGAGCGTTGGTCAGGATGAGACCGTTCGTGGAGACCAGGACGCCGGAACCGAGACCCTTGTGTCGGGCGGTCGCATACGGATCGAGCAGACCTATGTCGGTCGCGTCCTCGCCGCCGGTACGGACGCCGACGATCGACCTGTGCACCTTGGTCAGGGCAGCAGCGGTCGCGCTCTTGCCGCGGCTCTTCTTCAGTGGCTGTGGAAGCCACTTGGTGAAGACCTCCTGGATCGTCCTGGTGGGTATGACGATGCCGAAGTTGGGCTTCTTGAGATCGTTGAGCGTTGGTTCGGAGATCTTGTGCTGCACGTGCTCGGCGTCACAGATGCCGAGCAGGCGGCCGTGACGGTCGAGCAACGCGCCACCGTGGCTGCGCCTGTCGACGACGGCATCGGTCAGGAGGAAGTCCGATCGTGCGATGACCCTGCCGGCGCGCCGCGTGTGGGCCTGTGGTCTTGCCAACACACCGCTGAAGCCGAGCAAGCCCTTGCCGTCGTGGAAGCTGAGCACGCCGACTTCCTCGCCCGTCGCGGCCTTCGCCGAGTCGGCCAGCTCGACGAAGCGAAACGGTCCCGCGGTGTCGAGTGGCTTGATCAACGCCAAGCCGCTGGCGCCGTCGCGCGCGACGAGGGCAGCCTTGACCTTCTTGCCGCCCTGCAGTTGGATGCGGAGCCGACGGTCGCTGCGGGGCCTGCCGTTGTTGTCGAGGATCTCCTTGATGAGGTCCCAGTGCGTGACCACGAGGCCGGTGTCGGAGACCACACACCCGGAACTCGGGCGCTCGAACTTGAAGTGCCTCGACCGCGTGCTCTTGACCTCGACGTAGACGTGCACGATCGCGGCGCGGTGCTTGTGCATTGCTGCTGCGAGCGGCGTCAGCGCGTGCGCCTTCGGCGGCGGCGCGAGGATTGTGCGGTTGATCGGTGTCTGCGCGAGCGATGCGGCGCAAACGAGGGCGACGGCAATCGAAAGCGTTCTCACTCCTTGTTCTTCTTCTCGGCGATGACCTTGTCGTTGTGCTCGGCGCGCGCGATGCACAGGTCGAGCAGCTTTACTTGCTGCTCGAGGTAGTATTTGTTGAACGTCACGAAGCGCTTGAAGACTGCATACTTCTTTTCGTCGTTGCCGACCCATACGTCGCCCTTGCCGTGCCACTTCATGAGGTTCTTGGCCATGGTCTGACAGCGTTTGAGTGCCGGCATCGTCCGGAGGGCGGGTTTGAGGAGCTTCTGATAGGCCTTCACTGACTTTCGGTCCTTCTGGCCGTCCGGCTCGAAGGACTTGAGCGCTTCGAAGACAGCGGCGACCTTCTTGCGCGCCGCCTTGAGTTTCTTGGTAGACGCCTTCGCCAGTGTCGGTTTTATCGGCGGGGCCTTGACGAGGCGTTTGCCCTTGCAGACAGCACAAGGGAAGGTGCCCTTGCCGCTGCACGGCATGCACTTGGCAGGTTTGGGGGCGCCCTTGACCATGTGCACGCCCTTGCCGTGGCAGCCAAAACAGCGAAAGACGCTGGCGCCGAAGCAACTCGGACAGATCCACGATTTCAGTGGGTCAGGAATGTGACCGGTGCCGGCACAGGTGCGGCACGGGCTCTTCTTGGCGCCAGCGCACTCGAGGCACTTGGCCAGCTCGCCCTCGAGGTCACGGCACATGTGACAGTCGGTCTGCCTGGAAGTCTTGCAGTCGGGGCAGGCAGGCGCTTCCCACTTGTTCCACTGAGCAAGTCCGTCCTTGTCGACGGTGGTGGCCCGCATGACCTGGATGAGGGACTGACCCTTCTTCTTCTTGCTCTGGGCCGGGGCGCTCAGCCCGACGACGGCGGCGAGGACGACGAGAAGGATGCGGTAGGGGTTGCTCACGGGTGGTCTCCGAAGACGAACCGCCAGGATAGCGAGGCTTGACCGCGGTGCAGCGATTCGCTCGTCGAGGCGGCGGGATCTGGCAAGACCTCGTGGCTGGACGTTCTGGTGGGCTGCCCGAAGCCCAAGTCCGGCGTCGTCGTCCCCGAAGCTGTGGTGTCTTTGGGGCGCGCGCTAATGGGCGATGACCTTCGCGTAATACGCCGCCGATTGTTCGGCGATGTGCACGTCGGTCAGTGACTCCTCGACGCTCCGACGTGCCGCGTCGCCGCAGCGACGTCGTAGGTCCGCATCCGCGAGCAAGCGTTCGAGGCAGTCGACGGTGCCGGTGACGTCTTCGGTCGCCGCGACGAGGCCGCTGACATCGTGCTCGATGAGCTCCGGTAAGCCGCCGGCATCGGAAGCGACGATGGCGCGGCCGGCTGCCATCGCCTCGAGGCACGAGTAGGGGCAGTTCTCCCAGAGTGAGGGAATGACGAAGATGTCCGCCTGGCGCAGGCACGAACGGACGCCGGCCAGATCGAGCTGGCCGAGGAAGTGGTAGGTGCCGCGTAGGTCCTGGGCGTCCAGGAACGGCTTCATCTCTTTCTCGGCGTATCCGAACATGTCATCGCCCGCGAAGACGAAGGCGGCTTCGTGGTTCGCGAGGACTCGGGCTGCCGCGTCCTTGAGGACGTGGATGCCCTTGCGCGGTTCGAGTCGTCCGGCGAAGAAGATCATCGGGACGTCGTGCGGGATGTCGAAGCGCTCGCGCGCGTCGAACTGGGGTGCTTTGTCGAAGAGCGTCAGATCGATGCCGTTGTAGATGACCTCGATGTGTTTGCCGATGCCGAGCTTGGTCTGGACCTCACGGGCCAGGAACTGGGAACACGATGTAACGGCTGTCACGCGGCGCATCGCGCGGCGCTCGAGGAAGGAACAGAGGATGATGTCCGCCTTGCGCACGTCGTAGGTCGACATGATCAGCTGGGCAGGGGAATGCAGCTTGATCAGTGTCGGTGCGTCGATACGTCCGGCGATCCGCAGGCCGTCGGCTCCACATTCGGGCATCTCGACGATGTCGTAGACGTGCCGCTCGAGTAGTCGGCGCAAGCCGCGCTCCATGCTAATGCCGTTCTCAAGGCGGTTCTTGCTCCACCAGAGCTTGCCGGCGCGCAGGGCGCGCACGCGCAAGCTACGCGCGAAATCGGCCCGGTAGCGGAACACGCGGACACCGTCGTGCTCGCTCTCGCGCAGGTCGCTGGGCTCGGTTGCCCCGGCCAGCACGTGCACGTCGTGGCCAGCACGCACGAGACCGCGGGCCTGGTACCAGGTGTAGGTACCGATGCCGCCGAACCCGGTCTCGGGCGGGTATTCGTAAGAGAGCAGGGCGATCTTCACTGGGCCGGCGTCACTGGGCCAGTGGTGCGGTCGCACCGTAGATCTCGAGCAGCGCGTCGACGTGCTCGTCGATGGTCGGCACCGGTGGCGCGCTCGCGGCGAGTCGCGACAACAGTTCGGGCTCGTCGACGAGGCGTTCCAAGGCGGCGGTCCAGGCCTCGACGTCACCGGGCGGCACTTGCAGGCCGTCGACATCGTGGCGCACGAGTTCGGCCATGCCGCCGAGCGCGGAAACCACGCAGGGGCGACCCGCCATCTGCGACTCCTGGATCGTCAACGGGCAGCACTCGTTCCACAGGGATGGCACACACAGGACGTCGAAGTCGCCATAGAGGCGCACGAGTTCGGTGCGCGATACCGGACCGGTGAAGCGGATGCGGTGTGAGCGGTGCACCTGACTGGCGAGTTGGCGGCCGTAGTCGGGGAAGTGAGCCGACGATCCGCACACCGTGAGCTCGACCGATTCCGGGTCCATGGCCTGCACGGCGTCGATCAGCACATGCACGCCCTTGTGCGGTGCGATCTGGCCGACGTAGGCGATGCGCAGGCGTGGGGCGCGTCGGATGGGTGGTACGCCCTCGAAGAGTGTGTGGTCGAGGCCCTGGGGCAGCTGCACGATGCGGTCGGTCTCGATGCCCCAGGCGATCATGGCCCTTTCCAGGGTGCGGGAAGGCGTGAGGAGGCGTGTCGCGGAGTCCACTGCGGCGCGCAGGTCGCGGCTACGACGCTCGAAGGCCTCGCCCCATTCGTTTTCCTCGGCAGGCGTCAGATTGCGATTGTCGGTCTTCGGTGCCGGCGTGAAGCGCCGCGCAAAGCGGAGTACGTCGTCCAGCGGCAGTTTCGTCAGCCGGCGGAACGCGATGAGACGGCTAACCCACGGCCGCGCCGTGTCCGGTTGCCGGAACTTTGTCTGTGCCATGCACGGGGCACAGATCGTGCGCGAGGGGGCGGGGCACGTGCGATTGAGGTGGTCGACCATCTGGCCGAAGCGAAAGCACATGAGCCAGTAGTCGTGCAGGGTCACAAAGACCGGCAGTTCACGCTCGCGCGCGATGGGTAGGCACCCTGCCGACCAGTTCAGCAGGTGCTGGAAGTGCACGAGATCGGGCTTCGTCTCGTCGAGGATGGTCGCGAAGGCCGCTTCCATCTTCTGGTTGTTCCAGGCCTCGTCGATCTGCTCGTAGACGAGGTTGTTGGCTACTTCGATGACCGGCAGCCCATCGGCGATGCGGCGCCGAATCGTGCCGGTCGGCAGCGAGATGATCTTGCGCGTCGTGGCGACGACGACCTCGGCTCGACCATGCAGGGCCAGCGCGATCTGCCGGGCGTACTGCTCGACGCCCGCGGTGTGGTGCGGTGGGTAGCGATGCGTGACGAGGAGAATGCGCGTGCGGGCCAACTGGCCGAACGTAGTCGCGTGGAGCGTGACTTCCAAGGTTTGTTCTGAGCGCCTACCCGAGATCCAGCCTGCGGCGGACGAAGTCGCGCAGTTGGCGCAAACGCCGCGGCACGAACACGCCTTCCTTGACTGGCAGCTCTGGGTGCACCGACCGCCCGGCCGGCCAGGTGCGTGGCGCTTGCTCGAGCGCGGTATCGAAGATCTGCGTCAGCGTGGCGACATTGCCCTCGATCGAGTGCGTGCCCGCGGTCTTGGAGGCACTGGCTTGCAGGTGTCGCAGTTGGGCCCGATCTCCCGCAAGCTCGGCGATCGCTGCGGCCATCGCCTCCATGTCCCCGATGTCGACGATGCAGCCATTCTTCCTGTCCCGCACGACGTCGGGTACGCCGCTTTGTGTCCGTGTCACGACCGGAACTACGCCGTTCGCCATCGCTTCGAGGAGGCTGTTGCTTGTTCCCTCGAAGTCCGAGACCAGCACGAGGACGTCCTGCTGGCGGTACAGCTCGGCCATCGCATCGTGCGGCAACGTGCCGAGAAAGTTGACGTTGACTGCCAGTCGTGCCAGCCCCGACGCGAGCGCAGCTCGCTCGGTGCCGTCGCCAGCGATGGTCAGACGAATGTCGACGCCACGGTTGTGGAGGCGGGCGCAGAGCGGAACGAGGTCGAGCGCCCGCTTCTGCTCTTGTTGCAGGCGGCCGGCGTAGAGGACGCGCAGGGGTGCAGCCGCCGGTGGGGCGTCGCGTGGCCTGCCGCGCTCGACGCCGTAGGGCAGGAGGGCGACGTCGTCGGCGCGCGATGGAATGCGCTGCTGCACGCCCGAGCGGCACGCGTCACTGACGGCCACGAAGTGATCGACGATCGGCTCGTACCACTGGAGCGGATGGTAGTACTCCTCGGCGCTGTCGGCGTGGCAGTAGGCTATGACCGAGATGCGGGGTAAAGCGGCCGGGCGTCGTGCGACGGCGCGCAGCGCGGGCCAGGCGTAGTTCGGCAACAAGACGCACGGCGCCGCGGCGTCCAGAAACTTGGCCACCTGCCGCGCTGATGGCGCGTGGCCAGCGGCGCCGATGCGCGGCTGGGCTCGGTTGCAGACAAGCACGCGGAAGTCGTAGCGCTCGTGCCCGGCGAAACCGGCAGCAAGCCGCCAGACCCAGGAGTCGACGCCTGACAGGATGTCGCTGATCGCGGCGACCACCGGCACGCGGCGGCCCGCTTGCACGCGGGTCGCGCTCGGATCGCTCATCCAGACCAGCTCGTGCGGGACAGCACCATCACGAGGTTGTACCCCGAGCCGCCATCCTCAGCCAAGGATGCCCTGTTGCGCACTCTCGTGCCCTATGGGCAGTCGAGTCGTGCCGCCTCATCTCGTGAGGTCGATCGGCTTGCCTTTGTCGTCGGCCACGCGGACGCAGAACTCCCAGCCGCCGCCGCCCTGGCTGACCTTGACCAGGAGGTGGTTCTTGCCCTTGAGGAAGTGGGTCTTGGCCGTGTCGTTGTCGGTCCTGATGCCGCGTGTGGTGAAGTTGGCGTGGGCGAGCTGGCCGTTGACCCAGAGGGCGACGCCGTCGTCGCTGCCCACCTTGAGAGTGATCTTCTCGGCGCGGGGCCAGTCGAGCTCGAGGAAGGCATAGGCCACTGCGTTCGAGTTCGGTCGCAGGAAGGTGAGGTCGACGTGTCCGTCGGCGTCGATGGTCTCGTGCTGCTTCCAGCGCTTGGGCTTGCCGCGGACCTCGAACGGTTGGTCGAGCGTCGGGCCGGCGGCGAAGGGATGCATCTCGAAGGACTTCGGGTCGGTGGCCTTCGGGAAGGAGCCGAGCACGTGCCAGCGCGGCAGGAAGCCAGCCGCACGGGCGTAGAGGCTCGTGTCCGCACCGAGGTTCTTGAGTTGACGGATGGCACCGGTGCGCGTGCCACGGTCGGTCGAGCCGCGTGCGATCTCGTCGAGTAGTCGCAGACGCGAGGCCTTATCGGTGAGGTTCGCAGCGATCGCGAGGCGAGCCTTCAGGACTCTCTGGTGCAGCAGGGAGTTGGTCGGCAGCAGTGGTAGCAAGACGGGGTCGGCGATGCGCTCGGCCAGGTCGACGCTCTCTCCTAGGAGCGCGTCGCTGGCCGGTTGCAGCAGTGTTGCCTCGACGAGCGCTCTTGCGCCGTTTCGGTCGTCGGTGGCCAGGCGGAGCGCGGCGAGTTGGTGGACCGCGTCGTTCGCTGCGCGGCGAACGTCCGGGCGTTCATGGCGCAGGCCGCCGAGGGCGGCTTCGGCGATGTCGTCACCATCGAAGGAGGGGAGGAGTTGGAAGGCGGGTCGCGAATCTCGGTCGAGCTGGATCTCTCGCAGGACGAGCTCCCTGGCGCCCACGTAGCGCAGCGCGGTCAAGAGGCGCAGCAACTCGCCGCGCATCGGCGCGGTCGTGCTGCCAAGGCGCGCGGCGACACGCGTCGCGAGGCCGCTCGGCGGCCGTCGCACGAGCAGGGCGCGGGAGAGGTGGCGTTCGCGTACGTTGGTCGAAGCCAACTGCAAAAGTGCGACGCGTTCGATGTCTGCGTGGTCAACGCGGACCAGGCCGAGCAGGGCGGCGCTGCGCGTCTGTGGCAGACGCGCGGTCTCGGTCGTCGTGACGTAGAGGGTGGCCGCCCGCTCTGGGTCGCGCCGGGCGACGCCCTCGACGAAGCGCAGCCAGTCTGCTTCGTAGCGAGTGTCGCTCTGCAGGGCGGCGCGTAGCACGTCCTCGGCGCGATCGTCGCCGATGCGAGCCAGGGCCGGGATCACGGCGTGCAGATGGCGTTGTGCGCCGGCGAAGGTCAGCAACGAGGGGACTGCGGATGCCGCCCGTCGCGCACCGAGACTACGAATGATGGCCGATGTGGGCAGTGCCGAAGCGCGGTGCAAGCGGTCGACCAGGATGCGTTCAGCCTCGGGGTCACTGATCCTTTCGAGGGCGAACAACACGTCGCCGGCCAGCACCGCGTCGTCGAGCAAGGCGTCGAGCTCGAGGCACGCAGGTGTGCCGGTGGTGGTCAGGGCTAACTTGCGGATGGCGGCTCTGCGCGCAGTGACCTCTGAAGCCTCGACTGTCGAGAACGGCCGGAGCTGGTTGTGACATCCGGCCAGCGCGAGCAGCGCCAAGCATGCGGTGGTGAGTGGCCTCATCTCACAGGCTCCACGGCCGACGCATCGGCTTGGCCAAGAGGCGGTTGGCTGCATCATCGCCGGTGAAACGCTCCGCCTCCGGATCCCAGCTGAGCTTGCGACCGACCCGCATCGCGATGTTGCCGATGTGGCACACCGTTGCCGTGCGGTGGGCTGCATCGACATTGCTGGCCGGATCGCGTCGCTCCTTGATGCACTGCACGAAGTTCGCGTGATGGTTCGTGCTCTCGTAGAGCTGGATCGGCATCGTGCCGACCTTCTTGTCGAGGAGTTCCTTCGCCGTCGCGCTTATCTTGCCCCGGCTGACGAAGAGCTCCCCGCGTTCGCCCACGAAGGTGATGCCGTTCTCGCCCTTGGACACCGTGTTCATGACGACGCCGTTGTCGTAGACGTAGCGCACCTTGAAATCGACCGGCGTCTCGTAGGCGTTGCCCTGGGGCCAGACGCCCTCGGCCTCGACCTCGCGCGGTCCGGACCCTTCCATGTCGAGGGCCCACTGTGCGATGTCGTGGTGGTGTGCGCCCCAGTCGGTCATCTTCCCGCCCGAGTAGTCCCAGAACCAACGGAAGGTGTAGTGGCTGCGGCGCTGGTTGTAGGGAACGGCTGGCGCCGGGCCGAGCCACATGTTCCAGTCCAGTTGGGTTGGTGGTGTCGCGTTCGGCATGGGCGCTGCCTCGGGTCCGCGCCCGATGCAGACGCGGACTTCGCGGATCTTGCCCAGTTCGCCGTTGCGCACGAGTTCGCATGCCCAGCGGAAGCGCTTGTCCGAGCGCTGTTGGGTCCCGACCTGGAAGACGGTGCCGTAGCGCCGCGCCGCATTCGCCATCTCTCTTCCGCCGGCGACCGTCAAGGAGAGCGGCTTCTCGCAATACACGTCGAAGCCCGCCTCACACGCATGCACCGCGTGTAGCGCATGCCAGTGATCCGGGGTCACGACGAGAACCGCGTCGAGGTCCGATCGCTCGAGCAGCCTGCGAAAGTCCCGGTAGCCCTGCGCGCGCCCGTTCGTCTTGGCGACCGCTCTGTCGACCCGTTGCGAGTCGGCGTCGCACACCGCGAGCACATCGATGTCGTTCATCCGAAGGCAACGACCCAGGTGGTGTCCGCCACCACCCAAGCTGCCGACCCCAACGATGCCGAGCGCGACGCGGTCCAACACGGGCGGGCGCCCCGATGCGCGCAGGAGCGGCCCAACGCCGACCGCACCGACGCCAATGTGAGAGAGAAACCGACGGCGCGAGAGGGGGTGTGGGGGCATGAGGGGGGCATCATCGGCCCCGGTGCGTGAGGGGGCAACGCTCCTGCCCTTCGGGCACTTGCGTTGCCTGCGGATCGATCCTCGAGCGCCCCTTGTTCTTTTTCTGGGCCTTCTCGGGGGCTTGGCTTCTGGAGTCTGTTCGCCGACGGCGATGGGGACGTTAGCTATGTGCCCCAACCCCCGCTTACTTGGAGGTGTGCGCCGTTGACGTAGGAGGCCGCATCCGACAGCAGAAAGCGCACTGCACCGACCGCATCGCTTGGCGTCCCGACGTGGCCTGCCGGAATGCTGACGGCCAGTTGCTCGAGTTCGTCGGCCGGCATCCCGCCGCTATCCAAGAAGCCTGGAGAGATCGCATTTACCGTGATGGCGTGCCGTGCGACCTCCTTGGCAAACGATCGCGTCAGGACGAGGACCCCGACCTTGGCCGCGTAGTGCGCCGTGATCCGCGTCTGACCCGCGGCGCGGTCGGCGTGCGCGATGCTGAAGTTGATGATGCGTCCGCCGCCGGCTTCGATCATGGGTCGCACGACTAGCCGGCAAAGGTAGAAGACCGGGTGCAGGTTGTGGTCGAGCATGCCGTGCCAGCCCGCAACGGTTTCCTCCAGCAGCGGTACGCTGCGATAGGCACCAATGCAGTTGACGAGGGCGTGGATCGGACCGAGGTCGGAAACGACTCGCTCGACCAACTCGGCACAGGCTTCATGGCTCGACGCATCGCACCGGGTGGTCAGCACCGGCGCGTCCAGGGACCGGAGCTCGTCGTGGAGCTGGCGCGCCTCGTCCTCCGCCGTGCGGTAGGAGAAGGCCACTGACCAACCGTCGGCGGCGAGTGCACGGACGGTGGCGCGACCGATCCCGCGCGCGCCGCCGGTAACGAGAGCGACCCGGGACATGCTTGGCGTGGATCATACCTTGGTGGCGGTTTGAGACTTGTCGGTATCTCGCGTCGCAACAGCCCGCTAGCGTCTCGGGATGGGACGGGTCGTCTGGAAGAGCACTGGGTCCATGTATGGCCTTGCCGCGATCGTCGGCTTGGCTGCCGGTATGGCCGCGGTGCTTTTCGACTATCTGAGCCGGATCGTTGCTCATGTCGCCCTCACCGTCGGCGTTGGCTACGAAGCGACCGAGCCAGCGGGCGAGGTGCCGCTGTTCCTCGTGCATGGCGAACAGCTGGACCTGACCTTGTGGGTCGGAGTTGCGCTCATCCTGGTACCGGCCCTCGGTGGTTTCTGCAGCGGGTGGCTGGCGAGGTTTGCCCCCGAAGCGGCCGGGCACGGGACCGACGCGGTCATCGACGCCTACCACAACAAGGACGGTCTCGTGCGCACGCGGGTTCCGTTCATCAAGGCGCTGGCCACGGCGCTGTCACTCGGCACGGGCGGCAGCGGCGGCCGCGAGGGGCCGATTGCCCAGATCGGCGCCGGTTTCGGCTCCTTCCTCGGGCGTGTCCTGAATCTGACAGTGCGTCATCGCCGGATTCTCTTGGCCGCTGGGATGGGTGCCGGAGTGGGTTCGATCTTCCGTGCACCGCTTGCCGGAGCGTTGTTCGCAGCGGAGATCCTGTATCGCGAGTCGGAGTTCGAGTCCGACGTCGTGATGCCGTCTTTCATCGCGTCGGCCGTGGCCTACTGCGGGTTCTGCGGGTGGCACGGCGACTTCGGGACGTTGTTTCGACTCTCCGAGGGCTTCACGTTCACGCGGGTCGAGGAGCTCTTGCCATACACGGTGCTTGCGCTCGTGCTCGTGCCCGCCGTCTTCATGAACATCAAGGTGTTCTACGGCGTCGAGCGTCTGTTCGCGCGCCTGCCCGGGCCACGCACCGCGAAGGCTGCCATCGGCGGTGGGCTGACTGGCGCGGTTGCTCTCGCGCTTTGGTCCTACAACGGCGACGAGAACGTGCTCTCGGTCCTGTCTTACGGCTACGGCGTCCTGCAGGAGACGTTCGATGGCAAGATCACGGGGTCGGCCGGTGCGCAGCTGCTGCTGATGGTGGCGCTCGGCAAGATCGTGACGACGGCGCTGACCATCTCGAGCGGCGGCTCGGGCGGGGTCTTCGGCCCGAGCATGGTGATCGGCGGCGGTGTCGGTGGCGCGGTCGGCATCATTGGGCAGCAGGCCGGGTGGGTGACCAATCCGGCGTGCTTCATGGTGGTCGGGATGTGCGGCTTCTTCGCCGGGGCGGCCAAGACGCCGATCTCGACCATCATCATGGTCAGCGAGATGACCGGATCCTACGAGCTGCTGCTGCCTGCCATGTGGGTCTGCGCGCTCACGTTCATCTTGAGCTCGCGCTGGACCATCTACGAGAAGCAGGTCGACAACCGCACCCAATCAAGCGCGCACCGTGGCGAGTTTCTGACACCGTTGCTGGAGAAGATGTTCGTCTCCGATGTGTTCGAACGGGAGGAAGCGGCGAGTCTCATGACTACCGTCGCCGAGAACGCGCCGCTGAGCGAGATCGTCAAGATCGTTGCTCGCAGCCACGATGACTACTTCCCTGTGCTCGACCAGGAAGGCCGTTTCGTCGGCATCTTCTCGGCGCACGACGTCCGGGAGTACACGTACGACGATGCGCTCCACGGGATCGCCATCGCCGCCGACTTGATGGTGGATACGCCCATCACTCTGAGCCCGGACGACGATCTGCACACCGCGTTGACGACGTTCAATATCAAGCACCTCGACGAACTCCCCGTCGTCGCCGACGACGACCCGCAACACTTGCTCGGCATGATGCCCCGCCGGGCGATTTCTCGCGCCTACAACGAGAAGTTGAAGGCACTCGAAGTGCTACGCCACAAGAATCGATAGGTGGCTCTTCCGCTACTGCGGGGTGACGAGCGAGGCATCGGTGAGATTACGCGGCCCGGTGGCAGGGGCGAGTCCCCTTGTCGGATCGCCTCGGCGCTATGGTGACTTGCGGACTGGTGGACAAGCTCGAGCGAAGTGATGAGGAGTGGCGCCGCGAACTGACCCCTGAGCAGTTCGAAGTCACTCGGCGCGGGGGGACGGAGCGACCCTTCTCCGGTGACTATTGCGATCACAAGGCCGTTGGCGCTTACCTGTGCGTCTGCTGCGGGCAGACCCTCTTCGGCTCTGGGGAGAAGTTCGACTCGGGCTCCGGGTGGCCGAGCTTCGTGGCCCCGCTCGACCCCGACCACGTGAAGCTGAGGTCCGACTCGACACAGGGCATGGTCCGGACCGAGGTCCGGTGCGCTCGCTGCGATGCCCATTTGGGGCATGTGTTTCCAGATGGGCCGGCGCCGTCGGGCGATCGATACTGCATCAACTCCGTCGCGTTGGAGCACCGCCTGGAGAGAAGTTCTTCAGCACGGCCTCCAGGAGCCGCTGCGGGCGACGTGTCAGGACGAGAAGACGAGGATGAGTGAGACCGTCGGCCGTTTCATCTGGCGCGACTTGAGGACCTCGGGGACGACGTCCAGAGGTCTCAGTCTTCTTGGGAGCTGCTTGGGGGTCCCAGGAGGTTTCGACGGATGAGCGAGTCGTGAAGGACCGGCTCGATCAGCCGGCGTAGCGCATCGTTCGCATAGCCGACCCAGCCGACGTCTGTGTCGAGGTCGAGCGGAAAGTCCAGCGCACCGCCGCGCGGGTCGGTGAGGACGACGCCTGCTTCCTCGGCGATCAACGCCGTCGCGAGGTCGTAAGGATGGCTGCAGATGCCCGGATGTTCGCCGCGCGCCGCTGTCACCTTGCGCAGCAGCGGCCGCAGGTCGGCGACGAAGCGATCGTGGCCGACGATCAACTCGTAGAGTTGGCCGGCCGACGACACGTACTGATCCTCGTAGCAGCGTGCCTTGCCTGGTGCCGCCTCACCAGCGGTGACGGCAGCGATCTCGTCATCGATCGCAGCTAGTACGTCGCGGCCGCCGGGAAAGAAGCGCGCGACCTGGCCGAAACCGTGCGCGAGGTCGGTCGCCGTGGAAGGGCGAAGCGCGAGCGCCTCCGACGTGCCAGTCAGACGGTTGTGGCGTTCGCCGTGGGCGCCGTCGCCGCGCACTGCCCACAGCCGGTCGTAGAGGTGCTGCTTGAGGAGCGGGATCTCGGTCTGTACAGCGAGCACAACATCACTCAGGCGCGTCGCCGGGCCGCGCTCGGGTGCCACCGCTGTCAGGATCCAGCCGCTGCGCTTCTGGTACATGAGGCCGCGCGTGCCGTCGATCGGGTCGACGATGACCCGCCACACGGCAGCATCCGGCGCCGTGCCGTCGGGAAGCACGCGCTCGCCGATGCCTTCGGCGACGAGCACGATGGGGGCCAGTGCTGCCAGTTCGGCGACCCCGGCCAACAGTTCGGCCTCGCTGACACGGTCGATCTCGTAGATCGTGTCACCTTCTTCATCGCTCGCGACTGCGGCCAGATCGCGGGTTTCGCGCGATGCGCAGGCTGTGACGACACCTTGGCCGATGAGGTCATGCAGGCGGGCAAGTGGTTCGAGTAGGGCGTGTGCGTCCATAGTTCCGTCTTGGGGCGGAGGTTCCCCAACGGCATGGTATCGAGCAGATGAGAATAGGCCTTTTGTCTTACGAGTACCCGCCAGAGACAGGCTTTGGCGGGATCGGCACCTACTCCTGGTACCAGGCCCGTGGTTTGGCCAAGCTCGGACACGACGTGCACGTGTTCGCAGGGTCGACCGAGAACGGCGGCTCCGAGAGCGAGCACGACGGTGTCCGCGTCACGCGCTACAAGCGCGAGGGCTGGCTCGACCGCATGCTCGACCCGCTACGGCGCACCCAGTCGTGGTGGGCCGCGAACCGCATCCAGGCCGCCTATCACTCGCACCACATGCTCGCCAAGGCGCTGCAGCAGGAGAAGCTCGACGTGGTCGAGTTCCCTGAGTGCGGCGCTGACGGCATGGTCGTGTCGACGCTCTGTGATGTGCCGTCGGTGGTCAAGTTCCACAGTCCGGCGCGGCTGATCATGGAGATGTATCAGGTGCCGCGGCTTGACCGAGAGCTGACGGCCTTCATCGAGCAGATCGCGATCAAGCAGGCGACGGCGCGCACCTCGTGTAGTCAGTTCCTGGCCGACGAAGTCACCGTCAAGCTGCCCGTGCACGAGCACATTGACGTGGTGCGAAATGGCATCGACCTGGATCTCTTCGATCGTGACGACGGCATCGACGTGGGCGAGCGCTTCAACCTGCAGCCCGGTGGCACGAAGGTGTTCTTCGCCAACCGCCTCGAGGAACGCAAGGGCGTGCACCTGCTGAAAGAGATGTGTTTCGAGGTCATGGCGAAGTACCCGAACGCGCACTTCGTGATCGCTGGCAACGATCTGTTCGGCTACATGGAGCGAGAGATCCTGCCCTTCATCAAGGAGAACGGGCTGGAAGACCGTTTCCACTACCTAGGTCAGCTGACGCTGCCCGAGGTGCGCGCGGTGTTGAAGCACATCGACATCTTCTTGATCCCGAGCCTGTGGGAGAACTGTCCGTACTCGTGCATCGAGGCGATGTCGGCGGGCCGCGCGATCGTGTCGTCGGACTGCGGCGGCATGCCGGAGCTGATCGAGCACGACGACCGGGGGCTGTTGGCGCGCAACGACGACGCACCGGCCTTCGTCGCGGCACTCGAGCGCATGCTCGACGATACGGATCTGCGGGCACGCACCGGTGCCTCGGCGCGGCGCTTCGTCGAGGAGAACCTCACCGATGTCGAGATCGCCCGCCGGTCGCTCGAGGTCTACGAGCGGATCGCGCGGTGAGCTAGGACGCGCCTGAGGCTGGCGGGCGCGATGATCCTCAACTGCCCTTTCCTGCCCCAAGTGGACGAAGTCCATCCTCGGGAGACCGGGGTTGAGGCTCGCGCCGGAGCGGACCGTGGCGGAGCCTCCCGACCCCGTCTATCGCCAAACACACCATGAGGAAGGTGAGAATGAGGATGCCTCTGACGACGTGGCTGAAGGCCGCGGTCGCCAAGCCCGCTTGCCTGCCTCTTGGATGCAGATAGGCCACTGCCAAGAAGATGCACGCGCCCAGTAGCGTCACCCAAAAATGCGCTGATGACCCGACCGGGTGCTCGTCCGCGGAAGGATCGACCATCACCCTCGGTGCCGAAGCATGAACCGGACGCGTCGAGCAGGCCTGCGGCGACTCGATCGAGAGCTGACGGAGGCGATGTTTGGTCAGCCGTGCGTCATCGGGCGACGAGGCTGAGCCCGTTCGTCAGCACGGCGTTGCCGGCGTTGGCGCCGACCGCGATGACGAAGGCCTGCCAGAAGAGCGGCACACCGATGAAGTTCGGGTCGTTGGGCAGTGGCGCTGCCAGGTTGAGCGTGCCCGAGGCGTCGGCTGCAAAGCCGATGGTGATCGGCACGTCCTGGCTCAGGAAGCAGCCCGGCATGCCAAAGGGCACGAGTTCGAAGGGCAGGGGGATCACGCCCAAGAGCTTCTTGTCGTCGAGACCCAGGAACAGGATGCCTGGCGCGTTCGCCGGCAGGCTCTGCAGGCGCATGCCGAGGTTCTTGCCGATGGCTGGTAGCGCAGTCGCCACCAGCTCTGGCTGGGCCTTGAGGTTGCCGGCGCAGCCGATCCCCTTGAAGACACCGACACCCGAGAGCGTACCGTTGAGGCGGGCCGCTCCGCCGGTCAGCGGGCCGAACGGCCGCAGGTCGGAGTAGGTCACCCACTGATCCGTGAGGCCGCGCTGGTCGCGGTAGCCTGACAGTTGTTGGAACTGGTTGTCCGCGGTCCCGGTCTGCAGCTTGATCGCCGGCGCCGGGTAGGGAGGTAGCGTTCCGGTCGGGGTCAGCAAGCGTGCGTACAGGTGACGGTTCTTCTCGACGAGCTTGCTGTAGACGGCCACCACGACGCCACTGCCAGTGCGGGCCAGGTTGTGGAAGCGATAGGTGTTGTTGCCCCAGCCCATCCCCGTGTCGTCGTCGATCTGCATCGGCGCGCTGAACTTGTTGGCGCCGCTCTTGGAGTAGACGAACCAGTGCCTGCCGCCGGAGGCCACCGCCGTCGCCGTTACATAGAAGACGTAGACGTCACCGTTCGGCTGCACTGCGCAGTGACTGACGTTGTTGGCGCGAAGGTTGGGAATGTTCGCCTTCGGGTTGCTCGGATCTGGCACGACCGGGAGCTCGCCTTCGGCGCCGAACTTCTCGGTCAACGTGTCGAAGCGGCGGTAGCAGATTCCGTAGCCGCCGATCGCGACGCGGTAGGACAGGTGAAGGTTGTCACCGTGTGCGTGGATGTTCGGCGACACGCCGGTGGATCCAACGTTGACACGGTGCGGCACACTCCACTTGGAGTTCTTGAACCAGAGCAGGCCAGCGTTCCAGGAGCCACCGGCGCCGACCCAACCCGTCGGTACGCCGCGCGCGCAGACGAAGACGACGCCGATCACGCCCGAGGTCGTGATCGCGATGTCCGGTAGCGAGTATGTTTGGGTGCGCGGATCCGAGCCGGCCACGAGCACCTGGTCGCTGCCGATCCACTGGCCCCGGCGCGTGTCGTAGGGTGCATAAAACACGCTGTTGTACCAGTTCGCCGTCGTCTTCTTGCCGTTCCAGGCATACCACACGATGTGCAGTGTGTAGCCGTCGGGGTCGACGACGAGCGACCCGTAGCCTTCACCCGTCGTGCGTGCTTCGCTGATGCGGCTCCACGACTTGCCGCCGTCTTTCGACATGCACACGAGCAGGTGGCGGCTCAGGTTGCGCTGAGGGTCCAGCTTGTTGGGGTTGCTGGCTTTCCAGGAACCGTCCGACCAGTAGACGAGACTCCAGAGCCGGCCATCGGCGGTGATGGCGAGCCCCTTCTGGTTCGCCAGCATCGAGCGCGCCACCTCCGGCTCGCTCGTGGTCGAGTTGATCGTGGCCTGGACGATCACCGGGTCCTGCGCCACGACGCTGGCGGTCAGGAGGAGCGAGAGGACGATCGACGGCGAGAGGCTTGCGCTCATCGGGGCACCTGGCTGGGGTGGGAGAGAGACGGAAAAGCATGATAGCAGCTTGCCTGATCGGTGTCGTGGAGCCGCGCTTGGCGTTTCAGGAACTTGCGGGGCAAGCGAGGGGCGAGCGCGCTATGACCCCTCGGTGAGGTTCGAGGGAGAAGCTGCGGCGATTGGCGCGGCCCTGCTATGGGCGTTCGGTGGCTTGTTGTTCGCGACCGCGGGGCGCCGCATCGGTTCTGCGACGGTCAACGAGATCCGGCTCTCGATCGCGTCCGTGCTTCTGCTCGTCTTGCATCTTGGGGTGGCGGGCACCGCCTTCCCCGAGGTCTCGGACCGAGGAATGGTGCTGCTCGTAGCGTCGGGCATCGTCGGGCTGACGTTGGGCGACCTCTGCCTCTTCCACTGCTCCGTCGCGATCGGACCTCGACTCGCGGCGCTCTTGATGGCGACGTCGCCCGCCATGGCCGGAGTTCTGGGTTGGCTTTTCATCGGCGAGGTGCTTGGGCCGGCTGCCTTGGCCGGGATGGCAGTTACGATGACCGGTGTCGTTGCCGTCATTCAGGAGCGGCGTGGCCGCGACGAATGGCGAGCAGACTTGTCACCCGAGCAGCGACGCTTGGCGATCGTCACGGGTCTCCTTGGTGCGCTCGGCCAGGCCGGCGGTGGTGTGCTGTCGAAGCTCGGCATGTACGAAGGCAGCATCCAGGCGGTCGACGCCTTTGGTGCGACCGTGATTCGAGTCGGCGCCGCGGCGGTGGCTGCGCTCGTGCTCGGCGTCGTCGCCGGGCGGGGACGCGCCCTCGTCGCCGGGTTGCGCGACCGGCAGGCGATGCGACTCGTGTTGGTCGCGGTCGTCCTCGGGCCGACGGTCGGCGTCTGGCTCAGTCAGGTCGCCTTCGCGAAGGCAGACGTCGCTGTCGCCCAGACGCTGCTGTCGCTCGTTCCCGTCATCATGCTGCCGATCGCGCGCGTCGCCTACGGGGCGCGGCCGGGGCCCATGGCGATCCTCGGGACTCTGGTCGCGGTCGGGGGCACAGCCTTGTTGCTCGGGCAGGCAGGGGGATGGTCGGGGAATGGCTTTGGCGAGAGGATCAGGGCTCGCTGCTTGTGGTCGAAACGTGTGGGTCGCGCGCAGCAGCCGCTGCAGGGCTAGCTACACCCGCCCGAGCGCACGGCCGACGATCTCGTACACGTCCTTCGAGAGGTTGGGCTTGGCCGCGACCCGTTCCAGTTGCGCGCGCATGAGGTCTTGTCGTCCGCTGTCCAGCTTCTTCCAGTGGTTGAACGCGGAGACGAGGCGTGACGCGACCTGCGGGTTGATTGAGTCCAGGTCTAGCAACTGGTCGACGACGAGAGTGTAGCCGGTGCCGTCGGCTTCGTGGAAGCGCACCTGGTTGAGTATGGCGAACGCGCCGAGGAGTGACCGGGCGCGGTTGGGATTGTCGAGAGTGAAGTCGGGGTGCGTCGTCAGCTCACGCACGCGTGTGGCGGCGCCGGGCAAGGTCGAGAGTGCCTGCACCGTGAACCACTTGTCGACGACGAGCGGCTCGTCCTTCCAGCGCTCGTAGAAGGCGTCGATGGCCTGTTGCCGCTCCGGGCAATCGATGTCGGTCAAGAGCTCGAGTGCCGCCCATTGGTTGGTCATGTTGTCGGCGCTGTCGAACTGCTGGATGAGGAGCGTGTTGGTGTCGGGCTCGGCGAGGGCGGCGAGGTAGCCGAGCGTTGCCCTGGCCAGGCGCCGCGCATCGATCTGGCTGCGTTCGAAGGCGTACGGCTCGTGCACGCGGGCGGACTCGTAGACCGACAGCAGGTCATCGCGGAGGAGGTTGGCGATCTCGCGGCGTGCGAACTCGCGGGCAGCGTGCACGGCGTCGACGTCCCATGTCCCTTGCGACTGCACGAGGATCCTCTCCTCGGGCAGCTCGAGTGCTAACTGCTTGAACGATCCGTCCAGGGTCTCGTCGAGCAACACTCGACGCAGCGCCTCTGGCAGCAGTGGGTCGAGCACGAGGTCCTGGCCGGCGCGGTGCTTGTTAGCGAGGTCGAGCAGCAGGCTCGCGGCGAGCGTCTGGCCTGCGTCCCAACGGTTGAACGGATCCGTGTCGTGTGCGAGCAGGAAGGCCAGTTCGTCGCGACTGCGTTCGAAGTCGAGGTGCGCCGGCGCCGAAAAGTTGCGCAACAACGATGCGACCGGTCGCGTCGTGACATTGCTGATCGTGAAGCTCTGCTCGGCGTCGCGCAGTTGCAGCACATGCGGCGCCTGCAGTTCTTGGCCGTCGGGCGCGAGCAGGGCGAGAGCTACGGGTAGGAGTGCCGGTCGTTGCTCGGAGTCCGCGATCGCCGGGAAGGACTGCTGCAGCGTGAGTCGATACTCGGCCGCCGCCTCGTCCCAGTGTCCGTCCGCCTTGATCGTCGGTGTGCCGGCTTGCAGGTACCACTGCTCGAACTTATCGAGGTCGGCGCCATTGGCGTCGGCCATGGCGGCGCGGAAGTCGTCGCAGGTGACGGCTTGGCCGTCGTGCCGCTCGAAGTAGAGGTTCATGCCCTTACGGAAGCCCTCGCGCCCGAGCAGGGTCTGGTACATCCGCACGACCTCGGCGCCCTTCTCGTACACCGTGGCTGTGTAGAAGTTGTTCATCTCGATGTACGACTCGGGACGGATCGGGTGTGCCATCGGTCCGGCGTCTTCCGGGAACTGGTGCATGCGCAGCGTCTTGACGTCCTGGATGCGCTTGACTGCCGCGGACTGGACGTCCATCGAGAACTGCTGGTCGCGGAATACGGTGAGCCCTTCCTTGAGCGTCAGCTGGAACCAGTCACGGCAGGTGACGCGGTTGCCAGTCCAGTTGTGGAAGTACTCGTGGGCGATGACCCCTTCGATCTGTTCGTAGTTGTCATCCGTCGCCGTGTCGGGACGGGCGAGCACGAACTTGGAGTTGAAGATGTTCAACCCCTTGTTCTCCATCGCGCCCATGTTGAAGTCGTTGGTCGCGACGATCATGTAGAGGTCGAGGTCGTACTCGAGACCGAAGGTCTCCTCGTCCCAGTGCATCGACTTCCGCAGCGAGGCAAGTGCGTGCTCGCATTTGTCGATGTTCTGGGCTTCGACCCAGATCTCGAGGCGGACATCGCGGCCGGACATCGTGCGGTGCGTCCCGTCGTGACACTTCAGATCACCGCCGACGAGCGCGAACAGGTAGGCGGGCTTGGGAAAGGGATCTTCCCACTCGACCCAGTGTTGACCGTCATCCCCGTCGCCGGTCGCGAGTCGGTTGCCGTTCGACAACAGCACCGGGTAGCGCTCCTTGTCGGCGTTGATCTTGACGCGGTAGCGCGCCATCACGTCGGGCCGGTCGAGGAAGTAGGTGATGCGCCGAAACCCCTCGGCCTCGCACTGGGTGCAGAACAGGCCATCGACCTTGTAGAGCCCCATGAGTTGGGTGTTGTCCTGAGGCTTGATGGCCACAGTGGTCTCGAGGGTGAAGCGATTCGGAACGTCGCGCACCGTGAGTGAGGTGTCA
Organism: Planctomycetota bacterium; assembly: GCA_002685965.1. Taxonomy (GTDB): domain Bacteria; phylum Planctomycetota; class UBA1135; order UBA1135. Next base: position 56,387 of record NYZE01000058.1, on the reverse strand, counting down.
TCGACGACGAACCGGTCGGCTGGCAGTTCGGTGCCGTCGATCGCAACGCGACGCAGGTCCAGGCTCTCGCCATCCAGGACGAATGGTGACGCGTCTTCGTGGTCCTCGCTTTGATGCACAGCTAGCGCCGCGCGCACGACGGTCTCGTCTTCGCCCAGGTCGAACTCGAGGCGCACCTCGTCGATCCAGAAGGTGGGGTCGCAATAGTCCCTACGAAACTTGGGCTGTGGCGTCTTGTCGATCGACTTCATGGTGTCTTCAGCTTGGCGAGTTCCGCTCGTGTCCACGGGGACTTTCGACTCTTGCTTGCGTCGCGCACGTCTTCCACGGTGGCGGCGGTGACCGGGTTGGCATGGTGTCCCCAAGCGCAGCGCGTGCAGGTGAGGATCGCGGCGATCTGGCCGTCCGTCAACTTTGGTAGCGGTTCCATCGTCAACTGTTGTTTCTTGGCGTCGAGTGTGACCCGGCCGCTGCTGTTGACAGCACGTGGCCAAGTAAGGCCATCCTGACCACGATCATGACTGCGACGATGTCTTGCAGCGGGCTCTCCACTCGGAGCCTGAGAAGGCGTGGGAAAAGGGCGATGAGGCGTCGCGCTGACGGAGACTCGGGGCTGTAGTCTGGGCGGTCGGATGTGGACCCGCTCGCTCGCCCTGGTCGCTCTAGTTTTCGTCATTCTTGCGGCGGCCGTATCGGCGAGCCGCCTCCAGGACCTTGCGTGGCAGCGCACCGTTGCTTCCTGGCAGGGCTACCCGCCCTTCCCATTCGAACGGCTGATGGACTTCGACCTGCCCTGGGAAGACCCGCTGGAGTTCGACCCGAAGGCGCCGCCGACCCGGGGCCTGCCGGGCCGGGTACGCGGCCTGCACGGGCGCGCGCTGGCGCTCGAAGGCTTCATGCGCCCGATCGAATGGGACGAGTCGGACGAGGACCGCGTGCTCAGCTTCGTCTTGACCAGGCATCCTTGGGGGTGTTGCGGTGTGCCACGACTGCAGGACGTCGTCGAAGTCCGCGGTAAGAAGGGCGAATCGTGGGAATACGTCGGCACCGAGCTGATCCGAGTGCGCGGTCGCTTCGAAGTGTCGGAGAACCTGGGCGAGGACGGCTACGTGCTGTCGATCTTCAAGTTGGCCGCTACCTCGGTCACCCGGGCGGTGCCGCGACGGCTCCGCCACTGAAGGCGAGACTCAGTCCTCGAGCGCTTGCTCGAGGACGTCAATCGCCTTCCGGATGGCGACGCGCAGGCGGTCTGCATCGGCGCTGCTCTCCTCGCGCAACTGAGTGAGGGTGTGCCGCAAGCGTTCCTCGAGGCTCTTGCCCGCGCCCGGCCGGGTCGCTGCGCTTGCCGGCTCCTGGACCGGGGATGCGGCGGGCGAGGACTTGGGCGTCTGGCGCGTGCTGGGCGCCTGCCAACCGAGCAGTACCCTGGCCGAGTGCAGGGAGCGTCCGCTGAGCCCGATGCCGCGCAAGGCCGCCTCGGCACGGAAGTCTCTGAGCGTGAGCTTGGGGTTCTGGCGCAGTTTCCAGACGCAGAACAACACACCCTCACGTGCGTCCGGGAACTGAGAACGGAGCTCAGTAAGGCCAACATCCCACGAGGAGCTGAGCGCCTCGGGCTCGTGTGGTTCGCGCTCTGGGCGGGTGCTGGTCAAGGCTGTTCTCCGGATGGGAGGCGAAAGCTTGTCGCACGGCGGCCAAGCCGTCAATCACCACCAAACTCGAGAGCCCGCGGCGCCTCCGCCGCGGAGCTCTCGACGTCGCCTGTCATGGGCCATCCGTTGTGAGGAAGCCGCGAAACGCCCAAGAGGCGAGAGTCTCACCGTTCGCCGGCCCAGTGTGATTCGAGGTCGAGCCAGCCCAGGCGGGGAAAGCGCGCGACGAGGGCCTCCTCTATCCGGTCGACTTCCCGGGCAAGCTCGTCGAGGCAGTGGGCGCCGAAGGACTCGGCGACGGTGACCGGGTCGCCGCCTGCGTCGAGGCGTTCGCGTAGCCAAGGCAGCTGTTGTTTCGCCAGCACAGCGCTGTCGTATTCGATCTCGGCGACGAGGCGGAAGCGACCGGCTGCGACGACGCGGGTCTTGAGCTCATGGACGGTCTTCACTGATTCCTCAGCGAGCAGGAAGTCGAGCACCTCTTGCTGCAGCTCGGCCGGCATTGCCGGTCCGAGGATGAGTTCGCGGTTGCGCAGGCCGAGCCAGACGGCCACCGCACCGAGCATGAGACCGATCACGACCGAACTCAGCCCGTCCCACATCGGGTCGCCGGTCATGGCGGCCAGGCCAAGACCGAGGCTCGCCACGAGGACGCCGAGGCAGGCGACGAGGTCTTCGAACAAGACGGCAAGAACCGTCGGGTCCGTCGAGCTCCGGACGAAGCGCCAGAACGGTTGCTTGCCACGGCTGGCATTGACGCTTTGCAGCGCCTTGAGCAGGACCAAGCCCTCGATCACGAACGACAGCGCCAGCACGCCGAAGGTCCATCCGCTCAGGTGCAGCTGGGGTGGGTGCAGCAGGTTGCTGATGCCGTGGTAGACCGTGACGCCGCAGCCGAGCACGAAGATGCCGATCGCCGACAACAGCGCGAACAGGTAGCGCTCGACGCCATAGCCGTAGGGGAAGTTGGGGGTCGCCGGCCGCTCGCTTCTTTGGATGCCGATCCAAAGCAGCAGCTGGTTGCTCGTGTCGGCAAACGAGTGGATCGCTTCCGACAGCATGGCTCCCGAGCCCGACAGCAAGAAGGCAAGGAACTTGACGACTGTCAGGAAACCGTTGCCGATCACGGCGAGAACGACGGCGCCCTTCCCTTCGTTGGCCATTCCTAGAAGTTAGCGCCGGTGGGCATAGCGGCCGAAGCGGAACTTCTCCGTGGTGGGTTTGGTCCGCGACCGGATCAGCAGGTCGTGTAGCTCCTTTGCGAGGTCCGGCTGCTCGCTGGCCAGGTCCCGCGTTTCGCCAGGGTCCTCGTCCAAGTCGAAGAGCTCGACATGAGCCGTCCTGCTCTTGCGCAGGTTGCGCTGGACGATCTTGTAGCGACCGCGCCGCAACGCGATCTGGCCGCCGTAACCCGCGAAGTCCCAGACCAGGGCGTTGTGTGACTCTTGCTCGCCCTTGTCGAGCAGGGTCGGCAGGAAGCTGACGCCGTCATTCGGTTTGGCGTCGACGTCGAGCAGATCCGCGACCGTCGCGAGCACGTCGTAGTGGGCCGACAGGTGGTCGCTGCTCGTCCCCGCTTTGATGTGCCCCGGCCACGTGGCGATCATCGGAACGCGGATACCGCCCTCGTAGACGCTCCCTTTGAGGCCGCGCAGTTCGCCGACGCTCTTGAAGAACTCGTAGTCGACTTGCTTGCCCAGGTGTGTCGTGCCGTTGTCCGAGGTGAACACGACGAGCGTGTCGTCAGTGAGATGCAGTTCTTCGAGCAAGGCCACGAGCCGGCCGACCTGCTTGTCGAGGTAGGTGATCATGGCCGCATAGGCCGCCTTCGGTCGTGGATGTGGCTGGTAGGACTTGCCGGTGTACGGCTTGTCGTCGAAGTCATAGGCTGCCAGTTCGGCGTCAGGCACCTGCAGCGCGAGGTGCGGGATGACCGCTGCGTAGTAGACGAAGAACGGCTTCTTCGCCTCGTGCTGGGCGCGCACGAAACGGAGCAGTTCGTCGGCGATCAGCGCCGGTGCGTACTGCTTGCCGGTAACGCCGCGGTCGTTGCCCTCGAGCACGTGCTTGCTGTGGTCATCGACCAGGTAGCGTGGGTAGTAGTTGTGGGCATGGCGCTGGCAGAGGTAGCCGAAGAAGCGGTCGAAGCCCTGGCGCAGTGGATGGCCGGTAGATTCTGGCCCGCCGAGGCCCCATTTGCCGAATGCACCCGTCGCGTAGTCGCGTTCCTTGAACAGCGTGGCAACGGTTTGTGTCCCGGCTGCAAGCGGCAGCTGGCCCTCGTGGCTCTCCCAGGTTCCGACGCGGAAGTTGTCGCGGACGAGGGCGTGCCCGCCGTGCTCGCCGGTCATCAGGCTGCAGCGAGCCGGCGCGCAGACGGGTGCGCTCGTGTAGTGGTGCATGAAGCGCATGCCAGCAGCGGCGAGCTTGTCGAGGTGGGGTGTCCTGATCTTGGTCTGGCCGTAGCTGCCGAGCTCCCGGTAACCGAGGTCGTCGGCCATGATGTAGACGACGTTGGGCCTCTGTGCCTGGGCGGCGGCGGAGAGCGCCAGCGCGGCGGCGATCGTCAAGATGCGCATGCGGCCATTGCAGCGACGTGGGATACTGAGCGCAATGCACTCGCTCCTCGGGTTCTTCGTCGTCGCCGTGCTAGCAGCGCCAGCGCAGACGGTGGGGGTGCAACGCCCCAACCTGCTGCTGATCACGGCAGATGATCTCAACTGCGACTCGGTTGGAGCCTTCGGGTCCACTGTCGCCGGCACGACGCCGAACATCGACCGCCTCGCCAAAGAGGGGATGCGTTTCACTCGCGCTCACGTGACGATTGCCGTGTGCCAGCCGTGTCGAGCTGTGTGGATGACCGGCCGCTACCCGCATCGCTCGGGCGGACATGGGTTCCACAAGCTGACCAAGAAGAACGTGCCGATCCTGCCGGGCCTGCTGCGCGAGGCCGGCTATCGCGTCGGGATCCTCGGGAAGGTGAAGCACTCGACTCCCTACGCGAGCTTCCGCTGGGACTACGCCTACGACCAGAAGGACCTCGGCCAAGGTCGCAACCCCAAGCTCTACGCCGAGCGTGCTGGGAAGTTCTTCAAGGGGGCGGCGCAGGCCAAGCGGCCGTTCTTCCTGATGGCCAACTCGCACGATCCACATCGCCCGTTCAACGGCAATGATCGCAAGATCGTCTATGCCAAGGGCGAGGGCGCGGCGCGACCGTCGCGAGGCTTCTCGCCCGAGGAGATCAAGGTGCCGGGCTTCCTCGCCGACCTCCCGGCGGTACGCCGCGAGATCGCCGAGTACATGAGCTCCGTGCGTCGGTGTGACGACACGGTTGGGGCGTTGCTAGGTGCGCTCGAGGACTCCGGGCTTGCGGAGTCGACGGTCGTCGTCTTCCTGTCGGACCACGGGATGGCCCTGCCATTCGCCAAGACCAACTGCTACCTGCACAGCACGCGGACCCCGCTGATCGTGCGCTGGCCGGAGCGTGTGAAGGCAGGGGAGGAAGACCGCGATCACTTCGTGGCTGGGATCGACCTACTGCCGACGCTCCTGGAGATCGCCGGCGTGGCGGTGCCTGAGGGAATCGATGGCACAACCTTCGCTACGCTGCTCAAAGGTGAGAAGGAGCCAGGGCGCGACGCCGTCTTTACCCAGTTCCACGCGACGTCGGGAGCTCGTGCCTATCCGATGCGGGCCGTGGTCACCGAACGCTACCTCTATGTGTTCAACACGTGGGCCGACGGCAAGACCGTCTTTCGCAACGAATCCCAGAACGGTCGAACGATGCGGGCGATGCGCGCAGCGGCGTCGACCGATTCACGCATCCGCGGGCGCGTCGACCTGTTCCTGCACCGCACGGTCGAGGAACTCTACGACCTAGAACGCGACCCGGACGCGCTCGACAACCTCGCGGGGCGCGAGCAGCATGCGCAGGCGCAGATGCGCATGCGTGACCGCTTGCGCAAGTGGATGCGGCAGACAGAAGATCCAGCGCTGGCTGCCTTCGATCGCCGGGACTCCCCGGAGGCGCTCGCCGCCTTCACGAGATCCGAGAGCGAGGCGGCGCGTCGTCGCAGACCTGCCCGCCGAAGGGGCCCTAAGGCGCGCGGCAAGAAGGACTGACGGTCGACCTTTGCGACGGCGAGCCCAGGTCGCTGCGGTGCATCGTGGTCATCCTGCGCCCTGTTCGTCGAGCAATGCGCGCACGTCTGGCAGGAAGTCACCGAGCTTGTCGCTTTGTTCGTCGATCACGCCGAGCAGCGGTCGCAGGAAGTGCACGGCGACTGGAGAGCTGTAGCGGTTCGCTGCCAGCACGCCACGGATCGCCAACAGCCGCGCCGGTACTGCCTCGGGCAGGCATTCGACGAGGCGGAAGTAGCCGGTCAGGATGCTCCGCTCGTTGGTCAGGACCGATCGCGGGATCAGGTCGTTCGCGACCAAGAGCTGCGCGAACAGGAAGGACGTCATCAGGAGATAGGCGGCTTGGGCATCTCCGGCCGGGATCGTGAAGCCGCGGCGCGGGCGCCTTGGTCGCAGACGACCCGTGCTCTCGAGCGCCTCGAGCACCGCTGCCTCGATCTCCGGAACATGGCTCGCGTGATCGTCGGTGAGCGGCAGGATGATCGCGCGTAGTTCTTTGCCTTCGTTCGGATCGAAGAGCCTGAGCACGAGTTGATTGCCGTCCTCGGTCGGCTCGAGCCCTCCGTGCACGAGCACGTCGGGTCGCTCGGCGGGGTCGATCTGGTCGACGACCCACTCCACGTCCCAAGGGAGGCCCGGCAGGATTGGGCCGGCCCCACGCGCGATCGGGACGACGGTCCGAGCATCTGCATCGGTCGTGATGCGAAGTCGCTCGGCGAGGTAGAGCGGCAGCGCGCGAGCGAAGCGGCCGAATGGAGTGATCGGTTCCAGTTGTTCGACTTCGGGGTCCCGCGTTGCATCGTTCAGGGAGAGGAAGACGATGCGTTCCGATGCCGGCGAGAGGCGGGGCAGTAGGTGCTCGGCGTGCTCTTGCAGCCACACCGGACCGCGGACCATGACGAGGGTTGGCTCTTCGTCCAACGGTGCCGGTCCGCCGGCCGCATCAGCGATGTCGAGCTCCAGCTGGTTCAGCGTCTCTGTCAGCTGCGGTGCTTGCAGTCCTTGCAGGGTGTCGAGCAGGGTGCGGGCTTCGTCGATGCGGTCTAGCTCGAGGAGACCCCGCGCCATGTTGAGGCCCGCGTAGGGACCGTGCTGAGTGGGCTCATAGACGGGGAGTGTGAGATCGAGCATCTCGGGCAAGAGCCCGGCATTGCCGAGGTCGCCGGTGATTTGCATCAGCGCATCGCCGCATGCGGCGGCGGCGGGGAGGATCTCGCGGTAGAGATCCAGTGCCTCTTCGATCTCGCCATCGCAGAGTAGTTGCTGCGCGATCCAGATCTGCGGCCGCCAGGCGCCGGGCAAGGCGGCGATTTCGCGCAGGCCACCGAGATAGGCCTCTGGTCCACCGATTTCGCTACACAGGGCACCCCACCAATCGAGACCGTTGTTCTGGTTGGGGTCGAGGTCGAGAGCCTCGCGTAGCAGGCGCTCGGCGCCTGCTACGTCGCCCTTTTCGTAGCGGACCCTGGCCAGGTTGCTCAAGACGATGGCGCTGCGTCCGTGGCGGGCAACGAAGCTCTGTAGGGCCTCTTCGGCTCCCTCGAGGTCGTTGGCGTGCATCAGCACGACGGCGTCGGTGACCGCGCATCGTTCCGCGTCATTATCGATCCTTGTCAGGCGCTGTGCCGCTTCGACCAGGGAAGGGGCGAAGCCTTGCTCGACGCCACGCACGATGTGCTCGTACAGCTCGTCGGCGTTGTCCCAGGCTTCCTCGAGCAGTTGCGGCAGGAGTTGGTCTTGCCAGTCGCTGCGATCGATCTCGACGGGCCTGCCCAGGTCGTCGTATTCGGTGATCGTATCCTCGTTCATCGGCGGCCTACCCCAGCGAGAGAACTCCCTTGCTATCGGGTGTTTGCGGCTCCGCCTTGAAGGTCCCCACGGCGTCCGATCGAGCCCGTGGTCGCGTGTGCAAGCCGCCGGCGCGGTGGCCTACTTGTCTTCGCCTGTCCGGGGCCGCTTCTCAGGGGCCTTGGTCCTCGCCCAGCGGCCCCAGACGCGGAGGTACTCGGGGATGACTAGCGTTCCGTTGCCGTCGGTGTCCAAGGCCTTGAAGACCTGTCTGGCCAGGTCCTCGTCTGCCAGCATGCCGCTGTCGAGCATCTCGTCGAGGGTCAGTCGACGATCGCTGCCCGTGTTCATGTCGTCGAAGATCTCCTTGGCTTCGTCGGTGATGATCCGGTTGTTCACGTACTCCACCCGGGAGACGAACCCGTCCTTGTCGACGTCGGCCGCCCGGAAGATCCCCTGGCGCGCCTGCCGGGTCATGTAGCGGCCCTCGTCGATGTATTCCCTCTTCGAGTGCCGCCCGTCACGGTTGGTGTCGCCGAAGCCGAAGACGCGACGGTAGCTGGCCACCTGGCGATCGCTGACCCCCTCGCGCAGCCGTGCGCCGAACATGGCAACAATCTGCCGGGGCGTATATCCCGCGATCCGCTCCCCTGTCGCTGGAGGGGGGAGAGAGGCCTTCCTCTCGAGTGGGGCGGCCGCCTCTTGCGGCTGTTGCGGGGACGACGTCCCGCAACCCCATAACCAGGCGACCGCGAGGACTGCGAGGAGGGTGAGTTTCAGGGGCATTTCGGGCTGGTCCTCTCCCCCTGTGAAGGGCGGGTCAAGCACTCTAGCGCCCCGCCTGTGGGGCCTCCTACCTCGCGGACCCAGCAGGGCTCGATCGGCGGCACAGAGCGAGGATCCATGACGGGAGGGGAGCCTCAGCCGGGATTTCAAGATCTTCTGGCCACAGAATGGCACGATTCGAGGAAGGAGGGGCCCGGATTTAGGGTAAGCGCATGGAAGGGCCCGGATACCCACAGGTAAAATGTTCCGCTAGGGCCCGGGAGCCTGTAGGCCGCGGGCGGTGGTCTTTTCATCAGGAGGGATACGATGAACGCTAACGAAGCAATGGGTTCTGTACAGGGTTGGGCGCGTGCGGCCACGGGATTAGGGGTCAGCTTGGTCGGGGCTCTGGTGGTTGTGCAGGTATTGTTCCCGGGGGCCGGGATAGACATCATCGGGAACATCAAGGACCTGGTGGCGATGTTCAGCGGTCTGAGCGGGCTCATCACTCTGTTGGTCCTGGTGGCCATCATGAGCCCAGGCCGGTCTGGAACCTGAGGGCGGGTGCGGAGGTGATCACCTAGGTCACTTCCGCGCATGTATCGGGACTGAAATCGCACGCCGCCAGGTTCACTGGCGGCGTGCCTGAGCCGCTGGAGCTGGAATGAGCCAACTCGTCCGGACGGTGCAGCGCTGGCTCGATGATCTGGGGGGCCTTGGCGCCTCTGTGGTGCTCGTCCTCGCCCTGGTCGACATCCTCTTCCCGGGTTCCACCGGGATTGTCGCCAACGTCGCCGGCCTGCTGGCCGGGCTTAATGCCGAGGGGCAGTACAGCCTGGCGGCGATCTTCCTCTTCCTCCTCGTTCACCATTGCTGGCGCAGCACGCGCTCACGGTGGTCTGAGCAGGGTTGAGTCCTCGCAGCCCGCGTGCGCTTGCTCGCGAGTCTTGCCGGGGGGCTTGGGGTCTTGATCATGGAAACACTTGCGTTGGCGCCATGGACTAGCGGAACTCCCCGCCGGCATGACATCCCAAGAAGCTTTGCCAGTAGCGGCTAACGAGGTCAAAGGCCTCGAGGCGCGTCTCGACCTCCGGGCCGTGATCGCGATCAGCGTCAGTGCGATGCTGGGCAGTGGGGTTTTCGTGCTGCCAGGCCTTGCGGCCGGCATGGCCGGGCCGTCGGTCTGGATCGCATACCTGCTGGCCGGGTTGTGTGTCCTGCCGGCCGGCCTGTCGAAGGCTGAGCTGGCCACAGCGATGCCCGCGTCCGGGGGGACCTACGTCTACGTCGACCGGACCTTTGGTCCGCTGGCGGGGACGATCGTCGGCCTCGGGCTGTGGCTGAGCCTGCTGCTCAAGAGTGCCTTCGCCCTGGATGGGTTAGAGGCCTACCTCGAAGCGGTCGTCGATGTGCCGGCCAAGCTCGTCGGCCTCCTGATGCTCGGGGGCATCGTCGGTCTCAACGTGCTCGGCGTGCGCAAGGTCGGCAAGGTGCAGACCCTGGTTGTGTTCACTGCGCTGGTGGGGTTGATCGTCCTGGCTAGTAGCGGCGCAAGGACTGTTCAAAGCGAGAACCTGACGCCGTTGTTGCCGCATGGCTTCGCGGGGCTCGCGATGGCGACGGCGTTCGTGTTCGTCTCGTATGCCGGCGTCACGAACGTCGCCGCAGTCGCCGAGGAGGTGCGCAACCCGACACGCAACCTGCCGCTGGGCATGCTGCTGTCGCTGCTCATCGCGATGAGCATGTACGGGTTTGTTGTCTTCGTGCTGGTGGGGAACGTGCCGTGGCAGGAGTTGGCAGGAGACCTCCGGCCTGTGCACACCTTGGCGGGAGTCGTCGGCGGACCGGCGCTCGCCGTCGCAGCGGCAATGCTCGGCGTCGTGACGATGTCGGCGATGGCGAATGCGGGCTTGCTGTCAGCGTCGAGATTCCCGTTCGCGATGAGTCGTGCCGGACTGCTGCCGCAGGCGCTGTGCCACCTGCACACGAACTTCTTGACACCGGTGCGATGCATCCTGCTGACCGGGTTCGTCATGGGGATCGTGATGGTGAGTCTGGACGTGGTCAGCATCGCCAAGTTGGCCAGCGCGTTCATTCTGATGATCTTCATGGTCGAGAACCTGGCAGTCATCGTCCTGCGCGAAACGGGAGTGCAGTGGTACAAGCCCAGCTATCGCTTGCCGCTCTATCCGCTGGTGCCGCTGGCAGGCATTCTCAGCACATTGGCCTTGCTGTGGATCATGGGCCTTTATGCGGTGGTCGCCGGGGTGGGGATCGCAGTCCCGGGTGCGTTGGTCTTCTTCCTCTACAGTCGTCGACGCACCGAGCGGCTCGGCGTGCTGAGGAAGCTGGGTAAGCGCCAGAACTTCGCCGTGCCGAGCGAGCGTGCGACCGCCAAGCAGGCGGCGGTCGGTCGGGTCGAGTCACTCGTCGTCCTGCTCGGCCACGAGCGCTCTCCGGAGACCCTGGTCGAGGTCGGCGCCAGCCTCGCCGATGGTGAGCCAGTGCGAACGCTGCACGTGACCGAGGTGCCGGATCAGACCCTGCCAGAAGCCGTGCGCGAGGACGACGCGCCGACGCGGTCGTTGCGCCGGCGCGTGCAGGCCATGTCTGAGGACAAGCAGTACCGGCTGGAGTTCGAGGCCATGGCGTCGCGTGACGTGGTCAGGACCGTGCACGAACGCACCCAGGCCTCCGGGTGCTCGTGGCTCGTGATGGGGTGGCGGGCTCGTAGTCGCGGCTCGTTGATGGCGACGCTGCCGCTCGGCTGGCTCACCCAGCGCCTCGGTTGCAACATCGCGGTCTTTCACGACGCCGGAGTGCGCTACATCCGCGAGGTTGTCGCTCTGGTCGCGCCGGGGCCTCACGATGCCCTGGTCGCGACGACTGCCGATCACCTTGCCGCCACGCACGGCGCGCACCTGACCTTGGCGCGGTTCGTGCCCGAGTGGACCGAGTTGCCGTACGCGCAGGCGCAGACCGACTATCTCGATCAGCTGCGTGGGCTCATGACGGTCAAGACTTCGTGCCGGCTCTTGCGGGGGACCGCGGAGGCGGAGACCGTGCTCGAAGAGAGCGCCTCGTACGACTTGCTCGTGATCGGGGCCGCGTCGGAGAAGCGGTTGCTGTCATCGCTTCGACGCACCGTGACCGACAGGATCAACGAGGATGCAGCCTGCTCGGTGCTCGAGGTGCGTACGCCGCGGCAGCGGCACCGCGACGACAGCGTCGTTCGCCAGCGTGTCGAACTCCAGGAGGGATTCGACTTGCTCGACTACGTCGAGGAACGCTTCCTCGCGACTCGGCTGCGGATCGCCAAGAAGGACGCGCTGTTCGACCGCTTCGCGACGACGTTTGCCGAGGCGCTGGGTGTTGCCCCGCGTGCGGTTGTGAGCGCCTTGTGGGAGCGGGAGCGCACGCAGAACACCTCGGTCGGCGATGGCGTGGCCATGCCGCACGCAACACTGCAGGAGGCGGATCGGCTGCACCTCGGCGTATTCTCGCTGTTCGAGCCGATGGAATACGACGCGATCGACGGTCGACCAGTGGACGTATTCTTCGTCACGATCGGTCCACCGAGCGAGCGGCAGACACACTTGCGTGTGTTGGGCGCGGTTGCCGGCTTGGTCCTGAAGACCCGCCTGTTGGACCGTTTGCGGGCTGCCGATGAAGCGCCCGGGATGGTGCGGGCGATCGAGGTGTCGAGGGACGAGGCGTAAGCCCGTCCGGCGCAGCTTCGGATCGCTCCGTGCCGACACTGGGGCCAGGCCTGGGATAGTCTTCCGGCGTTGGACACCTGAGCCACATAGCTGTGCCCATGCCAAGAGTGCGTTTGCATACCGCGATCGACGTAGACGGCGTTGAGGTCCTCGGATCGCTCGATTCCCGCTACGACGAGATTCTGACTGCTGAGGCGTTGGCGTTCATCGCCACGCTCGAGCGGCGCTTCCGCCACCAACGGAACTTCCTGCTCATGCTCCGGCAGGAAACCGATGACCGTCTGCAACACGGCTTCCAGCTCGATTTCCTCCCCGAGACCAAACCGATCCGCGACGGCGCCTGGTCGGTAGACCCGGTGCCCGACGACTTGCAGGAAAGGCGGGTGGAGATCACCGGGCCGGTCGATGCCAAGATGGTCATCAACGCCCTGAACTCCGGTGCCAACGTGTTCATGGCGGACTTCGAGGATGCAACGACGCCGTCGTGGCGGAACCTCGTCGAGGGACAAGTGCACCTGGCTGACGCCGTGCGAGGCACGCTGACCTGGCAGAGCCCGGCCGGTAAGACCTATCGGCTCGGTGACAAGGTGGCGACGCTGATGGTGCGGCCGCGTGGCTGGCACATGGACGAGCGCCACCTGAGCGTCGACGGCGTGCCGATGTCGGCATCCTTGTTCGATTTCGGTCTCTTTCTGTTTCACAACGCGCAGGCCCTGATGGCCCGCGGTAGCGGCCCGTATTTCTACCTGCCCAAGCTCGAGAGCCTCCTCGAGGCACGGCTCTGGAACAGCGTCTTCGTCGAGGCACAAGGCCTGCTCGGTATCCCGCGCGGCACGATCAAGGCCACTGTGTTGATCGAGACCATCGTCGCGGCGTTCGAGATGGACGAGATCCTGTATCAGCTGCGCGAGCACTCCGCAGGGCTCAACTGCGGGCGGTGGGACTACATCTTCAGCTTCATCAAGAAGCTGCAGGCGAACCCCGGCTGCGTGTTGCCGGACCGGTCGCTCGTGACGATGGAGCAGCACTTCCTGCACTCCTATTCGGATCTCCTGGTCAAGACCTGCCATCGCCGTGGGGTGCACGCGATCGGCGGCATGGCGGCGCAGATTCCGGACAAGCGCGACGCGGCCAAGAACGAGGCTGCCTTGCAGCGCGTTCGCGCTGACAAGCGACGCGAGGCGAGCGCGGGTTACGACGGCACATGGGTCGCACACCCGGGTCTCATCCCCGTTGCGCGCGAGGAGTTCGACGCGGTCATGCCCTCGCCGAATCAAATCGAGCGCCGCCGCGACGACGTGCGAGTCGACGCGCACGACCTGTTGGCCGTTCCGGACGGCCTGAAGACCCTCGTCGGGTTCAAGCAGAACCTGCGTGTCGGCATCCTCTACCTGGCCTCATGGCTGGGTGGCACCGGCTGTGTGCCGATCGATGGGCTCATGGAGGACGCCGCGACGGCCGAGATCTCGCGCACGCAGATCTGGCACTGGCTGCGCCATGGCGTGCTCCTGGACGAGGGCATCCTGGTGACGGCCGAGTTGGTCGAAGAACTCGTCTCCGACCTGCTCGAAACGCTGCGCGCATCCGTGGGCAGCGACGACTTCGATGCCGGCAGGTTCGCGGGTGCTGCGCAGATATTCACTGCCTCGGTTCTGGCCAAGGAGTTACCTGACTTCCTGACGCTCGAGGCCTACCCCTACATCCTTGACACGCCGCAACGGTGACACTCATGTCGAACGCCTTCCTGCCAGACTCCGCCAGCAGCGCTCCTGAGCGCTGGAGCGGGATCCAACGCGACTACTCACCAGGCGACGTCGATAAACTGCGCGGCACCGTGCAAGTGCGCCACACGTTGGCCGAAGTCGGCGCTGCTCGCTTGTGGACGCTCCTGCAGGAACGCGACTATGTGCACGCGCTCGGCGCGCTGACCGGAAACCAGGCCATGCAGATGGTCAAGGCGGGACTCGAAGCCATCTACCTGAGCGGTTGGCAGGTCGCGGCGGATGCGAACGTCGCAGGCCAGATGTACCCGGACCAGAGCTTGTACCCCGCAGACAGCGTTCCGGCGGTGGTGCGCCGCATCAACCGGACGCTCATGCGTTGCGACCAGATCGACCGCCTCGAGGGCAAGACTGGCAGGCACTGGTTCGCGCCGATCATCGCCGACGCCGAAGCCGGCTTCGGTGGGCCGCTGAATGCCTTCGAGCTCATGAAGGGCATGGTCGAGGCTGGCGCCGCTGGCGTGCACTTCGAGGACCAGCTCGCTTCCGAAAAGAAGTGTGGGCACTTGGGTGGCAAGGTCCTCGTGCCGACGCAGACCTTCGTGCGCACCCTCAACGCGGCCCGTTTGGCTGCCGACGTCATGGGTGTCCCCACCGTGCTCGTGGCCCGCACCGATGCACAGGCGGCCAAGCTCGTCACGAGCGATATCGACGAGCGCGACCAGCCCTTCCTGACCGGGGAACGCACGCCGGAGGGTTTCTTCCACGTGCGGTCCGGGCTCGACCAAGCCATCGCGCGCGGCCTCGCCTACGCTCCGTATGCCGACCTCCTCTGGTGCGAAACATCCGAGCCGAGTCTCGTCGAGGCGAAGCGCTTCGCCGAGGCGGTGCGCGCCGACTTCCCGGGCAAGATGCTGGCCTACAACTGCTCGCCCTCGTTCAACTGGAAGAGGAAGCTCGACGACGAGACGATCGTCAAGTTCCAGCGCGAGCTCGGCGCGATGGGCTACAAGTTCCAGTTCGTCACGCTTGCTGGCTTCCACTCGCTCAACCACTCGATGTTCGAGCTGGCGAGCGGCTACCGGGAGTCCGGTATGGCCGCCTACGCTGACCTGCAAACGCGCGAGTTCATGAGCGAGCAGGATGGTTACACGGCGACGCGGCACCAGCGCGAAGTCGGCACGGGCTACTTCGACGCAGTGTCGAAGGCGGTGTCCGGTGGTGAGTCGTCGACCGTCGCACTCGAGGGATCGACGGAAGCCGAGCAGTTCTGCGGCGAAGGCGCCGCTAGTCGTCGATCTGTGCCGTCAGGTACTGGACGCTGAACCAGGTCTGCGGATCGGTCCAGACCTTGTCGACCTGGAAGCTGCCACGCGCCGCGAGGCGCGCGAACTGATCCAGCTCGTACTTGTGTGAGAACTCGGTCAGGATCGCCTCGCCTTCCGCGATCACGATCTCGACGTTGCCGATGTGGACACGCTGCGCACTGTTTGCGACCAGGTGCATCTCGATGCGATGCTGTTCTTCCTCGTAGCGTGCGAGGTGGGTGTAGCTCTCGAGGTCGAAGTCGGTACCGACGACCTCGTTGGCATGGTTCAGGATGTTGCGATTGAACGCCGCGGTGATCCCGGCGCCGTCGTTGTAGGCGCGGGCGAGCACGGCAGGGTCCTTGACCATGTCGATGCCGATCAGCAGGCCGGCGCCGTCGCCGCACAGGTGCGCAGTGCCTTCCAGGAAGGCGGCAGCCAGGTCCGGGGTGAAGTTGCCGATGGTGGACCCGGGGAAGTAGGCCACTCGCCGCGCCGGAGGGACACCGTCGGGCAGTTGCACCGCCTTCGTGAAGTCGGCGCAGAGCGGCAGCACGCGCAGCCGCGGATAGTCGTGGGCGATCTTCGCTGCCGAGGTCGTCAGTTGCTCGCCAGCGATGTCGATCGGGACGTAGGCCGCGGCATCGAGGCTGTCCAGCAACAGACGGGTCTTTTGGCTACTGCCACTGCCGAACTCGATCAGGACGATGCCCGGGCCGCAGGCTGCCGCCATGTCGGCAGCACTCTCCTGCATGATCGAGAGCTCGGTTCTGGTCGGGTAGTACTCCTCCGTCTCGCAGATGCGCTCGAAGAGCAGCGAGCCGGCCTTGTCATAGAAGTACCTGGGGGGAATGCACTTTTGCGGCTCGTGCAGCCCCGCCAGTAGATCCCTGCGGAACTCGCGGGCGTGGGCTTTCTCGACGCGTGTGGCCAAGTCATCGAGACCTTCAAACATCTGCGGCGGGCTTGCAAGGATTCGGTGACTGATAGCAGCGGACGAGACCTGGGGTGGCCTAATCTCCTATCACATGTCGCGACCGCAGCACAGGCGCCCGGAGGACGAAGATCACGCCTACCTGCGGGACTTGCTCGGAGGCGATGGGCTGCGCGGGCCCGGCGACGATGCCGCCCTCGTGGAGCTTGGCGGTCGGGTCCTGGCCACGATTGATCCGGTGGTCGAGGGGCAGCACTTTCTCGCTGGCACGTCACCCGCGCGCATTGGCCGCAAGCTCGTCAACCGGAGCTTTTCCGACCTGGCTGCGATGGGCGCGCGCCCCAAGACCGTGCTCGTTTCCTTCTGCTTCGGGAGTGGGTGGCTACGACGCCAGCGGCGCGCGCTCTACCGTGCGACACTGGCGGCGGTCGAGCGCTTCGACGCGCGTTGGGTGGGCGGCGACCTGGCTTCGACACCGGGTGCATCGGTGTTCTCGTGCTGCGCCCTCGGTTTGGCGCGACGCGTGGTTGGCCGTGCTGCCCTGCGGCGCGGTGATCTACTGTGCGTTACCGGTCCCCTCGGTGGCAGCTTGCGCAGTGGGCACCACCTGGACTTCGTGCCGCGTGTCGCGTTCGGGGAGCGACTGGCGAACGCTCACCGCGTGCGCGCCATGATCGACGTATCCGACGGGTTGGCCCTGGACCTCGCGCGGATGCTGACTGCCAGCGGCGGGGTCGGCGCCGAACTGGATGCCGACGCTGTGCCCCGACGGCGCGGCGTGTCCCTCGAGGCCGCGCTCGGCGATGGCGAGGACTACGAACTGCTGTTCGCCGTGCCGCCGCGGCGGCTCACAGCGCTGCGCGCTGACCGGGGGCTACCAGCGATCGCGCGCCGACCGATCGGCCGCGTCACGAAGGAAGCCGGAGTCTGGCTGTGCCGACCCGGCGCTGAACGTCAGCGTGTCGAGCCCGCAGGGTGGCAGCATGACCTCGCCTGAAGTCCTCTGGCGAACCACGACGGCCAGCGCCGCCGACACCGAGCGCCTCGGCGCCGAGGTCGGGCGCCTGCTGGGGCCGGGCGATGGGGTGGCCCTCAAGGGTGAACTCGGGGCCGGCAAGACCGTCTTCGTGCGCGGCCTTGGACGTGGCCTCGGCATCGACGATCCCGAGGACATTCGCAGCCCCACCTACCTGCTGATGATCGAGCATCCGGGCCCGACTCCGCTCCTGCACATGGACGCCTACTTCGCCGAGCGCAGCCAGGACCTCCTGGCCGATGGTGGCGAGGCCTACCTCGTCGAGGGGGGCGTTCTGGCGGTCGAATGGGCTGACCGTCTGCGCATGACCCTCCCCGAGGCCTTTCTCCAGGTCGAACTCGCTCATCTGCCCGAGGGCGGCCGGACCGTGCGGTTTCGGGGCGATCCGGGGATCTGGGGCCCCAAAGTGACGAAGTTACTGCGACAATCCTGAACCGTTTGGCCGGAATGACGTTACGCCCACGAAGCTAGTCGGTAGACCACGGTAGACCACGATCAGTCCTTTGGCCTGGGTCGCACATGGAAGAACCTCAGCAGGATGCGCTCGGCTCGCAGGCGAGACCACGCTCGCTGGACCTGGATAGCCATGTAGCCGCGGAGGAAGTCAGCGAGGACCTGCTGCTCAGCTTCCAGCTTGGTGACCGGGCGGCCTTCGACGCCATCGTCGGCCGCTACCAAGGGCCCCTGACCCGCTTCTTCTACCGGCTCTGCTGGGATCAGGATCGGGCCGAGGACTTCGTCCAGGACGTCTTCCTCAAGGTCGTGCGCGGCGCCGCCACCTATGAGCCACGCGGCAAGCTGTCGACCTTCCTGTTCCGCATCGCGACCAACCGGTGGATTGACCACTATCGCAGCCTCAGGGCGCCGCCGCGGCTCTACTCGATCGATCGAGGCGATCTCGACGATGAGACCCCGCTGCGCGATCGGCTTCCGGCGGACGAGGTCGACGTCGGCGGCCAGCTGGATGCGGAGTTGGAGAAGCGTCGCCTGCGCGAAGCCCTGCAGAGCCTGTCGCTGCCGCACCGATTGGTGTTCGAGCTGGCCGTCTATCAGAACCTGCCGTACCAGCAGATCAGTGACCTGCTCGCGATTCCGGAAGGCACCGTGAAATCACGGATGCACAACGCAGCAAAGGTATTGAAGCGCTTGCTGTGTCAGGACGAGCAGCAGGCGGCGGACCACGAGGAGAACGAGGAAGAGAGTCCGCGCAAGCGCGACGGACGACCACCGCCCAAGCGGAAGCGAGGCGGAGGCAGCCTGCCCGAGAGGTTCTCGGCCTGACCGATCATGACCCAGCCCCCAAGACACAGCGGTAGCGACACCGACAGCGCAGCTTGGACGGACGACCCGTTCGCGGCGCTGGGTGGATTGCTCGAGGGCCTGCGCGGGCTTGAGGCGCCGGTGCCGAGCGATCGTCCGGCTGCGGTGCTGCGGGCCCGGCTCGTCCACCGCATGCGCTATCGCGAGTCGCTGCGACCGTGGAACCTGGCCGAGGGGCTCGTCCTCTTGTCCGTCCGCTTCAAGTATCTGCTGCGCCACTCACGGCCGGTCCGTGTCTTTGCAGCGCTCAGTGTGCTCGCATTGTTGCTGCTGATCAGTTTGCCCTTGCTGCGCCGGGCACTGGCGCGGGCAAACGTGCCTGCGGTCGTGGTGGTGGCCAACGACTCGAACGACTCCTTGGAGCGGCGTGTCGCTTTCTTGCCCTTGCCGGATGTGCCGGTGAGTTCGCCCCTGTTGGCGCGGCCCGATCGCGCCGAACGACTGGCCGTGCTCGCATCGGAGAACGACCTGCAACGCTTGCGCGTGCTCTACGACGAGCGCGGCAAGGTGGCGTTGCGACGTCGATTGCTGCGCATCGGCGGTGCCGATGACCGCACGCGCCGGCGTATCGAGGGGCTGGCTGTCGTTGTGGCGGAGGACCTGGAGAAGGCGTCGGTCACCACCGACTACGCGAGTGTCGAAGCCTTGTCGCTCGGGTTGAGGGCGCTGCTTGCGTCCGGTTCGACGACGGTGCGGGGCCGTCATAGCCGGGCGGTCCGATTGGCTCTCCGCAGGCTTGAGGGCATCCTGCCGCGCCTGGAAGGCGCGGAGCTCACGACTGCGCTGGCGGCATATCTCGAGGTGGCCAACGTCACCGGTGGCGGACGCTTGGAGCGGCTGTCGGCCGAGCTGACCCGTCTGGTCGAGTCACAGGCGCACCTGCTCGTGACGACGGCGGTGCTGGCCCCGCGCGCGATCGAGGCCAGCGTCATCAACCATCCCGAGCCGGTGCATGTGTGGGCGAGGCGGCGCGAGGCGGCGCTGCCGATGAACCGTTGGGCGTGTCCGTTGGGTGCCCTCGCTGATGCCGGTCTGCTGCTGCGCGTCGCTCCTGCGCTGGGTGTATCGGCCCGTGAGGCGGCTCTGGTGCGCAACGCGATCTACGACCACCTGCACGAAGTGCGGTCCAAGGAGCCAGGGTCGCGCGGCGTGGCGGCCGATGCAGCGATGCTGTTCTCGTTCTCGGACCTCGCCGACCGCGACGCGTTGCGCGCGAACTTGCATGGGCACGCACTGCAGCCGGATCTGTTCGGTCGCGACATTCGCGCCGTCCACTTCCTGGCCTGGAGTATCTTCCCCGGGGCCGGCTGGGCGCGGTTCAACCAGGGCCTGCGCTACTTCGCCGCCAACTACCGGGATCAGACGCCGGCCGAGCGCGCCGGCTTGCTGCTCGTGCAGTTGCTCTACACAGCTCCTGGGCTCTAGCAGGCCTTTGGGGGCAAGGTCGGGCGATGATCTGGAAGAACCGCGGGCGCAAGTTCGTATCAGGACGAGTCACCCCTATCCTGCTCGGCCCCTTCCTCAGGGACCCCTTGGAGGTGTTCTTGCTCGCTGTTCGTCTCGCTCTGAGTTGCGCCGCCCTTGCCGTCCTTCCCAGGGCGCAGGATCGGGCTACGCCGACTCCTGAGGCGGGTCGCAAGGCGCCGGCGGCGCAGGCCCGGCCAAAGATCCCGACCGACCGACGCGATGGTGACAAGCTCCGTTTGGGGCTGGCGGACTGTCTCCTGCTCGGAGACACGGCGAACGTCGACCTGCGGCTGAGTCGACTGCAGGTGCTGCAGGCGGCCCAAGACGTCAACGTAGCGGATGCGATCTTCGAACCTGAGCTGTTCGCTGAAGCTGAGTGGGCCCGTGCGGAGTCGCCGCCGCGGAACACCTTTCAGCCGAGCGTGACGTCGACCATCTACCGCGGCTCGATTGGGTTGCGCAAGAGAGTGGTCACCGGCGGCACCCTCGAGTTGGCGTTCAACCCGCGTTACACGGACCAGAAGGTCAACAGTACGTTCGCCTTCCCTACCAAGTTCTACTCGGGCGCCGTGTCCTTCACGTTGAGCCAGCCGCTCTTACGCGGCGCGTGGACCGATTACACGCTGGCGGACTTGCGCGCCGCCAAGCACGAGGAACGGGCGCGGCGCTCCGACCAACTGCGCACGCGGCAGACGGTGCTCGAGCAGGTGGTCAGCGCCTACTACGAGCTCGTGTTCGCGCGCGAGAACTGGGTGGTTCGTTACCAGGGCCTCGAGCTGGCGCGCGAACAGCTGCGCAACACCGAGAAGAAGATCGAGCTCGGCGATCTGGCGCCGCTCGACATCGTGGCCGATCAAGCGGACGTCTCGAAGAAGGAAGAGGACCTGATCACCGCCGAGGTCGCCATCCTCGACGCGGAGGACGCGCTGCGACGTCTGGTCCTGCCGTTCAAAGAAGCCGAAGACTGGGACGTCGTGATCCTGCCGACCGACGATTTGGGGGGCCAGGACCCTACGTTGCGCATTCCACCCTTCGAGGAGGCCTTGGAGAACGCGCGCAAGCATCGGCCAGACCTGGAAGCGAGCCGTCGGCGGGTCGCGAGCGCCACCCAGGACCTGCTGCAGAGTCGGCGGGACCTCCTCCCCGGGCTTGACCTGACGGCGATCTACAGTTCGGCGGCGCAGGCCAACACGTTCGGTCAACTTCAGCGCGATCTAACGCAGTCTGACTTTCCGGCCTACGTCGTCCGGCTCGGCTTCTCGTTGCCACTGGGAAACCTGGCCGCGCAGAGCCGCTACCGCAAGTCGAAGCTCGCCGTGGAGCAAGCCCAGAGCGGTCTACAGGTCTTGCTCGTCGACATCCACATGGGCGTGCGCGAAGGCGTTCGAGCGCTGCGCACCCTCGAGAAGCGGATCGCCGCGACGCGCGAGAGCGTTCGGCTCGCTGTCAGCAACCTCGACGCCGAACAAAAGCGGCTCGAGCTTGGTACGCAGACGCAGTTCGAAGTGCAGCGTCGCAACCAAGAACTCGAGGACGCGCGCACTCGCTTGATTCGTGACCGGCTCGACTACCGCATGGCCTGGTTCCATTTGCTCACCGCGATGGGGCGTATGGAGCCGGAGTCGAAGCTTCCGACGAGCGCTCCCGAGTCGACGCGGGCGGGCAGCGGGAAGAAGCCGAAGAAGTAGGAGGAAAAGACCGTGCTCCCCGTCTGCGTGACGGCGGCGTCGGTTAGGGATACAGGCGGAAACATGTCAGCCACATTCTCGATCGGACTACTGATTGCCTTGCTTGCCCAAGGTGCTTCGGCGGCCCCGGCCCAGGACGGGGCTCGCGAGGTGACGCCGGTCGTGCTGGACGATCCGTCACAGCCAGCAAAGAAGGTCTGGCAGTTCACGAGGTCGCAGGCGCTGCGCCGTGTCGTGCATAAGTTGCCCGGCCAGACGACGCGACGTGCTTGGCACTTCGCGAAGACCATGCTTGGTCGAGTGCCTGGCGAAGAGGTCGTTGAAGAACTGATCGACTATCTCCAGCAGCAACTGCTGTCGGAGGGGGAGACGGCGCCGGCGCGCAACTGCATCGAGGCCATGAAGCGCTCCGGCAAGACGGTCTACGCTGCCTCGCTCATGCTCGCCTCGCGCCATCCCAAGCGAACAGTGCGCGAAGCGGCGCTGCGCGGGCTCGAGAGTTGTGCGGACCAGGCGAGTATCGAAGACCTGACGAGACAGTTCGCAGAGATCGATCTGCGTCGGCAAGCTCTTGTGATCAAGATCGTCGCGCGGCGAGGTGACCCGCGCGCAGCGGCGAGTTTCCTGCGGCAGCTCGTACAGGGCGAGGTCACACCGACGAATCTGGGCAACTTGCGTTACCGGGTGCTGGTCGCGTTCGAGGATCGCCCCCGGGCCGCCGTCGTTCGGGGCACGCTCGACGGATTGATGGACCTCTTCGGCTCCCGGGCGGCTGGACCGAAGGAAGTCGTCGCGAGGCAGTTGCACATCGCGGGCAGCGAAGAGGGCCGGAAGGAACTCGTGCGACGCCTACGAACGGCAAAGGATCCGGCGCAGCAAGCCGTGTTGATCAGCGCGCTCGGCGAGCGCGGACCGGAACTGTCGCGCAGGGAGGTGGAGGAGTTTGCCGGCTCGGACGCCGTCCCGCTGCGTCTCGCTGTCGCGGGCTTTCTTGCCAAGATCCCCGGGCGCCAGGTCGTGCCGACGCTCGAGATCCTGGCAAGCGACGGGGACCTCGGCGTGCGCCAAGCCGCACTCGTTGGCCTGCGTGGCCGGAGTTCCCGCGAAGTGAACCGCCTCGTCGCCGCAGTCGATACCGCGGTCGGCACGCAACTGCGGACGACGCTGAGTCTGCTGATCGAAATCGGCGAACCGGCGGTGGTGCCGAAGGTGATCGCACGACTGGACCGGGCCGAGGGGCGAGGGCGGCGCATGTTTCTCCAGACCCTCGGTCGCCTCCGGCGCCCAGAGGCAACCGAGGCGCTGATCGCTGAGTTTTGCGCGCCGCCGGTGATGATTCACGACCGGTTCGACTCGGTGACCTACTCCGCCGTGCTGTTGGCGAACATCGTCGAGTCCGAACCGCAGTTGTGGGCGGCCTATGGGCGGCTCGGCAAGGACATGGCGCGACGCAGTCACCTGCTCAAGACGCTGGCCAACATCGCCTTCGCCGGTGGCGCGGATGCAGAGAGCCAGGCGCGGCTGGAGCGCATCAGGGCCCGCCTTCTTGCGATCGTCTTTGATACGGGGGCGCCGACCCGGGATCGCGTTCAGGTGCTGACCTACGTCGACCAAACCCTGACGCTGGACGATGCGATGAAGCTCAAGCGACTCCTCAAGGTCAAGGGGCAGGATCCTGCGTTCGTGCGCCAGCTGAACGACTTCCTCTGGGAGTTCTTCTGATCGGATAGGCCCGTTCTGGGCGGGGGCGCGGGGGCATGTTCGCCTTCCGGCCGGGCCAAGCGTCGCAGAGTGCTCATGTGCCCCAGCGCCTGCTCAACCTGTCACTCCCGCCTGGTCGATCATGGAGTCGCGGAGAATCCATGGGCTTCATCAACCTCGCCGAAAAGACGATCAACGCCAAGCTGGTCTACTACGGGGTGGGCCTGGGCGGGAAGACGACCAGTCTCAAGGTCGTCCACCAGGTGATGTGTCCCCGCGACGACGTGAAGCTCGTCTCGATCAACACCGAGCAGGACTCGACGCTGCTCTTCGACTTCCTTCCCATCGACATCGGCCAGGTCGAGGGGTTCAAGATCCGTGTGCAGGGTTTCACGGTTCCCGGGCAGCAGAAGTACGTCGTCATGCGCAAGTACGTGCTGCAAGGCGCGGACGCGGTCGTGCTGGTCGTCGATAGCAGGACCGAGCGCATCCAGGAGAACCTGCAGTCGATCGAGGAGCTCAAGGCCAACCTCGAGGCGAACGGCCTCGACTGGAAGAGCATCCCGATGGTCATTCAGTACAACAAGCGTGATCTGCCGGGGCTGATTCCGTCAGACGAGCTTGGCGACCTGTTCAAGTTCCGCGACGTGCCGGCCTACCAGAGTGTCGCGACGCGCGGCGATGGCGTGTTCGACGCGTTCGTCGACGTCGTTGGTTCGATGGTCGAGGAGAAGGTCCGCCAGTACGGCCTTGATCGTGGCGAGATCACCGCAGAATCCGTGGCCGAGGAGGCTCGGGAGAAACTGCGAGGCGCGCAGCAGGGAGCCGAGGAGGCCGGCGCTTGGCAGGGGCAGGGTCTGTTGACCCTCTCGGTCGGTGAGGATGCCAGTGCGCCCGTCGAGGTGCTGACCGAGGCGAGCGCGCCGACGCTCGAGGCAAAGGAAACAGTCGACCAGGAGTCGGTCGATCAGAAATCCCCGGACAGGGAAGCCTCGATCCAGTGCGATCGAGACGAGGAGACTGCGGCTGTTGACTACGACATCGAGGAGCAGGCAACAGGCCTGCTCGGTCAGGCCATCTCGTCGAATCTCGAGTTGGCGGAGCTCTATGCCGAGCTGGCCGCATACAAGCAGCTGCTCGAGAAGAAGAACCGAGAGCTGGTCGAGGTCAATCAGTTGGTCTCGCACGACCTCAAGAAGCCCCTCACCGTGTTCAAGACCGTCATCAGTCTCATGCACCAGGGGCGCTTGGGCGAACTCAACGCCAAGCAGACCGACGCGGTCCAGAACTGCGCCGAGTCCGTGCGCTACATGGAGGACCTGATCTCGGACATCCTCGACTCCTCGCGGCTCGACTACGACGGCCAGGAGTTCGACTTCCGGGAGGTCGACATGACGCTGCTCATCGGCGCGCTGGTCCGCCGGCTGCGTCACCACCTCGAAGATCAGTCGGTCCGTGTGCGCGTCGACCCGCTGCCAGTGGTCTGCGGCGATGAGAGCGCGCTGCAGAAGGTCTTCATGAACCTGATCGGCAATGCCGTGAACTACCGCGATCCGAACAGGGAGGGGCTGATCAGGATCTCCGGGCGGGAAGAACACGGTGCTTGGGTGCTACGTGTTGCCGACAACGGCATTGGCATCCCCGAGCCGGACCAGCTCACGATCTGGCAGAAGTTCAAGCGGGGCGCCAACACGCAGGGCGTCTCGGGCACCGGACTCGGCCTCTACATCGTCCATCAGCTGGTGCGTGGTCACGGCGGGGCCATCGACCTGGAAAGCACGGTAGGCGAAGGCACGACCTTCGCTGTGCGGCTGCCGAAGGCGCCGGTAGTGCAGGAGCATTCACCGCTGGCGTGAAGGAGGGCCAGGCTTGTGCCCTGCGGTGCTGCTGCTAGCGGGACTTGAGCTGGATGGTCACTGACTGTACGCCCTTGCCTACCGTGATGACCCTGCGGCTCTTCTGGATGTCCGCGATGGCGAGCAGGGGGTTGGGATAGTCGGTGCGCGTGGCTTGCACTTCGTATTGGCCGGCGGGCAGCATGCGGCCGAATTCGAACTTCCCCTTCTTGCCGGTGAAGGTGGTCTCGTAGACGCCCTGACCGTTGGTGACAGCGCTACTGCTGATCGTGACCTTGGCGCCGGGCTTGGGCAGGCCATCGACGTAGACGACGCCGCGGACGCGGCCGCCGGTGGTCAGCTTGATGCGTCCGACGTCGGCTTGCTGGCCTTCGCGGACGTCGATGTTCTTCTTGTAGGTCCGCGCGAACGAAGGATGGTCGATGCGCAGCTGGTACTTCGCAGGCGTCAGGAGCGCGATGCGAAACTGCCCGCTCTTCTTCGTGACGGTGGTGGTCTCGGTCACCTTGGGCGGTGCCAAGCCCTTGAAGATCTCGAAGATCGGGTTGTCTTGATAGGCGTCGTCGAGCGTGTAGACCGAGACACCTGGGATGGGAGTGCCCGCCTCGTCGGTGACGACGCCCGAGATGATGCCTCCCTGGTTCATGGTCACTGCAACCGAGATGGGGTCGACCTGGCCTTCCGGGACCGTGAAGTGGTCGCTGTAGGTCTTCGCGAAGCGGATGGCCGTGACCTGCAACAAGTAGGTGCCGGCATCGATGCCCGCGATCAGGCGTTCACCGTTGGGGGCGCCGCGGACCTCGATGGGTGGAACCGTGGAGCGACCGTAGGTGGTGGCTTTGCCCGGGAAGTAGGTCTTCACCTCGACGCGGTAGCTCTTGACTGGGCGTCCGCTCCGGGCGAGGACTCGCACCTTGATCTTGCCCTGTCGCTCGAGTGCGACGTGCACCTCGCGCTTACCTGCTTTGACCGGCTTGACCTCGTTGCGGGCAAAGCCGACAGCGCGTGCGCTCACGATGTACTCGCCCATGGCGAGGCCGAGCAGGTCGAACTGACCATCCTTGTCAGTGTATGCGTGGCCAGGTGTCGACACGGCGCCCATCATCGGCGTCGCTTCGACCCTCGACCGGGAGATCGGGTTACCGTCAGCGTCGGTGACCCAGCCGGAGATCGAGTAGCCCTTGGGCAACTCGATGTTCTTGGTCTGCGTCCGCGTGCCCGTCTCGAAGACGATGTTCTGCTCGCGGAACGTCCCATACTCCTTGGCGAAGGCGGAGAGTTCGATTGCGCCGTCGGGCAAGCCCGCAAGCGTGTAGCTGCCGCTCTCGTTGCTCGTGGTCTCGATGCCGTCCTCCCTGCCTGGGGTTGGTACGACGATGCTGAAACCGGCCACCGTCGCGCGGACGAGCGCGCCGACGATAGGGGCCTTGGTGATGGCGTCGCGGACGGAGCCGGTCAGGGTGCGGCCGCGTTGCAGCTTGATGACCCCGAGCTTCTCCCAGCGGTTAGGAAGGATGCGCAGGGTGTGCTTGTGGACGATGTGCTGGGGTGCGCGGATGCGCAACTCGAAGCCCGCAGCGCCTTCCGTCACGGGAGCCTGGAGTTTGAACGTCCCGGCGTCTCCGGTTGTGCAGTTGGCGGCGATGCGGGCTCGCAGCTTGCGGCCGGCGCGGCTCAAGGCGACGAGTTGCTGCAGCATGTTGGTCGGCGAGACCCCGTGCAGGAGGTAGACCTCGGCACCCTTGACGTTGCCGCCGGTGCTCGAGACGACGTGCCCTTCGATGCCCTGCGGGTAGGTGTTTTGCGGTGTCTTGACTTCGACGCGAGTCGGTGAGTCGACGCGTGCGGTGCGGCCTGGAACCTCCGTGACGGGACCAGTATTGGCCACATCGTCGCCCTCCTTGGAGGACTCGATGTTTGTCAGCGGGTCCTCGAGGGCGTCGGTGTCGGTCTTGGATCCCGAGAAGGCGTAGTAGGCGCCGCCTGCGGCGAGTAGGAGGAAGATCGTGACCGGGATGACGTACCAAGTCTTCATGGTCGGATGGCAGTCCTTCGGGAAGGGAACTGGAAAGGGAGTCGTGAGATCGGTGCCGGGGCCAGGGTGGCCGGGCAAAACTCACGAGAACAGGGTTCGGACGGTTTTCCCCGGCGAAACTTCCAGGAACTTGACGGACCTTCAGGCGGAGGGCAGCCATGTCCTGGAGACGGACGCCGTAGCGTCCCCGGGGCAGTCGGCCAGAGTGTACCACGGCGGTCGCGCCTGGCCGGCAGTGAGCTTGCCATGGTAGGCCGGGTTCGGGCGCCCAGACCAGAACGTTGTGTCTCGCGGTGCCTTGCTAGCCAAGATCTCGAGGCGGCAGGTGACCCGGCAATCGCGGCCGAGACCTCCGCGCTCTTGAGTCGGACGGCTACCCGACGGGGCCCTGGTCCGGCGGTTCCTGACGCACGTGGACCGAGACGCTCGACAGCAGGTGTTTGATCCGGTCTTCGACCGAGTTGATGCCAATGACGTTGTCGATCACGAGCGCTTCCCGTGCGGTCGCTGGGTAGAAGATCAAGCGGCCCGACCTGAGAAGCGCGAACTCCATCAGGTCGTAGATCTCCTTTTGCATGCGCATCGCGGCGGTCGGCGTGCGGTGGATATCACCGAGGTAGCCGTGGTGGTGCAGGATCTCGTTGCGATTGATCTCGTAGTAGTGGAAGCGCGTGTCGATGAACACGAGGAACAGCATCAGCGACAGGAACAAGGCGTTGAACATGTAAAACTGCATGTTCATCTTGATGTTCACGTTGGCGAGGAGTCCCTTGAGCCAGTCAAAGGTCTCGAACTGACTCTGTGCCCACAGCAAGCCGAAGAAGGCCGCGATGATCACGAAGATGATCGTGATCGACTGCATTCGCGAGAAGTCGAACGCGAAGACCAAGAGGTTGAGGAAGAAGACCGTGCAGAAGATCCAGCCCATCGTCGGGTGCCCGAGTTCGCCGGCCTTCGACAGGTAGCTTGCGAACCAGCCAACCAGCGCGACGACGAGCGTTGGGTAGAGGAAGACCACCTTCGGCCAGGGTCGAATGATGATGCGATCGATGCGGGGCCTTTCGGCCCTGTCGGCGGCTGGCGAGGAGGGAGCGTCAGTGGAGGTCATGCGGGCATGAGTGCGACAAGGGCGCGAAAAGATTGTGGCGTGACCGCGTTTGTAAGAAAGGACAAAGCCCCGGCCATCAGGCCGGTTGGCCCGTGCCTACTGCGTCGAGCGCTTCTTGACTCATCGCCGCCACTTCCTCGTCCCTGCCGCTCGCCAGGGCTTGGAGCGCCTCTATGGCAGCAGCGTTCTTGATGGAGGCCAGCGCCCGCACCGCAGCGCTGCGAGTCTCGCAGAACTCATGGGTCCGTGTCTGTTGGACCAGGTAGTCGACGCTCTTGGCCGTGCCGCTTCGCGCGATGGCGGTCAACGCGAGTCGGCGCTGTGGTGGCGTCACGCTGGCGCGGTGGGCGGCCAACCAGTCAATGAGGCGACCGAAGACCTGCACAAGTGGCGCCGTGGTCGGTCTTGGGGAAACCGCGAGGCGTCGCAGCAAGATCAGCCGGATGGCCTGCGACTCCTCGCCTTCGAGTAGTTCACACAAGCGTTCATCGGGTAGGCGCTCGCGGTGCTGGTCGAGCAGGAGAGTGATGGCACGCAGGCGCAGGCCTGCCGCTGGTGCATCGAGGAGTCCCTCCAGGGTGGGTGCCGGAATGGCGCTGCCGGCATCTGCGAGGTGCTCGAGCGCCCGCTCGCGGATCTTCGCTTGCTGGCTCTCGAGCGCTGCCAAGAAGGGCGACGGGTCTTGCTTGACAAGGGAATCGAGCAAATCGTCGAGCGCAGGCGAAGCCGACTGCAGCGTCTCTTCCAGGAGCAGCGCTGTGGCGAGCGGGCCGAGCCTCGTGACGAAAGGGACCACGGCCGGGTTCGTTGCCGGCGGATGATCGCTCAAGAGCTGGCGCAGGAAGGTGTCGGTTCGGAAGGCGGCCAAGCACTCGAGGATCTGGCGCTGTTCCATGGTGGTGAGGAACGGCAACGAGCCGACCGTGTCCATCACGCTGAGCGCCGCTGACAGGCGGCCCAATCCGACCAAGCGCTGCAAGATCCGCTTGAACATCACGAGGGCGCGTTCGCGGAACGGCGAGGCTTGTGGCAGGTCGGCGAGGTCGGCCGCAAGGGCGTGCGTCAGGTCGAGGGCCAGTTCGCGTTCGCTCTCCCGCTGAATTTCTTCGTTCCAGCATCCCTCCCAGAGCGCGTCCTCTTCGAGGCTGGCGCTTGCCAGGAGCGTGTGTCGGGGGTCGCGGTCGGCGCTGCCGACGAAACGAACCCCGGGCAGGGCCGCATCGCCAAGGCGATGCCAGAGTGGCGCATCGCGCCACAGCGCTTTGGACGCGAAGGTGCCCAACAACTGCAAGAGGGTGCCTAGATCGCGGTCATCGATCGTCGCATCGAGGTGTAGGCAACGTAGCTGCCCTCTTTGCAGGAGCTTGCGCAGCTCCCTGGTGTCGTTGCCGTCGCTGAGCCTGACGCCGCAGAAATCGAGGCTACCGCGGTCGAAACGCAGCCACACCCCGCCGTGCTCATCGAGGATCTGGCGCAGTTGAGCGAGGCAGTCGGCCACCATGCACTCACGACGGCTGCGGCTTTCGGCGCCTGCAAGCCCCAGCGACCGCACGGCTTCATGGAGCGCGGCAAGGCAGGATGTGGCAAGCGAATGCCGGACCCCTGTCTGTTGGTCGTAGTCCGCCTTGAGAGTCACTGCGGTTCTTATCGGCTGATACGGATGTTCGGCTGCTATGGGCTGCTAAGCTCAATCGCATGCGTGCTTCGAGGGCGTCCATGCTCCTGTCCACAGTCCGTGCTCTGGTGGTGACGACGCTCTGCGTGGCCTCGCTGACCGGGCCGCTGCCGGGCCAAGGCCGCAGAACGGCCGGGAGTCGATCGGGTGGGGCTCTGGTGGTGCCGATCAAGGGAGAGGTTCAACCCGTCATGGTCGCACTGGTGCGGCGCTGCCTCAACGAGGCTCGGGGACAGGGCGCGAGCCGGGTGATCCTCGAGATTGACACTCCCGGTGGCCTAGTCACGAGCATGGATCAGGTCGTGACGCTGCTGCGTATGCTCCGCAGCGAGCGAGTCGACACCGTGGCCTGGATCACGCGAGAGGGGCTCAGCGCCGGTGCGGTGATCGCCTTGGCGTGCAAGCGGATCTTCATGGCGGACGGCGCGACCATCGGTGCCGCGACGCCTGTCTGGATCGGGGGTGTCCCAATGCCGGACGAGCAGCGCGCCAAGTACATCTCGGCTGCGCGCAAGAACGTGCGAACGATCGCTGAGCATCATGGGCCGGATGTGGCCCTGCTCGCCGAAGCGATGGTCGACAGGGAGGTCGTCCTCGTGCGTGTGCGCTACAAGGGTGAGGACGGCGTCCAGCAGACCAAGATCGTCGAAGACCAGAGCTTATTGGCCCTACGCCGGCAGCAGGGTGTCAAGGTCATCGAAGAGTCGCCGTTGACGGTGCGCCCTTTGACGCTGTCGGCGCGCGAAGCGCTTGCTCTCGAGGTGCCGCTGGTTGAGGGTCGGGCTGACTCGCTCGAGGAGTTGTTGAGTCAACTCGGGATTGGCGAGGATGAAGTGCGGCGGATGACGCCCACTTGGTCGGAGGGCTTGGCCGCCTTCCTCTACCGGTTGCGCTTGGTGCTGTTGGTGGGCGGCGTCGTGATCGGCGTGATCGCCCTCAAGGTGCCCGGCACCGGCGTGCCGGAAGCGCTGGCCCTGCTCTGTTTCATCCTGTTCTTCGCGGGCACCTGGCTGTCCGGCCTGGTGGAGATCACCGAGATCCTGCTCTTCGTTGCGGGGATCGCCCTGGTCCTCGTCGAGTTGTTCGTGATTCCCGGGACCTTCATCGCGGGCGGGGTCGGCTTCCTGCTGGTGGTGGGCTCCTTGTTCTTCGCGTTGCAACCGTTCTATGTGCCGGAGACGGTCATGGAAGGCAACTTCATGACGGACAACTTGACCAACCTGCTGATCGTGATCTTGACGATCATTGCGGTGAGCGTGGTGTTGTCCCGGTTCCTGCCGCACTTGCCGTTCTTCAGGCACCTTGTCCTCAATAGCGCGGGACCGCAGGGGGCCTTTTCGACGGCAGCGACGAGTGAAAGCACGCTCTCGGCATTGCTCGGGCGGCGCGTGCTCGCGGCAACGGATCTGCGCCCCGCGGGCCGCATCGAGATCGACGGCGCGGTAGTAGATGTCGTCGCCCTGGGGTTCGTGGAAAAGGGGGCCTTGATCGAGGTGGTCAAGGTCGAGGGCAACCGTGTCATCGTCGACGAGTGCGCGCGGCCAGGCGACAGCGAGTCCGGCGCCGTCTGGGTCGGCTGGCTCGTGCTGATGGCGTTCATCGGCTTGTTGGTTGCCGTCGCCGAGGTCTTCTTTCCCAGCTTCGGCGTGCTCTCGGTGATCGCGGCGGTCATGACGATCAGCAGCGTCTTCCTTGCCTTCGGGCACGGCACGACGACCGGCATGTTGTTCTTCGTAGGTGTCGGCGTCGCCCTGCCGACGGTGGTCATCATGGCCTTTCGCATCCTCCCCAGGACAGCCGTGGGCAAGCAGCTCTTGTTGGCTGGCCCGACCTTTCAGCCGAGTGGTAAGGATGTGCGTGACGCGGATCTCGACGACTTCGTCGGCATGGCTGGTTTGGCCGCGACGACGCTGCGGCCCTCCGGCACGATCGAAATCGACGGGCGCAAGCTCGACGCGATGACGCGAGGCGAGATCATCGACCCGGGCACGCCGGTACGCGTGCTGCAGGTCGAGCTCGCACAGCTCGTAGTGACGACTGTCACGACAGATACAGACTAGAAACTGACATGGAGAAGCGTTCGTGATGACTTTTGCGCTGTTAGTGGTGACCTCGCTCCGGCCCGTCACGGTCTTCCAAGGCCCCTCGGATGACGGGACGCTGATGTACTGGGTTCTCGGCGTCCTCATCTTCGTCCTATTCATCCTCGCGATCATCCTGTTCAAGTACATCAACCTGTGGCTACAGGCGAAGTTCTCGCAGGCGAACGTGTCGTTCTTGCAGCTGATCGGCATGAGCTTCCGGCGTGTGAATGCGACCGTGATCGTGCGCGCGAAGATCAGCGGCGTGCAGGCCAAGGTTGACCTCGACACGACGGACCTCGAAGCCCACTTCCTGGCTGGGGGTAATGTCATCAATGTGGTGCGTTCGCTGATCGCCTCCGACCGTGCCGGCATCGACCTGAACTTCGTGCGTGCAGCGGCGATCGACTTGGCGGGCCGCGACGTGCTTGAGGCGGTGCGCACCTGCGTCAACCCGAAGGTCATCGACTGTCCGGATCCGGCCAAGGGCAAGACCGAGGTCGCGGCTATGGCCAAGGACGGCATCCAGGTGCTGGCGAAGGCGCGCGTAACGGTCCGTACGAACATCGCGCGCCTTGTGGGCGGCGCGACCGAGGAGACGATCATCGCGCGCGTGGGTGAGGGCATCGTGTCGACGATCGGCTCGTCGGCGACACACAAGGACGTGCTCGAGAACCCCGACAACATCAGTAAGACGGTGCTCTCGAAGAGCTTAGATGCCGGCACGGCCTACGAGATTCTGTCGATCGACATTGCAGACGTCGATATCGGTCAGAACATCGGTGCGCGATTGCAGGCCGACCAGGCCGAAGCCGACAAACAGATCGCCCAGGCGCGCGCTGAGGAGCGGCGTGCCATGGCGGTGGCGCGTGAGCAGGAGATGAGTGCCGAGGTCATGTCGAACCGGGCCAAGCTCGTGCTCGCGGAGGCCGAGGTGCCGCACGCCATGGCCGAGGCGTTCCGCAGCGGCAACCTCGGGATCATGGATTACATGAAGATCAAGAACATCGAGGCTGACACCGGGATGCGCACGGCCTTCGGTGGTGAGCCGGAGGCTCCGAAGGAGTAGCGGGTCGTGCAAGACCTCCTCCAGTTCTTCCTCGACAATCCATGGCTGGCCTTCCTCGTGATCGTCGGGATCCTGGGTCAGTTGGGTGGTAGAACGGCCAAGCGGACCACCCAGCAGCCGGCCCGACCGGCCCCAGACGACCCTGATGTGCTCCTTGACGAGCCCGACCTGTCCGAGGCCTGGGAGCCGGAGCCTGATCCGTGGGAACTGCCCCAGGAGGCGGCGCCAGACCTCGAGGCGAAGGCAGAGCTAGAAGAGAGCGACGTGCATCGTCGCATCCGCGAGTTGATGACGGGCCGCGCGGAGCCTGTGCAAGAGCGCCCGCCGGTCGTTGCGACGCGGAAGCCTATAGAACGACGGCAGCTGCAGAGCGAGGCCTTGGAGACCTTGGCGCCCCTCCACCCGACCGCTTCCAGCGGAGGGAAGCCGGTTGTTGCGGCCTCGGTGAGGCGCAGTCCTGCGGTCGGCTTGCCGGGTGGGATGGGGCCACGCCTGGCCGTGCAATCGATGCTCTTGCTCGGCAGGCCGCGGTCCTTGGTTTCTTGGGAGGAAGACCCTTCTCGGGGGAAGTAGGGACTACTCCCGACCCGCCCGCTGGGAAAGGCGTATGCTTGATGAGGGCCACCCGCCATCTGTCCCTTCGCTAGCCTCACTTGCCATCTATGCAGCTCCGCCTAGCCCTTCTGCTACTCCCGCTCCTGCTCGCCGCGTGCAAGCCATCGTCCGGTGGCAACGCGGGTTCGCTCCTGTTGTCGAATGTCTGCTTCGAGACGCGGGACGAGATCGAGACTGGCCTGAAGAGCCCGGCAGCCCATGCGTGCGCGGATTTCACCGGCAATGGCATGACCGACATCGCCGTTGTGGCCCTGGTAGAGCAAGAGGTGCGGGTGCTTGTGGCGAGCTCTCCGGGTGTTCTGTCCGAAAAAGGGGGCTTTCGAAAGCAGTTCGAAGCTGCCCCGAGCGGCGTGCTTGCCGCCGATTTGGACGGGGATGGTGACCCTGACCTCGTCATTGCCTTCGCGCATGCCGGTTGTCTGCGAGCCTTTTACAACGATGGCATCGGACGGTTCACCGAGACGGGTCCAGGCCTCATTACGGGCGCCGTGGCTGACTTCGTGGCCGAGGACTTCGACGGTGATGGCCTCGTCGATTGTGCCGTCGCTAGCAGGGCGCGGCACATGGTCCTCGTGTTCCGTTCCTTGGGTGCGCTCGGCTTCGCCAAGCCGGTAGAAGCGCCGTGCAGCAAGGACAGCGACCTGACAGGTTTGTGGGCAGGCGACCTCAACGGCGACAAACGACCCGATCTGGCAGCAACCGATGGGGCCAACGACCAGGTCGTGGTTTGGTACCAAACGCCGACCGGTTTCGCCCAGGCACCCCGCCAGTTGCTGGCAGCCGGTGGCAAGGAGCCCTTGTCGTTGATCGGCGCGGATGTGACCGGCGATGGAGTCCTGGACCTTGCGGTCGCCAACTACGCTTCGAGGTCGTTGGCGGTCTTCGCCGGCGACGGCGTCGGTAACTTCGAGCTGCCGAGCATCGTCGCGCTGGATGGGAGCCCCTTCCATTTGACCATAGGTGATGTCTACGGCGATGGCAGGCAGCACTTCGTGGTCAGCTACGTCAATCACGCCGCCGTGGGCGTGGTCGAGAACCCGCCGGGTCCTGGCTTCGGACCGGAGCGGCAGTACCCGACCTCAGGCCTGACGACGATGAGTGCCGTGCACGACGTGGATCATGATGAGCGGATGGACATCGTGTCCTCCGGCCTCAACACCGGTGTGTTGTCGCTGTTGCGCGGCACGGTTGCCGGTGGCCTCGCTGGATCGGAAGACTTCGCCACGGGGCGGAGCACGCCGGGCTATGCGGTCGTGGGGGATTTCGACAAGGACGGGCGCGCCGACGCGATCGTGTCCGACGGCGTTGCCGGTGTATGCACCATCATGCGCAGCGTCGGTGGCGTTTTGTCGCGGAACGGCGAGATCGACGTCGGCATCGAACCCGGCGCAATGAGTGCTGCCGACCTGAACCAGGACGGCTTCGTCGATGTCGTCGTTGCGGTCAAGGGCGGCGTGCGCTTCCTGATGAACCTGGCCGCAGCGTCCCCACGTACCGAGTTCAACCTGGTGCCGGCTCGCATAGCGGCCCCGTTTGGAGGCGGCGTTGGCCCGTTCTCGACCGCCCTGGACGATCTGGACGGGGACGGACGGGTGGACCTGGTCGTCTTGGACCAGGGCGGGGACCTCGCTCGCGTTTTCTATGGTGCTGCCGGCGGGGTGCCGTTCAGAGCGCCCGGGCTGGAGATCCAGCTGCCCGGTCGGCCAACGGGGATCACCGCTGGCGACTTCGATGGCGACGGGCAGCGCGACCTCGCGGTCACGCGTTTCGATGGTGCGAACGTCACCATTCTCGCCGGTCAGGGACGGACCTTCAGCCGGATCGGGGATGTCGTGGTCGGACGCCAGCCGATCTACGTGACGGCCATGGACCTGGACCACGACGGTCGCGATGAGTTGATGGTCAGCAACCTCGGTGAGTCCTGGTTGTCGGTAGTGCGACGTACCGGGCAGGGCTGGGACAGTGAGAATCTGACCGTTGGCCTCGGGCCGACTGCCCTACGGGTCGGCGACTTCAACCGCGATGGTCACCAGGATCTGGTGGTGGCGAGTGCGTGTAGCGCGGACTTGCATGTGGTCCTGGGCGACGGCAGTGGCGGCTTCGGTTCCGTGTTCCGCTTCGCTGGGACCTACGATGTGGTCTCCGCTGGACTGGGCGATGTCGATGGTGATGGCCTCGACGATCTCGTCTTGACAAACCAGTACTCGAACCGCATTACCCTGTGTCTGAACCGCTCCAGGCCGTGACCCAGACGCTGACCAGAACATGACGAGGGCTTCTGACCTCCTTGGCGTGATCCTCGCCGCGGGCAAGGGCACGCGCATGCTGCCGTTCTCGGAGCGCTTGCCGAAGCCGATCCTGCCGATCGGCGGCAAACCGCTGCTGCTTCATCAAATCGAGGCGTTGGCCGAGTTGGGGATACGCGACATTCTGGTCGTCATCGGCCACCTTGGCTACGAGATCGTGCGTGAGCTCGGCGATGGCAGCGACCACGATGTGCGCATCCAGTACGTCGAGCAAGAGGAGACGTTGGGCATTGCGCACGCGCTCGGACAGCTGGAGCGCCACGTTGACCGACCGTTCTTCTTGTTACTCGGTGACATCTTCTTCGAGACCGAGGACCTCGGCGACATGGTGCGGCGGCTCGGCAAGGGCGACCGCGACGGCGCTGCTGGGGTCCTGGCGGTGAAGCGCGAGTCGGACGCGGAGAAGATCCGCCGCAATTTTGTCGTGCATGTCGAGAGCGATGGCGCAGTCACGCGGGTGATCGAGAAGCCACGTCGGCCGCGCACGAACTTGAAGGGTTGTGGTCTGTACCTGTTCGACCTTGCGTTCTTCGACGCCGTGCGTCGTACGCCGCGTACGGCGATGCGTGACGAGTACGAGATCACCGACTCGATCCAGATTTTCATCG
Source organism: Planctomycetota bacterium (assembly GCA_002685965.1). GTDB lineage: Bacteria > Planctomycetota > UBA1135 > UBA1135. Next base: position 19,796 of record NYZE01000058.1, on the reverse strand, counting down.
ATGACGGTTGGCGCGTCGAAGCAGCGGAGGTCGTGAAAAACGATCTCAACCTGTCGTTTCCGTCGGACCTTCTGTCGTTGAACCTGCACTACCTCGAGTCGCAGGGCCTGGACCACATCGTCGGCAAGAACGTACAGATGCCGGACGGCACTTCGATTCACAACGCGGTGGTGATGGACGACGTCGTGTTCGAGCACTCGGTCCGGGTCGAGCGGGCGTTGATCCTCCCGGGCACTCGCGTTTCGCGTGCGGGCAAAGTGGATCGGATGATCCTGACGCCGACCCACGAAGTCCCCTGTGCGAGCCTGTTCGCCTGAGAATCTGTCTTCGGCCTTGCGAGCAGCGACTACCTCGAGCGGAACGCACGGCCTGTTCGTTACGATCCCCGTATGCGGACGATGTTCCTGGCCATCTGTGGCCTGACGCTACCGGCAACGGCGCAACTGGCGCCACCCGACACCGCCGACCTGATCATCTTCGCCCAGCGGGTGCACGTCATGGCGCCTGGGGCGAAAGATGGCGTGGCGGTGGCGATCCGCGGGACCCGCATTCTGGCAGTGTCGACGCGCATCGGTGTCCTGCGCTATCGCGGCGCGCAAACTCGCCTGGTGCGGCTCAACGGTGCGCATGTCTTCCCCGGCTTGATCGACGCACACGGGGACATCCTCGGCCTAGGGAAACGAGTGGATGCCATCAACGTCGCGCAGTTTGCGGCTGAGGAGTCGGTCAAGATCGTTACCCGTCGTCAGCTGCTCGCGGCACACGACGCGATGCTTCGCGCGGGGCTGACCCGGGTCCACGACTTTGGCATGGACCCCTCGTCGCTCGCCATCGTCAAGGACCTCGCAGCCGAGGGACGCTGGAAGATCGGCGTCTACGGGACCTTGGCTGCGCCCGCCTCCGAGCAGGACCTGCCACCGGCGGACGATGCGGGGCCACGTGCGCGCTTGCGGTTTCGCGCGGTCCGTCTCCGCGCAGACGGCAGGCTCGCAGATCGCACGGCTGCCTTGCTTGCCGACTACACGGATGCGGCGGGCTCGGGGGGCATGACGACCAGCGCAGCCTTGTTGCGCCAGCAAGTCGCCTGGTGTCGGGACAAGGGCTACCAACCGTGCGTCGATGCCAGCGGTGATCGGGCCAACCGCGTCGTGCTCGATGTCCTGGCTGGGGTGCTCAGCCTTGCGGACCGCAAACGGCTGCGCCCGCGCATCGAACATGCGCAAGTCTTCTCGGCGCCGGACTTGCCTCGCTTGGCGGAACTGGGTGTTGTGGCGTCGATGCAACCGAGGCAGCTGACGACAGGGATGGCTTGGGCGCTGGCCCGGCTCGGCCATGACAGGGTCCAAGGTGCCTACGCGTGGCGGACGTTGCTGGATCGCGGCACGGTGGTGGCGTTCGGGACGAACACCGCCGAAGAGCCGGAAGATCCTTACGCTGCGCTCTTTGCCGCTGTGACGACTCGGCCGCCGCTGATGCCTGAGAAGGGGCCCTACCGCCCGGACCAAACGCTGACGCGCCGCGAGGCTGTTGCGGCGTTCACGACTGGCGCTGCGTATGCGGCCTTCGAGGAAACAGTGCGTGGGCGCATCGCCGCTGGGTACGAAGCCGACCTGACCGTCGTCGATCGGGACCTGCTCGGCGATGGGGCGCTACTCGGCACGCGTGTTCTTGCGACCATCGTCGCGGGCGAGAGGGTCTATCAGCGACGGACCGGGGTGCGACGTTGAACTCCACGTATGCCGAACGAATCGCTGCGCTGGGCGAGGTCCTCGGCACGTTGCCAGGCGGCCTGGTGGCCTTCTCCGGCGGTGTCGACTCGACGGCCTTGTTGTGGGCGGCAGTGGTTGCGCTTGGCCGCGAGCGAGTCGTTGCGGTGACCGCAGACAGCCCGTCCTACCCTCGCGCGGAACTCAAGGAGGCGTCCGAGTTGGCGCAGCGTTTCGCGGTGCGACACGTCGTGCTCCAGACGAGCGAACTAGAACGAGAGGGCTATCGGCAGAACGCCAATGACCGCTGCTACTTCTGCAAGACCGAACTGTTCGAGAGCGTCGCGTCGCTCGTCCGCGCTGCTGGGTTGCCGGATTGGCCGGTGCTCTACGGCGCGATCGCCGAAGATGCCGACGATCATCGACCGGGTCACCGTGCGGCGTCGGAGCACGGTGTGCGTGCACCGCTCGCCGAGGTGGGCCTTCGCAAGGACGAAGTGCGGCGTTACTCGCGCGAGCAAGGCCTGCCCACCGCCGAGAAGCCGTCGTTCGCCTGCTTGTCGTCGCGCGTCCCGTATGGGACGGTCATCGACGCGGGACTGCTCTACAAGCTGGAATGTGCTGAAGGCTACCTGCGCGACCGCGGCTTCCGGCAGTTTCGTGTGCGGCACCACGGGATGATGTGCCGCATCGAGGTGGATGGGGTCGAGATCGATCGTGCGGCTGGACCGGAGCGTGTCGGCATCGTGCAGGCCATGCGCGAACTGGGCTACGTGTACGTGTCGTTGGACCTGCAGGGGTTCCGCACTGGGTCGATGAACGAGGGTACTGTGCCTGGTAGCCGTCTGAGCCCATCAGGGACAGGTTTGGCCCCAACAGGTGAGCGGGGCACGCCAAGCCACGAGAGCTAGCGCTGGTGGATTGGCAAGTACTGCAGCGGCAGTGACAGCACCAAGACGGTCATCGCCGTCGCATAGGCTCGGCCGTAGCTCTCCGATTTCCAGGTGCCGGTCCGCGGTTCGATCGTCGTGCTCATCTGGCGGACGAGGCGCGCGAACCAACGCTTGAATGTGTCTTGCTCGGGTGCGGTGAACAGCGCTTCACCGACGTACAGCCGCTCGTAGTAAGGGAAGCGACCGGGGATGCGACGCATCAAACCGTCGCGCAGGATGCTGCTTTGGTCGGTCAAGTAGGCCATGCCCTTGCGCAGGACATCGCTCTGCCAGTCGCCGGTCGCGTTCAGCGTCATGACTGCGGCTGCGGTCAGAGCCGTTGAGCTGTTTTCGCTGCCGAGCTGGTATCGAAAGCTACCGTCCGGCTTCTGCGACGAGGACACGTAGCCGAGCGCGCGCTTGATCACGGCGTAGTCGACGAGGACACCGGCGTCCTTGGCCGCGCGCAGCGCCTGCACCATGCACACGGTCATCGAGCCCTCGTGGTCGCGGGCCACAGGGTCGTAGGACCAACCGCCAGTGTGCGGATCCTGGCAGCGCTGGATCAGAGCCACCGCGTCCCGGAGACCGGTGCGGACCTGCTTCTGGGTCACGACGGCGCTGGTCCGGTCGGGCAGCATGCCGACCAGCTGAGCGAGGGCAAGCGTCGCGTAGCCGTGGCCGTGCATCTTGCTGTACTTGTCGTCCCCGATGCCGATATAGCCGTGCTTGGCACCCTTCGAACGATCCTGGTGACGCAGCAGGTAGAGCGCGCCGAGCTCGACGTTGCGGCCGAAGCGGGTCCGCGCGGGCACCTCACCCGTACTCAAGAGCGCAAGTGTTGCCAGGGCGCTGACCGCGATCGGCGCGGGGTTCCTCGTGTCTCGTCCGAGATCAAAGTCCCCTGACTCGTTCTGCAAGCGCGCCAGCGCAGCAGCGCCGCGCCGACACAACGCTTCCGCTTCGCGCTGCAGCGACACGGCGAGGGTCGTCGCGTCGGTCAGGCCCGCCTTACGGTGCTGCTGCGCTGGCGCGTCGGGTCGCTTGACCTTGCCCTGATAGGAGGGAGAGGCAAGCAAGGTGCAGCAAACGAGCGCAGCGAACATGCAAGCGAGGGTTGGCTAGCGCTTCTTGCTGGCGCGGTCGACGCGCCGGTGGAACTCGTCACGGAACCGCTTGTACTTCGAGGGGATGGACGGTTGGCCGCGTTTCTTGAAGAGCATGCGCAGGTATTCCGGCAGGTCTCCCCATTCGCCAGCTGCGGAGTCCTTGGCATTCTTGCCCGTGGCGCCGTCCTTGCGCTTGCCCGACTTGACGTTGCGGCCGGTCAGTGGATCGGGCTTGTTGCGCTCTGCCTTGTGATCCTCGCGGTTCTTTGGATCGCCCTGCTTGTCCTGCTGATTGACGTGGTCAGGCGATTGATCCATCCGGTCGTCGGGCTTGCGCTGCTGTTGCCTGCGCTGCTGCTGTTGACGTTGACGTTGACGTTGCCTGTCGCGACTCTGCTGCTGCTGCGACTTGGCCTGCTGCAGCAGACGATCGATTTCTTTCTCGACGGTGACGCTCTTCTCGATCGACGAGGACAACAGCTTCTTGAGGTCCTTAGGCTTGCGCGCAGCGTCGTTGAGGAGCTTGTCGATCTGCTCCATCTCCTTGCGGATCTTCTCCATGATCTGCTGGGGATCGGGTTGGTTGCCGCCTCGCTGCGTGAACGCCGGTCCAGTGAGCAGAAGTGAGCTGAGCAGGATGAGTGTGAACTTCATTTCCCCTCCTTCTTGCCGTTGTCTTTCTTGCCGGGGTCGTTCTTGCCGGGGTCGTTCTTTGACGCGTCCTTCTTTTCGCCTTCCTTCGCCTGTCCGATACCGCGAGTCTCGAGGAACTCGCTGAGCAGGTCGGAGATCTTGGCGTGCCGGAAGGCGAGTCGCCGAAGCGAACGCTGCGCAGCTTGCTCCATGCCCTCGGGGATCTCCTCGTTGAGCCGGAGGAAGCCGGAGATGCGTTCCCGTGAGTCGATCTCGAGCCGCTTGAGCAACTGCAACTCGGCCACATCTGGGACCAGCTTGCGCTTGCGGTCGCCCTCGTTGGTGTTCTTGGGTGGCTCCTGCTGATCCCTCTGCTCGCCGGGTTTCTGGTCGTTGTTGCGATCACTACGCTTGCGCTTGACCTCGGCGCGCAGCGCGCCCAGTAGTGTGTTCAGACGGGTCAGCACCTCGTCCTGCTGACCGAGCATGTCGGCGCCTACCGAAGGTCGGCGCGCGGACATGTTGTTCTGCAGTTCGTCGAGATCCTCGGCTACCGCCTGCAGGACGTAGGTGAACACGAGGCTCCCTTCCTTCTGGAGGTGCTCGGCGAGGAAACGCGCCCTGGCTGCGAGTTCGCCCTCCTGCTGGCCGAGGTTCTTGAGCCGGCTGCGCAGGCGCCGTGGCACCCGCTCCTTGTCACCCAGGGACTCAGCCAGTTGGCTGGTGCGCTGGCCTATACCATCCTGCTTCTCGACCAAGAGCTGCACTTCTTCGGCGATCCGGAACAGCAGTTCCTCTTGCCGTAGCCGCATGTAGCGGTCGCGCTCTTTCTCGAGCTGTTCGCGTGCTTCGTCGAGCTTGCGCTCGGCCTCCTTGGCCGCGTCCTCGGCGCGGTTTTCCTCGCCTTCGTTCATCCGCTCGGCCGCGTCTTCGGCGGCGGACTGCGCCTCCTGCATCGACTGGCGCGCCTCGCGGTTCTTCTTCCGATCGACACGGCGGGCCAGTTCGAGGATGTCGCGGGCAAGCTCCTCTTGCCGGCGCGCCAGGTCTGCTAGCGCCTTCTGCTGCTCACGGCCGAGCTTGCGCGCGTCCTGCATCTTGCGCGCGGTTTCGTCGAGCTTGTTGGCGGCGTCTGCTTGCTGCCGCGCTGCGGCCCGTGGCGATCCCTTGGCGAGTTGCTCCTTGGCCCGCTGCATGGCCTTCTGTGCGCCGTCCAGCGAACGCTTCGCCGCCGCGTTCTGCTCGGGAGTGATTTGCCCGCGCTGAGCGGCACGTTGCGCCTGTTCGGCAACTTGCTTGGCTTCGTTCTGCAGTCGTTCCTGGCGAGCCACGGCGCTGCCGGTCCTGGCCTTCGAGGCGGCGCGCCGGCGGGCGACCTCTTTGCTCAGGGTTTTCTCAGCCTGGGCCAGGGACTCGCGGGCGCTATCGCGATCGTCCTGGGTCTCCCGCTGGGCTTTGGCCGCAGCCTCGCGTGCCTCGTTGGGCGAGGCCTCTTGTTTGTCGTCCGCGCGGTTCCTAGCCATGGCCTCGGCGGCCTTCTGCATGGCCTGCCCCGCGGCGGCCATCTTCTCGGCTGCTTCGTTGCCGGTCTTGTCGCTGCCAGCGGCGTCGTTGAGGTCGGCAGCGGCCCGACGGGCGCGGTCGGCGATGTCGCGAGCGACTGCCTCGGCGGTCCGCTCGCGTGCACGCTGGAGCGCTTCGGCCTGTTGCAGGTGGCGCAACGCTGCCTCGGTGCCGCGGTCAGCGGCGGCGCGGGAGTCCTCCTTGTTGTCCGACTTTGCGAGGGCCTTCTGCGCGCTCTCGAGGTTCTTGGCGGCCTTGCTGAGGTCCTGGGCGCTCTCTTTGTCGAGCTGCTTTTGCCGCGCGGCTTCTTGGCCTACGGCGGTTTGCTTGTCGCCGGCCTGCGCCTCCTTCGCCTTTTCGTCGAGCTTGGTGGCCAGGTCCCTGGCGCCCCGGGCCATGTTCTCGCTCTGTGAGGAAGCCCTCGCTGCGAGTTGCTTCATGCGCTCGTCGAGCGCCGCCAAAGCGGCGTCGAGGGGCTCCTGTGCCGCGTCCCGGTCCTTGGCGGCGGCCAGTTGCTCGGCGGTCTTATCGAGTGCCCTGGCGAGGTCTGTGCTCCTGTCCCCCTCCTGTTTGGGGTTCGCCCGTAGCCTCCGGGCGGCCTCGGCCAAGGCGGTTGCCGCGTCTCTTTGTTCCTGTGGATCCAGGCCGTCGCGGTCGTTGCGTTTCGCTAGTCGGTCGACGTTGCGCGCGGTGTCTTCGAGTTGCTTCTGCGCGCGCAGACGTTCGAGGTTGGCCTCGGTGCCGCGCACGAGGTCCTGCAACTTGTCGAGGACGCTCCTGCGCTGGGAAGCATCGGTCTTGTCACGCTCCAGCTTGCCGCGCAGCTGGGTCTGGGACTTCTGCAGCGCCTTCACCTGGCGCAGTGCGTGTTCGAGCTCGTCCTGCAGCGGGTCGGAGCGCGAAGCGTTGTCGCGGGCTTGCACGCGTTGACGAGAGGCCAGCTCGGTCAGCTCGCGCACCAAGCGGCGTTCTTCTTCGGTGCGTGATTCTTCGCGCAAGGCTTGCATGCGTTCGCGGACCTTGCGCTCCCGATCCGAGAGCTTCTTCAGGTCGTTGAGTTGCTCGGCGACTCGCTTGGCGTCCGCGTCGAGGTCTTCGACGGTGCGGCGGTCCATCAGGATGCCGAGCAATTTCTCGAGGTGTTGGATGGTCTCGGTCTGTGCCCGCAGCGCCTTGCTCGTGAGTGCCTTCTCCAGCGCGATGCTGGCCTCGTTCATGTTCTTGAGGACACCGGACTGCTCGAGGTGTTCGAGGCCTTCGCGCAGCAGGCCGACGAAGTAGGTGCGGCCCTCGGCCTTGTAGCGCTGCTCGAGCTGCTTCATGAGCTTGCTGAGTCGCTCGGCGCGGCGCAGCAGGAGACGCTGCTCCTTGACCGTCGATAGCTCCTGCGCCGGCGTCGTTCTAGCAGGGGTGGTGGTGGCCAGTAGCGCGCATGCGGCCAGGGCAATGGCGTGGCCGATACTTGAGTGCCGTCGAGTCATCATTTCTGCTCCTTGCCGTTGCCCGAACGAACGCGTTCCAACAGGTCGCGTTCGGCGCCGAGCAAGCGGCGGGTCATCCGGACCACGTCCTGGTAGTCGTTCCAATCTTCGAGGAGGCGGAGAAGCTCCCGCAAATCCTCGAGGACCGCGCTTTGCTGCTGCTGAACACCAACCAGGGCCTGGCGGAATCTACTCAGAGTATAGGCCGTCGAAGCCCCAGCGAGCGAGCGCAGTGCGGCTCGCAGCCGCTCTTCGAGGGAGCGATGGGCGATCATGTGCATGTCGGCGATGCGACCGATGAGATCCAGTCGTCCAATCGCGCCGCTCTTGCGACCGGCGTCCAAAACCAGGTAGAAGGCCGGGTCTCCGGCTGGCTCAGTGGGGTGGTCGGCGAAGTGCTTCATGTAGAGCCGCACCACGTCGGCCAGCGCCGGCGATGGATCGAGGCCGTTGAACAGGTGTGCATCGAGGACTGCGGCCAGGTCGGTGCGGATCTGCATCAGGAAACCACGCACCCGTTGCTGCCCGGCCTCGGCCGCGGCCAAGGCGTGCTTGTGGTTCGACGATGGCGCGGCGTCGCCATCGTCGAGGCTCGCGATGACAGCGTCGACACGAGCCTCGTGTTCCTCCTGGACCTTGACCGCCCGTTCGACGGTGCGGCGAGTGCCGCGTAGGCGGGCCTGCAAGCGGCGGCGTAGCTCGTCGACGGCGAGCAGGTCGATTCGGAACGCTCGCGGCGTGCCCTGCTGCGCATCGGGATGACAGTTGTCCGAGGCGGCGACGTCGAAGGTCAGACGATCCCCCTCGCGCGGCGGCCGGTCCGTGCCGGCGATGAGGTCCTTAGGGGCGAACAGTTGCAGGAAGCCGTGTTTCAGCGGTGGTCTTCCGGTCGCGCTCGGTTCGAGCTTCCACAGTGAGTGCTCCGTCGGCTTGTCCTTGTTACCGATGCGGGCGCGCAGCGTGATCGACGTCAAGCCGTAGTCGTCCTCGGCGAGCAAGCGCAGCGGGAAGGCGGCCTTTGGCGTCAATGCCTGCAGGCTGGGGCCGGGCATGTAGACCCGAAGGCGCGGCGCTCGATCTGGCGTCGGGACGAGGCTGTGTAGTCCCGGCGCTGGCTGCCCGAGACCGTTCTTGGCCATGAGCCGAATGCGGTAGCGGTCCGCCTTCTCCGGCATCGAGAACTCGGCCTTCCAGCGCGGGCCGGCGTCGGAACCACCGCCGCTCGCGATGGTGAGCGGCACGCGCAGGCCACTGGCCTGGAAGTGCAGCTGACCGGAGGCGAGTGGTTCGGTCGAACGAAAACTGATCGTGATGCGACTGGCGGGCAACGCCTCCACCAGGCCGCCTTCGTGGTCGAGGCTGGGCAGACCCGTGTATTCGGGCGGTTCGATGCGAACGGCGAGGTCGGTCGCCACCGGAGGATCGAGCACCTCGACCACGACGTGGGACGTGCCCGGATCGTCGCCTCCCTCGGCCCAGAGGTCCACGGGGTGCAGGAGGCGACGCAGCACGTAGCGGTGGTGTCCCTTGCCGCGGCGGGCCATGGCGATGCGACGCTCGCTGCTGCCCACCCGCGTCACCAGTTCCACCATGTTGGGGACGAGGCCCTCGACATCGACGTTGACGGGCAAGTCCGTGCCGCGGGCCATGGCAACTCGGAGATCGTCCCCGTCCTTGCGCACGTGGTAGTTGCTGCCTTGATCGGTCGGAATCTGGATCGTGAGGAAGGTGCGGCGCGGGTAGGTGGGACTGAAGCCCACGAGTCGCTGCGACCAGATGCTGAAGCTCTCGGGGCCGACAATGGCGGCGCCGGCGAGCAAGGCCGTGCACAAGGCGGCCATGCCCCAGACGCGCACAGTGCGCTTGGCCTCGAGCGTCGAGCGCAGGTCTACGGTCCGGAGCGAGGCGGCGGCGCGGTCGGCAACTTCGGCGATCAGCTGGGTCGAGTCGCCGCGCGCGTCGCCAGCGTCGAGTTGGACGGCCGAGATCAGCTCCTGGCGCAGGCGCGGGTGATTGCGTTCCACCAGCAAGGCCATGTCGTCCGTGGAGAGCGAACGTCGCAGGGGGTAGAGGATGCGCCGGCGCAGGCCCTGGACCGCGAGCACGGCCAAACCGAGGAGGGCGATGATCCTGATCGGCGATGGCAGCACGAGCAGCCGGTCGATGGCGTAATGGGCGATGAGAAGGCCGATGAGAGCAGCGAGGAGCGAGCCCGCGCCGTGCACCATGAAGCGGCGCCGCAAGCGCTGGCGTAGCACCCCCAGGGCGTCGGCGATGTGGCTCGGGTTCCGCGGCTCGGTCATCTCTGGAAGATCGGTAGGTATTGGAAGGGAATGCCCAAGATCAGCACGGAGACCGATGTGGCGAAGTTTTTGCCGGGACCGGTGGGACAGGTCCACGATCCTTCGGAGCTCTGACCGCTGAGCAGGAAGGCCGTGATCTTGCGCCGGTAATGAGCCCAGCGGTTACCACCGGCGATGTAGAACGCCTGCACTGCGTAGTAGTTGCCGTAGTAGAAGAAGTAGTGCTGCTGGAAGTTGTCGTTGTACTCCTGGAAGTGAGCCGACATGAAGTTGAGACCGCGCTCGAGCAGCGGATCCTGATAAATCCCGGCGCCGTACAGCGTCGTGACGCCGGCCGCCGTCAGCGCGAAGCTGGCGCGCGCGTCGGGCCGCATCTGGTACTTGAACACACCGGTGTTGAACAGGCCGTAGCGGCGACTGCGGAAGCGTCGCCAATGTGATTGCTCGCCGAGAGCGCGGGCGGAAAGCCGCACGTATTTGACGGCATCGTCGATCACGTTGCGTGGCACGTGGATTCCCGAGTTGCGGGCGGCACGTAGCGCCATGACCTGGCACACCGTGATCGACATGTCCGATTCCTGCGCGAAGGGCTTGTAGCGCCAACCCCCCTCGCTGTTCTGGCTGTCGGCGATCAGGTTGACACTTCGCTCGAGGGCCGTGCGCACATCCTTGCGCGTGGACATGCCGTAGACCTCGGCCAGGGCCAGGGTCGCGAACGCGTGGCTGTACATCCGGGTTCCGTTGTTCCAGATGAAACCGTTTTCCTCGGTGCAACGCAGCAGGTAGTCGACGGCGCGATCGACGGCCGCCCCGTAACGACCCTTGCCCGGCACCTCGCCGCAGGCGAGGAAGGCCATGAGTGCCAGGCCTGTTATGCCGGGGTGCGCGGAATTCTCGTGCGTGATCCGGTAACTGGCGTTGACCTTGAAACCGACATCGCCGGTCCAGAATCCGTCCTTGCTCTGGTTGCGGGCGAGGTAGGCGAGGCCCCGGCGCGTGGCCGCTTCCACGTCTGCCGAGATCTCGTGCTCGCGGGCTCCACCGCCGACTGGCTTGACGACCCGCTGCCTCTTCTTCTTGTCCTGCACAAGTCCTTCGGCGGCGCAGCTCCCTGCCATGCCGCACGTCAGCGATGCACCAAGAAGCAGCCATGTGGTGGGGGAAGTCATCGCTTCATTGGTCGTGCTGGGTCATCGCTTACGGGGACCACTGTTGTCAGGGGACTCCTTCTTCGGAGTCTGGCGTTGCATTGTACCGGTGAATACCCAGGCGTTGCGCTGGCTGCGGAGCAGCAAATCGCCGTTCCAGGGCGTCATGTGGGCAATGTTTCGCCAGGGTTTGTTCCTGAGCGCTGATGCCGGGATGCGTTCGCCGGTGGTCAGCCGGAAGACGAGCAAGTGGATGTAGCGGCGGTTGCGGCGCCACACCGGGCTGCCGAGTACGACGCAGTCGGATCCGTAGGCTGGCGGCGGCAGGTCCTCCGGCAGCGCTCGTTCCACCTCCCCGCTGCTGACTTCCTTGCGCCAGGAAGCGGCGCCGTGGCGCGTGTCGAGCAGGGTCACGAGAGCATGGTTGCGTGCGCTGGCCCCAACGAAGAGCACCGGTCCGGCCGGTTGCTCCACCGCGCTGAAGTAAGGGTAGCGTGGCAGGCGCGCGTCACGGCCGCAGTTGATCTCGCTCTTCCGCGTGCCGGTCTGGCGGTCGAGGCGCCACAGGCGGCCACGTTCTGCGGTCTGCAGTCCGAGAGTCAGGATCACCTCGGGTCCCGATGCGATGAAGCTGTCCTTGTCGCGCAGCAATGGGGCGAGCTTGTGCCAGCGCTTGAGGAGCTGGTTGCCGGTGCGCTGGAAGCAGAAGAGGCCGGGTGGGGCCTGACCGCCGGCATGCCCCGGGACGAGGACGAACACCTCCGTCGCCGTGATCAGGATGTTGTCGTCGAGGTCTCGGTAGGCCACCGGGCCGAGCGAACCATCGAGCGGCAGGGTCGCTACGTCGTGGGCCGTGATCGTGTCCATGAGGATGAGTGAGCGCGTACTGTCGGCACCGGGAGCGAAGCGGAACCAACGCCCGTTAGACAGCGACGGCTGCCGGTCGCTATTGAGTGTTCGCTTGCCGACGATGACCCCGCTGAGCGGCTCGATCGTGAGCATCTGCAGGCCACGGCGGTCGAAGTCGCGCGGTTGCACGCAGACACCGTAGAGACCACTGGCGAGTGGGCCGGCGAGGACGACACTGTCGTCCTCGGAGCTGGTCGAGACCTCCCAGCGCGGCCTACCGTCCGCCAGTGAGAGGCCACGGATGGCCCGTTCGTCGGGCAGCACGAGGGTGTCGCCGTAGATGGCAACCTCGACGACGGAATGGGCAGGCGGCATGTAGTGGAACTGGAAGTCCGCCTTCTCGAAGTGGTAGCGGCTCTTGCCGGCGTGTGGCTTGAAGGCATCGACGAGGCCGGCCCTCGTTCTGAGCATCAGGGGTGGTTTCATCGTCGCGGCGAAGCCCTTGACCGAACGCGGCGATAGTTGGGCCGGGTAGAGGTCGGTGCGCCCGGCCGGGCCATGCTGAAGCTGTTGCAGCGGTGCCGCGTTGAGGCCTTGGGTCGATAGCAGGTTCTTGCACGCGCTGTCCGGCGCCGCCTTGTCCCTCAAGCGGCCGAGCGCAGCCGCCAACGCGGTATTCCCGGCGCGCTCAGCGGTCGTGGCGATGGCCTTCAGGAAGGTGGTCGGCACCTCTGGCAGGCGGCGCACGGCGAAGGAATAGGCGCGCAGTGCTGCGGTCAAGTCGCCACGCTCAGCGGCCAGTGCGGCCATCTTGCCGAGCGCTCGCGGCGCTGTCTCGCTGCATGGATAGTGGTCGAGAATGAGCTGCAAGCGTGACTCATCCGAGCCGCCGGCGTGCAACAGGCGTGTGGCTTCCTCTTCGTAAGGCGCGTACGGCTTACGACCGTGGCGTCGCAGCAGGTCGCGGATACCTGCGATGCCGAAGGCACGACCGGTCCAGCGCTGGTCGCGGCCAGGCATCCTGTCGTTGCTGAAGTCCACGATGAGCCGTCGCAGAAGGGCGATGCGTTCGGTGGCGCGACTCTGACCGAGGGAGCTCAGTCGCTTCTGCACGACGAAGAGGCCGACGCGGGTCTCCGCGCCGCCGCGGAACTTGTAAGACACGCCCGAGTGGTGCCGCTCGAGTTGGTCGAGCAGCAGGGTGCACATGCTGGGGTTGTTGCCCTCGTAGTGGTCGAACAAGCCGACGTGAAAGCGCACCAGGTCCTTGGCGGCCAACGCGCCAGCGGCCCACAGCTGCTGGCCGATCTGCACAGCGTATCGGCGGTGTCCGGCTGCGACGTCGGGTCGCGTGGTCTCCAGCGCATTACCGAGATCGCGGAGATGGCGGAACAAACCGCTCTTGGTCCTCAGCATGGTGGGGGAGTTCGGCCCGTTCCCGGCGTGCACGCACAACTCCAAGACGCGGCCGAAGCGCTCGACGATCTGCGCCAGGTCGGCCGCCGTTGTCGCCCGTCGAGCGGCCAGCAACTCGGTCCAGGCGAGCGCCCGTTGTGGGTCGTCGGGTTGGCGTTGTGCGGCGTTGCGCGCCCGGCGCAACAGCTGGTCGATGTCGTAGTAGGCCGTGACCATGCCTGGGCGAACCGTGCACAGGACCCCACCGGAGGAGCACAGGTTGCCGACCTCGTTGAGCTCCGGGACGCGTCGGTCTTCGCCGTGGACGTTGCCGCGATAGTCGATGGCACGCAGGCCGCCGTTGGGTGACATCGTGTAGATGTGGTTCTTGGTCATGACGGCGCGCGGCGCGCGGTTGCCGTCGCCGTACGCGCCGAGTGTCGCCGGAGTCGCGATGGTCTTGGCCGGAGTTCGTCCGTCGAGCGGCACCGCCAGGATGCCTTCGCCCGAGAACCAGGCGGCCCGATCGCGCACGCCGATCAGCCAGCGCAAGCTGTAGCGCTGCGTACGCCCGCCGTCTCTGATGTGGTAGGGGAGCCGCCACGCGAGCTCGCCGGTGGCTGTGTCCATCGCGAGTGCGTCGCGGGAATCGATCGGCGTCGTCACGAGCATGCCTTCGGCGACCACCGGCGCATTGTTGGCCCAGTAGACCGGGCGGTTGCTGATGCGCATGCGCGCCCGCGGGATCGGGATGGTCGGGTAGGACTGCAGCCAGCGGACCGATCCGTCATCGGCGCGCACCGCGAAACACACGCCGAGATTGGAAGAACCGTAAAGGACGCCGTCGGAGTAGGCGAGCGGCGACGCTGCGTACTCGGTCTGCGCGTTGCCGAACATGTTGACCTCGATCTGTGAGCTGCAGACGAGGGTGCGCCAGCGCAAGCGGCCGGTCTTGGCCTCAAAAGCCGAGATGTAGAGCGCGATCGTTCCGACCTGGCGGTGTGTTGGGACGTAGACCGTGTCGTCGACGACGAGCGGCGGTCCGCTGACGTCCAGCGACAGGCCGCGCAAGTGTTCGGCCAGGGGCTGTGTCGGGTCGAAGTGGGCCCACACGAGCCGGCCGGTCTCGCTTTCCCACGCATGCAGGCGGCGCACGGCCAGCGGAACCATGATCGGAATGCCGTTGAACGTGTGGTGCGCCTTGGCGGTGTCCGGGGTGACCGGAACCTGCAGCGGCGCAATGACGAGGCCGTCGGCCAGCGCGGCGGAATGCGCCTGGTGCTGGTTGATGCTCTCGGAATAAAGGTAGTTGTTGCGCTGTTGCATGATCCAGCTCGGCGAGTACCAGTGGTGCTCGCCACGGATCAGCTCGATGCCGTAGAGACGCGTGCCCGTGTTGACGAAGAGGCGGCGCCCATCGGCGACCGCGTGCATGTTCTGATTGAAGGCCTCGGTGGTCAGTCGTTCGACTGCCAGCTGCCACTGGAACATGTGACCGGGGCGCACGGGTGCTTCCGCGATTCGTGTGCCATCGAGGCCGCCGCCGAAGGCCGGCCACAGCGACTCCGAGACAGTGAGCGTTTCCATGTCACCGGCCCGGCGCAACCACTCGGACAGCGGCAGCTCCTGTTCGCCGAACGGCAGGCGCGTCGAGCCGGGCAGGCCGGGCGTGCGAATGTCGAGGCCGAGCAGGGCGCGGCAGAGCAAACGCCGAGCGACTAGGGTCGGTGTCTGCATGCCAGCCAGGGTGAACTCCTGCAGGGCGCGCAGCACGCGGCCCCGCTCGAGGAAGAGATCGCCGGCGGAGACGCGCGCAGCCTCAGAAGCAGTGCTGTGCGGCCAGCGCATGGCCAGTCGTGCGAGCTCGGTGGCGTTCTTGTCGCGCAGCGCTTCGCGCAGTTGAGGGGTCGCCTCGCCAAAGATGAGGCGGTCGTAGGTTTGTTGGCCTGCTTCGGGCAAAGAGCGAAGCAGACTCCGAGCTTGCTCGCGCAGCCCCTTCCAGTTGCCGGCCCTGTCGCGGCGTGGTGACACGGCTGCTGCTGGCGATGCGAGCACGTCGAGCAACAGTTCGATGCCCGCGCGGTAGTCAGCACTCGCGAT
The DNA here is from genome assembly GCA_002685965.1 of Planctomycetota bacterium. GTDB lineage: Bacteria > Planctomycetota > UBA1135 > UBA1135. Next base: position 4,577 of record NYZE01000058.1, on the reverse strand, counting down.
CCGCAGTCGTGCCTGGCTCAACTTGTGCGCCCGTGCCTCGTCGCGCAGAACGCTGAAGAGCGCGCTACCCCGCTGAGCTGGCAGGCTGGCGCAAAGAGCGAGCGCAATGACTGGCAACAGGGCTCTCATATGAGCCGCCAGCGTTTGCGCAGGATCCACTCGACCGCGAGTAGGAGGATGACGAGGAGCACGGTCCAGGCGTGGTCCCACGCTTCGCGGACCTTGCGGTCGACGGTCTTGATGGCTGCGCCGCGGCCGGCGAACCCGTCGAGCAGACTGTCCATACGCCACACCGGCACATATCGACCCTTTGCCGCCTCGGCTAGCTTCACGAGTCCGGCTTCGTTGAGGCTAGTCTCGCTCAGCTCCTTGCCCGGCACCCTGGCACTGACGTCCTGGCGGGCCAGCGGACGACCGCTCGGGTTGCCGCTCTCGTAGTAGAGCACCGAGTAGACGCCGGCGTCGCTCAAGGGCACAACGCCCTCGAATCGACCGTGTTCGCCGAGGAGTCTTGGCACCGAAATGGACTGCAGTTCGCCGGAGGGCAAGCGCAAGTGGATCCGCGCGGTCTCCGCGAGCACCGGGTTGTAGTCCGTGTCGAGCAGGCTCAGTTCGATGCGCACGCGGTCGCCCACGTCGACCTCGTTGCGATCGACGACGAGCACGACGCGGTCATCCATCTGGCGCAGCTTGTTCTCGGCCAGGGCACGAACGATATTGCGCCAGAAGCGGTCCTGGTACTTCTCCCCGTAGAACTTGCGCCAACGCCAGGTCTCGTCGATGGCCGTGTAGAAGACCTGACCGCGGGGATACGGGGCCAGCGCCGCGAGCACGCGCCGGCCGTACTTGTTCTCGTCGACCGGGTGACGCAGTAGCACCGTCGCGCCGGCCTTGGCGCGCAGGACGGGGTGGTACCAGCTCATGCCCTCGAGCCCTGCTTCCCAGAGACGCCGGTTGACGTCCAGGTCGTCCTGGAGCCGCACGATCGGGTGCGGCGAATGGGGGCTCTCCATCATCGGCACGAATCGTTCGCCGACGCTGGCGGGTGCTTCGATGTCGCCGAAGTCGCTGAGGACGACCGGGAGCAGGTCCTCGATGGCCGACTCTCGATAGGCTTCCGGCATCGCCAGGCTACCGGCGATGAAGCCGAGGCCACCGCCGTGCTCGACGAACTCCTTGAGCAGCTCTAGCCACTTCGAGGTGGCTTCCTCGGTCGTCGCGATGCGCGACGGCGCCAGGTCACCGATCAAGACCACGTGGTAGGCAAACAGCTCCTTTTTTGTACGCGGCAACTCGGTCAGCGCGGGCAGACCTTCGCTGTGCTCCTGCGGGAAGGCGTCGCTGGCGTCGCACAACCAGCACTGCACCCGCACGCTTTTGTCGACGCGCTTGAGCGCGTTCTTCAAGTAGCGGTATTCCCAGCGCGGGCGGTCCTCGACGTAGAGCACGCGAATCTGATCCGAGTCGACTCGCAGGTAGCGCCGGGTCACGTTGTCGCGCGGGTTGGTCTCGCCGGGCAGCGGCGGCACGCTGAAGGTCAGGATGTAGTCGCCAGGCTCGGCGAAGGTGGCGCGCAGCGTCACCTTTCGGGTTTCGCGGTCGGCCGGCATGGGCACGTCGCTGGCCGTGTCCTTGGTGATCGCCATCTCATCGAGCTTGCTGCCGTCGCTGGCGTGCCGTTGCGCCTTGACCAGCGCCGTGAAGGAGTGTTGCGTCATGCCACGGGCGTGGACGGACAGCTCGAAGACCGCTTCCTCGTTCTGCAGCACCTGTTGCGGCCCGGGCGGGCCGGACACCATCAGGTTCTGTTCGTTGCCGGGCTCGCCGACGCCGATGACATGGAGGGGGACTTCCGCCGCTGCCAGCCGGGTCGCGCTGTCGAGCGGCGGCAGGCCTTCGTTGTTGCGGCCGTCGGTCAGCACGAACATGGCCTCGAGCTTGGTCGCGTCGACACCGTGGTGGGCCAGGTGCAGGTCGATCGTATCGCCGATCCGTGTCGCCGGTCCCTTGCCACTGAGCTCGTCGAGGCCAGCGACGGGGTAGCTGCGGTCCCAGAAGCGGAACCAGCGCAGGTCAAAGTCGCGCTCGAGCGCGGTGAGGAGCTTCTTGCCAGGGCCGAGTGCGCGGGCTGCGGCGCCCTCGCCGCCGCCGCCGAGGAAACGCCCGACGAGGTCGACGCGGGAGAGCTCTGTCAGGTCGGCGGGTGCGGTGACGCCCAGGGCGGTGCGGATCTCGCTCGCTCGCTCGGGGGCGTAGCTCTCGTGACGTCCCATGGACGCGGAGTCGTCGACGAGGAAGTGCACTTCGGTGCGCACCTTCAGGTTGCGCGTGAGCTCCTGGGCCGGTCTGAAACTCGCGATCAAGATGACGGCGAGCGCCAGCAAGCGGAAGGAGACCAGCGCCGTGCGCTGGGTCAGGGTCAGCGCGTTCTCTCGGCGGTAGGACCACCAGACCAAGGCGACCAGGGCCGGCACGATGAGGAGGCCGATGACCCAGGCCTCCGGCAAGTCGAGCCAGCGCAACGTGGATCGGGTCTCCAGGTTCGCCGGGTCGTTGGCGGTCTGCAAGATCGCCGGCCCGATCGCGGACAGGATTGCTGTGCTTGGACCGCTCATCGGCGGCGGCGCCCGAGGAAGCCGGCCAGCAAACACTCAGCAACGGCGCAAGCCAGGGCGAGCAACAGGAGGGTGCGGCCAAGTTCCGAGCCCTGTTGGGAAACCTCATCGGCTTCGAAGTCGATCCTCTCGGTCACCTCCACCTGCGGGAGCTCGCGCGCCAGGGTTGCGGCTCGGACGTAGTCGAGGACGCCCTCGGCCGGGTCGGGATTGACCGCGAACTTGAGCTGTCTCGCGGGCTTGGTCTTGTCGACGAAGACCGTAGCCAGTTCGTAGAAGCCGGCGCGAGCAGTGTTCTCGAACGGCGCCGTTGCCCACCCGAGTAGACCCTTACCACCCTTGGCCAGGGTCGGTTCCGGCTTGGTGAGGGGCTGCTTGTTGCCATCGGGACGCTGCATGACGAGATGCGAGGGCTCATGGAGCAACCATGCCGTCAGTGGCTCGCCGACGAGTCGGTTCAGGCTCTCCTTGGGCTCTCGCGCCAGGTGGTGGAAGAGCGAGTGCACCAGCGGGAAGCTGATCTGATCGAAGGAGTCGAGCCGGTTCCATCGGTCCGGGCGAAGCGAGAGGCTGCTCGTGAGCAGCGCGCATTCGCCTTGGCCGTAGCGCTGCGTTGCCACGAGTGCGGCGCCTTCATCGTCGCCGCCGACGAGTTCGATCACACCTTGTGTGCCGTCATTCTCTGCGGCGCGCGTGGTACCCCAGTAGCGGAAGATCGGCACGAGTTCGAGGAAGTCGCGCAGTTCGTCGACGCGGAAGTCCTGCACCAGCGGGTGAGCGGCGGCAACCAGGCGTGGTGTGGCGTAGCGGGTCGGCAGTTGGGCGTCCTTGCCCTTGCCGAGCACACCGCGGAACCCGGCCATCCCGACCAGTCGCAGCGGCATCGGTCCGCGTTGGTCCGTGGTGCCATAGAAGCGTGCGTTGTAGAGGTCGGGCAGAGCGCTCGGCCCGGGCGCGAGCAGGAGTCCGCCGCCGCGTTCAACGAAGCGCAGGAGCGCACCGGCGACTTCCTCCAGCGGCGCACTGACGTCCAGAAGGGCGACCACATCCTGGTCGGTCAGCCAGCTGGCGGCGAAGCGGTCCTCCTCGACAACCTTGACCTCGAACAGCTTCAGCAAGTCAGTGCCGGTGCCGCTCGTCGGGTCGAGCAAGTAGCGATACAGGTAGGAGTTTTGAAGGATGCCTTCCTGGGTTGCCGTTTCGCGGCCCTCGACGAGGAGGACGCGAATCCGGTCACGCACACGGGTCACCAGTCGCCGCGTGTCGTCGAGCGCGAGACTGTCTTCCTCTACCTTGACTTCGAGCTGGTGCACGCCGGGGTCGAGGAAGCGCACAGCGAAGGCGACCTTGGTGCGTTGGTCAGGCTTCAAGTGCACCTGCTGACGCTGCTCGTCGCCGCCGTCGACGGCGAGCGTCACGACCTTGTCGATGGCTTCGGGCCCACGGTGGATCACCTCGGCGCGCATCGTCGTTGGCACCCGCGTGACGACGTTCTGGGGGTCGAGTTGCAGGGCCACGACCTGGCTGTTTGGGGTGGCGCCCGCCGGGGCCAGCGGGAAGAAGACCACGCGCGCGTTCATGTCGCAGAGGTCGCCGCACAGGTCACGCACGGACTGCAGCGAGTGGCGCAGGTCTTCGGGTTCGGCGGCGGGCTTTGGCTGCACGCTAGCCTCCGTCGGATCCGGGTCGTTCCCGCCGTCTTGTGCGGTGACGATCATCAGCTTCTGGAAGTCCGAGAAGACATAGACGTGCGCATCCTCGGGTTCGGCCTTGGCCAGTTCGATGGCCTCGAGCAGGGCCGGTGGAAGTGAAACCCGTCCGTGGCCGGGCCCGTCCAGGCCGGCGAGGGCGCGCCGCGCCCGTGCGGTGTCGAGGTCGCCGCGTACCGGCGTCGTGACCTCAGCACCGAGCAGCACGAGGCTGACCTTCTCGTTGGTCCGGGCCGCGATGCTGTCCAGCATG
>NYZE01000057.1 GCA_002685965.1 Planctomycetota bacterium | reverse complement strand
CGGCTCGATCATCGGGCTCGTCAAAGCCGACCTACACGGGGACGATGACGACGACCTGGTCGCGCTGTCCGCGGAACGCGAGATCATTGTCTGCACGAATCGCGGCAGGGTCGGCTTCCGGGTCGACCGTTTCCACCTGAGCACACCGACGAAGCCGCGGCACATTGGACTCGGTGACTACGACGGTGACGGGCGCATCGACTTCCTCGTGTCCGGTGGTGAGGCGAAGCCCGAACTAAGCATCTATCTCGCCGACGTCAGCGGCATGCCAAACGAACGCATCACGTTCGACCTGTCTGCGATGCCGACGAACACCGTGGTCGAGGGTTTGGTCTGCACCGACTGCGACGACGACGGTCGCGCCGACCTGGCCCTGCTCCTGGTTCCACCCACCGGCGAAGCCTGGATCGACTTCTACAAGCAAGGGAAGGGGAAGCCGGCGCGGATCCATTTGCCGGTATCGCTCCAGTGTTCCGCGGTCCCGACCCTGCCCATCCACCTGACTGCGACCGACTTCGACGGGGATCAGAATCCGGAGCTGATCGTGCACACGAGCAGGGACTGGCGCAAAAGCACCATGGTCAACCTCGTGCTCAAGAACCGGACGGCTCGACGCGTCGGCACGCAGCAGTTACTCACCGGCACGCCGGGCACGCAAGGCATCGTGCCGAAGATCAGCTGTGTGGGTGGCCGACCGGCTGTCGGCAACCCCAACTTCACGTTGGTGGTGGCGGATACTCCCGCGCGCGCACAGACCGCCCTCGTGATGAGCACTCGCCTCGAACACCGTCGCTTCTGCGGCGTCGAGATCTACGTGTTCCCGTTCTACTCGTTCGGAATGACGACCATCGGCACCGGCATGCGCGGCGGCTCCGCCCTGGCCAACCTGGCGATCCCGCCGTATCGCGAGCTGGCCGACTATCGCTTCTACTTCCAGTGGCTCGTCGTGGACCCAGGGGCGCAGAACCCACTCGGCCTCTCATCCACGAAGGCCCTCGAAGTGCGCCTGATGAGCAAGTGATCAGCGCTCGGGCACCTTGCCCGCCAGCAGAGTGCGGTAACGCTGCTCCATCAACGAAGCGTCGGTGGCGATGTCCTTGATCTCCGGAAAATCGGACAAGCGCTCGAGCAGCCCGGGCTCGTCGAGCACACGCTGCATCTGACGCTGCAAGTCGCTGGAGTCATGCATCGAGAAGTGCAGCCCGTTGACGCCGTGCTCGACGGATTCCGCCATGCCGCCACGATCGCCCGCGATGACCGGCACACCGGCCAGAAAGGCTTCGTGAATCGTGATGGGCGAGTTCTCGAACCACAGCGAAGGAACGATCAGACAGTCGATGTCGCAGAGGATCGCAGCGACTTGTGCGTTGTCGAAACGACCGTGGAAGCTGATGCCGGGGTGTCGAGCGTCTCGCTTCAGCTGCGCGACGTAGTCCTCGAAGTACTCGAGCACACCCCAGATCGCGCACTCAACGCCCTCGACGGGCAATCCGTTCATGGCTTCGACGATCAGGTGAACACCCTTCCATTCGGCGATCGTACCGACGAAGCCGAAGCGCACGGACTCCACCCGGGCGTGCGGAGTCTCTGCATAGCCGGAAGTCGGCATGCCGTTGTCGGAGTAGAGGATCCGATCAGCATCGATCATGCCCTCGTTCACGAACCGCTCGCGCAGGAACCGCGACGGCGAGATGAAGAGATCGACCTCGGCAAGCGCCGCGTCGATGACGCGGCGACGCTGACCTACAGCGTCGAGATAAGAGCCCTCGCTCGGCGCCGGCAGGAAGGTGACGCACTCGGCGCACGCCGCAGGCTCGGGGCCCTCGCAGAGCTCCCAGCCGGGTCGCACGAGCCAACCATTGCGCGGGCACATGAGCAGGAATTCGTGCAGCGTGTAGACGACCGAGAGGCCGCGCTGTTTGGCGAGCGCAACATAGCCCATGGAGTGCTTGAACAGGTGCTGCGCGTGCACGACGTCGGGCTGCACGGCGTCGAGGACCTCACCGAACTGCCGCTCCTTCTCGGCATCGGCGTAGGAGTGCTCGAAGTCGGGAAACCAGTTGTTGTGCACCGCCTCCCACACCTCGAGCCCGTCGTATTCCTTGCGGCGCAGCAGCGAGTGCTCGGCGTCGCCGTCGGACTCGGTCGTGTAGATGACGACGCGGTGTCCAAGCGCGACGAGCTGCTTGGCCAGGTTGTACGCATAGACCTCGGTGCCGGCGACGTGCGCGGGCAGGAACTGATGGACGACGAACAGCACGCACAGTGGTTCGTCGCTCGCTTCCGGCGCATAGGTACGCGCTACTTCCGCGGCGTGCGCATCGAACGACCGCGGCGGCGGAATGGCATCACGCATCGACACGAGCTGGTCGGGCTCGTCGAGCAGACGCCGCAGCAGCGCAGTGAGTCCGGACACGTCACCCGGCGCGAAGGTCCAACCTGCGCTCCCTACGCGCTCGGGAAGCGCACCGCGGTGCGAGGCCAGGACAGGCAAGCCGAGCGCGAACGCTTCGCTGACCACGAACGAATACGACTCGTGCGCCATGGTCGGAAAGACAGCGACGTCGGCGCGCAGTCCAGCAAGGTCTTCGTGCGTGAAGTTCGCGCGGCGCTCGATGCGCAGACCGCTCGCGAGCGCATCGAGGCGCTCGCGGTATGCGAGATCGTCGGCCGTGCCCCACAGCACGACCTCGACGCGGTCGTCCGCCAGGTCACGGATGCTCTCGAGAAGCAGGTGCACGCCTTTGAAGGGCAGCAAGTGACCCCAGTGCGCAACACGCAGCGGGCGCCCGCTGTCGGGTGTCCAGCCACCGACATCTCCGCCTCCACAAGACTCGACGAGCCAGGCATGGGGAACGACCTCGACGCGACCGGCCAAGGGCGGCGCGAAGCGTGCCAGGAGCTGCGCCTGCGCTTCGCTCGGCGCGATGACCGCGTCGGCAAGGTCGAGCTCGCGCACCATGTCGGCCATGAAGTGGTCGAGCTCGGCCGCGACGTACGAGTCGTCCATGTCGCCGTCGCGGGGAACGCAGGAGAGACAGCTGGCCACCGACAACTCGCGCTGACAAAAGGCCTCGTCCTCGCGTACGCGGAAGATACGCGGACAGGTCGCGAACGCGTCGTGCGCGGTGACGACGACGCGCACGCCGGCTCGCTTGGCCGTCGCCACGACGGCTCGCGTCAATCGCAGCCAGTGGTGGACGTGCACGACGTCTGGACGCTCGCGCTGCAGCAGGTCAGCCAGGGCATCATCAACCGCCTCGGACGCGCCGTGGTCCCAGCGATCGTGCATGTGGCCTGGCTTCGTAATCCTGAGCAAGCGAACGTCGCCGGATGGCGCAGGCTGCTCGACGAAGCCGTCGAACTGGTCAAAGGCCGTGCCGGCGACCACGACCACGTCGTGGCCGGCATCGGCCTGTGCATGGGCGAGGCGAGCGACATAGAGCTCCGTGCCCCCTTCATGCTCCGGCGGAAAGCCGTGCACCACGTGCAGGATCTTCACGGTTGGAGTGTCAACGACGGGCCCCCACAGGGTCAAGGAGTCGGCCTATACTTCAGTCCTCACCTCCACCGGCTCCTTGCATGCATATCCAACTGATCCACCCGCCGGTCTACCTGAACGTCCACGCCATGACCGCGTTGCGACCGGCGCTCCCGCTCGGACTCGCCTACGTCGCCGGGTCCCTGCGCACGGCCGGGCACACCCTCAGCCTCGTCGACGCGGTCGCGGAAGCCCCTGACAGCGTCACCCAGGAGAACTGGGGCCGCAGCATTTACCGACTCGGCCTGTCGCCCGCGGAGATCTCGGCCCGGATCGATCCGAAGGCCGGCGCGATCGGCCTGACCAACATGTGGTCGTTCTCGTGGCCGCTCGTGCGGCGCATTCTGCAGCAACTCAAACAGGACTGGCCCGACAAGCCGATCGTCTGTGGCGGCGAGCACTTCACGGGTATGGCCGAGCAGTCGATGCAACAGGCGCCGATCGACGTCATCGTGTTAGGTGAAGGCGAAGAGCAAGGGGTTGCTGTGTTCGACGCGCTCGAACGCGGCGAACGGGAGTTTCCGGACATCGACGGCATCCTCTATCGCGGCGCCGCCGACCAGCTAATCCGCAACCGGCCCAAGGCGCGGCGCCGCGATGTCGACGCCATCCCGCTCCCCTACTGGGAGCTCTTCGACGTCGACACCTACCACGAGCACGACTTCGTCGCCGGCCTGCACGCTGGCAAGACCATTCCGATCCTCGCGACGCGCGGATGCCCGTATCAGTGCACGTATTGCTCGAGCCCGAGCATGTGGACGACCCGCTGGTACGCCCGCGACCCCGCCAAGGTCGTCGACGAAATGGAACACTACATGCAGGCCTACGGCGCCGAGAACTTCCCGTTCCAGGACCTGACCGCCATCGTCAAGCGCGACTGGATCATCTCGTTCTGCAACGAGATCCTGCGCCGCAACCTCAAGTTCACGTGGCAGTTCCCGTCGGGGACGCGCTGTGAGGTGATCGACGACGAGGTCGCCAAACTGCTGCGACTGACCGGCGGCAAGGCACTCGCCTATGCACCCGAGTCGGGGTCTGAGCGGACGCGCAAGCTGATCAAGAAGCAGATGAAGACGAGCTCGCTCATGAACGCCGTCAAGGCATCGGTGCGGCACAAGCTCAACATCACTTCATTCATCGTCATCGGCTTCCCGCACGACACGAAGGAAGACCTGCGCCTGACCGCAAAGCTCGCGCGTCGCCTCGCCTGGGAGGGCATCGATGACATCGCGATCGGCTTCTTCTTCCCGATCCCGAACACTGAGCTCTACCACCGCCTCAAGGCAGAGGGCCGTATCACCGACGGTGACGAGTTCCTGCTGACGCCGATCTACGCCAACGACGAGAAGCTCGAGGAAGACAACAACTACTGCGACCACCTGACCGCGAAACAACTGACCCTCTGGAAGTACAGGCTGCTCGCGAACTTCTACCTCGTGTCACTCGCGGCACACCCGTGGCGGGCCCTGGCGCTGGTCTGGAACACGTTGCGCGGCAAGGAGACGCGCAAGATGGAGACGTTCCTGATCGAGTTGAAGCGCAAGGGGATCATGTGGGTCAAAGGCAAGCTAGGACGCTTCGACAAGGAGCAGCACCGCGACAAGAGTCCCGCGCCTGCGGCGTCGGAGGGGTGAGGCAGAAGCCTCAGACCTTCCGCACCTGCGAGTAGAACCCGTCGACCTCCGCCAGCGACAGTCGACCGTGCACTTCCTTCTGCGTCTGTGCCGTCCCCGCGCCGACCCCGTAACACACTGCCGCCCAAGTGTCCCAGCCGTCGGCGAGCTTGAGCAGTAGTCCGGCAGCCAGAGCCTCGCGGGCACTCTCACCACCGCGGTCGGAGGCCGTCGCCGGCTGCGCGAACTCGCGCCCCGACGGGGTGATGACCTCGACCAACTCGGGACCGTTCGTGATCACCAGACTCTCGCCGCCAGCATCGAACAGCCGCTCGAGCAGTGCCTCCTCGCGCAAACCACCACTCTCAAGCGCTTCGACGTAGCAGCGCCGTCGCAGCACGACGTGCCCGGGCCCACCGGCTGCGCCTTCGACGATGATGCCACCATCGGGCTGCATGACGACCGGGATCGCCCGCCGCTTGGCCCGCCGCACGATCTCACGCGCGGCGAAGTCCGACCCTGCCGACGGGCTCTCGCCACACACGATGATCCCGTCAACTTCGTCGAGGGCATCGACCCCGGCGACCAGCCGACACAGCTCGTCTCCACTGGCCCGTGCAGGCACTCCGGGAAACGTTCGACTGACGAGCCTGCCCGTCCCATCCCAGGAATGCTGGCGCACGATCGTCGGCAGCGCGGCCTCGGCGTCGAGGAGGCGTTCCTCGATGCGCTCGTCGCGCAGGCCCTCGCAAAGGAGTTCGACCATCGGACCTCCGGCCAGCCCGATGAACACGACCGGCTGGCCAAGCGCCCGCAACAGTCGTGCGGCCGTGAGCCCGTAGCCACCTGCCTCGAAGTGCGCTGCTAGAACCTCATGTCCACCATCCTCGGACAGACCGCCAAGGAACTCGACGCGCACTAGCGCAGGCTGGAGCGAAACGACCGCGAGCACACACTCTCATCGGCTGTGCCGGCGCAGCCCGTCCAGGAAAAGCTGCCTCAGCAGCTCTAGAACCGTCGCCTAGCCTCGCGTGGCCCTCCGGGGGCCGTCACCCTGAGACGCTGATCCGCTAGCGGCCCTCTCCGGTCGCAGCGTCTGCCTTCTCTTCGCTCTCGCCCATCTGATCGAAGAACGTGTTCTTGTAGATCTGCAGGGGCTGGATGTTGCTGTCCGGGTGCAACTCGGCGATCGCGTAGAACGGGAAGGCAGCGAAGTCGAGCGCGTGCACCGCACAAGACAGCGTGTGGTCGACCACGCGGTAGGCGAAGGCGAACGGGAACGCGAACACCTGGACCGCGTCACCGGCATCGATGCCGACTTGGACGTTCTTGGCGTCGACTGCACCATCCGTGCCGGCTCCATAGAGGACGATGCCGGGCGAGAACGCGGTAACTAGCAGATCCTTGCCAGCACGGCGCAACGAGCCGCAACCGGAGGTCAGCAGGATTGAGCCGAGCAAGGCAGCGACGAGGAGCTTCTTCATCATTGCAGTCCGTATGTGTTACCGGGTGGCGAACAACCCCACGCAAACGCGCAGCACCTAGCTATTGGCTTCACTCTCAGGGGCTTGCTTCCACGTCAGCGGAAGCCATGATCGAATCCGTAGGGAGTTTACCGAACCCGACCGCCACCCGCTTCTGGGGCGTCGTATTCAAGGGACGCATCCGGGACCAGACAAGCCTCTTCTTCCGGAAACCCCTGTCAGACAATGTCTTCTCTCCGGGCCTCTCGCCGTGATCGGCCCTGGGAGGACGAAACGAGCTCCAATGATACGTTTCCTGCCTCTGTTGGCATTGCTGACCGTCGCCTCGCTCCCCGCCCAACAGCGACTCGGGCTCAAGGTCGGCAAGTGGCCACGCCACAACCGTCCGCGAGGTTGGCTCGTCTACCAGACCAAGCACTACCAGATCCAATCTCAGGCCGGCAAGGAGAAGGCAAAGCGCCTGGCCCTGCACATGGAGGCGATGCTCAAGGTCTACAAGAAGACCTTCAGGCCGCCCAAGCAATACAACGTCGTCAACGCCGTCAAGCTGTTCAAGGACCGCAAGTCGTTCCTCGCCTACAGCCCGACCGGGCCCGGTGCGGCCGGCTACTACAGCAAGACCGAGAAGGAACTCGTGTTCTATGACACGAACCACTGGGGCGACGAGCCGAACCAGGCGGTCACCGGGGGCCCTGGGGGGACACCCGGCAGGCCACCGCGCCAGATGGATGTGCTCGGCGTGGCTGCACACGAAGGCTGGCACCAGTACTTCGGCTGGTACGTCGTGTCGTGGATCCAGATCCCGTCGTGGGTCAACGAGGGCATGGGCGACTACTACTACTCGGCCGCCCCGAAGTCCGTACGCCAGAAGCGCGGCAAGAAGACCCCGCTGAAGGTCGGGCGCATGAACGCCGCGCGATTACCGGTGATCCGCTGGGCGGTCACGAAGGGCAAGCACGTGCCGTTCAAGCAGATCATGCGCTACGAGCAGCGGCAGTACTACTCCAACCCGAGCGTGTGCTACGCCCAGGGCTGGTCGATGTGTCACTTCTTCCTGCACCACAAGGACAAGAAGGTGCGCGCCCTGATCCCGCGCTACATCGCTCGTTTCCGCCAACGCAAGCAGTGGCAAAAGAACCACAAAGCGATCTTCGGCAGGGTCGACCTCGACACGCTTGAGAAGGAGTGGAAGCAGTGGGTGCTTCAGCAGCGCATGCCCGGCACTCCGGCACCCGACAAGAAACCTATCGAGCAACCGAACGGAAAGAAGGGTAGCGCCAAGAAGCTGCCCCAGCAGAAACAACCCGAGAGGAGACCGGCGACGAGAGACTGACGTGCTCCGCGCGCTCGTGCAGTCGGCGAGCGCCTGCGCCCGGTCCAACTCCTCGTGCAACAACGCGAGCACTTGGGCCACCGCGCGGTCGCCGCCCTACATCTACGAACGCACGACCTTCACGACAGGCTCGATGTTGTCCTTGCTGATCAGCGCCGGCCAGTAGTTGATGACCTCCTGCGCCTTCGGACGACCGCCGGCAAAACCCGTCACGCCAGGCGGACCCGACGTCACGAGTGGCACGATCTCCATGCCGAAGCGATCGCATTTCTTCTTGTCGGGGGAACGCACGCCGATGCGCAGCACGACCTCGGCTGGATCCGTGGGCGCCACAGCGATGCCCGCGTGGCATACGTCAGTGCCGAGCATCTCGACCGTGACCTCGTCCGGCTCGAAGCGCACGTCGTCATACGCCAATCGCTCGAACACCACGTCCGCGCACAGCTGGGCCTTGTCGACCGCGTCGGGGCCGGCAACGGTCAGCTGTCCGAGCGCCTTGTAGCCGTCCTTGTAGGAAATCGACACCTTGAGCGTCTCGGTCGCGGCATAGCCGCGCACGCCAGTGACGCGCACTCGATCCGCCGCGGTCTGCTCAAGGCGAATCGTCGTGAAGTCGGCGATCACGTCGGGCCCGATGTAGCGCCGCGGATTCCCCATCTCGTAGACGAGCTGACTCGTGACACCCGGCACTGTGACGATGCCGCCCGTGCCCTCGTGCTTGGTCACCTCGAAGCTGCCGTCGCTGCGCGCGTCGATGATCGGATAGCCAACCCGCGCCAGGTCGGGGACGTCGCGCCAGTCGGCGTAGTTGCCGCCCGTGCACTGGGCGCCGCACTCGACGATGTGTCCAGCGACAGTGGCCGCACCAAGCCTGTCCCAGTCGTCGAGCGCCCAGCCGAACTCGTGAATCAGAGGCGCCATCACGAGCGACGGATCGGTGAGCCGACCGCCGACGACGATCTGCGCCCCTTGCTGCAGGCACTCGACGATCGGCGCCGCACCTAGGTAGGCGTTAGCGCTGGTCACCCGATCGCGGATCGTGGTCAACGGCTCGCCAGTGTCCATGCTGGCCAACTGTTCGCCGGAATCGATCAACTCGTCGAGGCGGCCGAGCAGGTCATCTCCGGCGACCATGCCAACACCGAGATCCGTGATCCCATGCTTGCGCGCAACCTCGAGCACGGCCTCGACACACGCCTCCGGATTCACGCCGCCAGCGTTGGCGATGACCGTGATCTTCTTTTCCACGATCTCGGGCAACAACCGGTCGAGCATGCGCACGAAGTCGGTCGCGTAGCCGGCTTCCGGCCGCCGCGCGCGCTGCTTCTGCATGATGCTCATCGTGACCTCGGCCAGGTAGTCCAAGGTCAGGTAGTCGATCGGGCCTTCCCGTAGCAGGCGAATGGGGCCGAGGATCGAGTCACCCCAAAACCCTTGCCCATTCGCAACGAGCACGCGGTCCTTCATGCCGCGAACAATAGCAAGTCACGGACCTGTGCAGTCACACATGGTGTCAGACACCACGTGTGACATGCTCCGCTTGCCGGGCTCAGCCGCCGCCGCGGAGCGGCGTATGCGGGTGGCCGGCGTCCGGACCCGGCCGCGTCGGGTCCGAGCACGGCGGCATCGGACGCGGTTCGAGCGGCCGTGCGAGCTCGCCCTGCAGGTGCAGCGGCAGCGAGTTCACCCGCCCTCCTCGGGTCACGTCGTGCTTGGCCAAGACCTGGCGGCGTTTGTCGGCAGTCAGTGCCGGAGGCCGACGACGGATAGCAGGCGCCGGGCGCCCGACCGACGAGTACCGGCGCATACCGCTGCGCACGGCACTGGCCTTGCCGGACTCGCGCTCCGCCCGCACATCCTCGTAGCTCATGAGCGCCATCCGTTCGACGACGAGTCCCATAGCCGGCGCCAAGGCCTTGCTGCGGGCGTAGTAGAAGCGCCCCATGAGCCGCGCCAGCACCAGGCCAGGCAGAACGATCAGCGGTCCGGCCATCGCCGCTTGCAGGTAGAGCGCGCCATCGGCGGTAACCAAGACGCCGACGACCGGCAAGACCAGCAACATGCCGAACAAGGCGATCAGCTTGACCCAACCACCGACGTCCGCGGCGACCACCCTGATTACCGATCCGGGCAGGATCGCCTCCCAGGACTTGCCCAAAGCGAGGCCGAGCAGCACCACCGGAGCGTAGGTCACACCAAGCAGCGCCAGGCCGATCAACTCCTTGCCCGACACCTCGAGCAGCACGCCGACGACAACCGACGCAAAGCAGAGCACGGCGATACCGGTGACGATCGCAAGCGCTCGCGTAGAACCGGCCACCGCATCCTCCAGCATCTCCTCGAGTGACGGAGGATCCTCGTGTCCATTCGAGGCATCCACCAGCACGCGGTGTGCGCAGTGCAGGAACAGCCCTGCGACCGCGAGCGTCGGCAGCAGAGGAATCACGAACGTCACGTAAGGACCAAGACCGCTGGGCAGCAGGAAGCCGACCAGCGCCGCAATCGTAAACAGAACCGTGAGTCCCATCGCGGTCACCGGCATGTGATCGCGGAACAGGAAGCGAAACGAGTCCTGGACCTCCTCGATGAAGCTCTCGCCGCCGTCCGGCTGACGAACTTGAACCGTGTCAACGTAGGACCTGGCGTCTCTCGGCGCCGAGTGCCCGGAGCCAGCGCGGCGGCGGCACGGCTGTTGCCCGGGCTCCTGAACGGGCATGTCTTGCGCAACAGGAACCGAGCGCTGCGCATGAGTCGGCGGCAACGTAGGTCTCGCTTGCTGCACGGACGACGCTGGAGGCCGCATTCTTGGAGCGGGCAACTCGGCGCGCGGCTTCGGCAAGCGCGGCGCGACTTTCTGACGATCGTTGGACGGTCGGGGCTGCACCGAACCCTCGCGGTCGGCATCGACACTACCGTGCACGATCACGCCATGGTGTTCGAGCAGGCGCATCAACCGCATGGCTTCGCACGGCGTGTAGATATGACGCAGCGTCTTCGCTGCTTCGCCGATCTTGCCGAGGCGCAGGCAGACTTCGCAGAGCTCGGTCCAGCTGCGCTCACAGTCGAGCCCCTTCTCCAGGTCACGATGAAGCTGGCCGTAACGAACCTCGGGACTGACCGCGTTCGGGGCCCCCACTTGCTCGAGCTTGAGCTGAAACCTCGCCACAATACCCCCCTGCTAACCCGCCGACCCGCTGACCCGCAGTCCCCTCCCGGACCTGGAGATTGTCGGCTTTTTAGACAGTCTGCTTGAGCCGGCGAACCCGCTGCAGCGAAGGTCCCTTGCCATCAGACGCACGTCTTGCCGACTGACATCAAAGCGGCCCGTGGTATCGTGCGAGTGATCGCAACTTCGGTCATGTAGTGGCAATGACCACCGACGGCAATGCATCCAAATGTCCGGTCCCGAGTTCAGACTCCGTTTTCGCGTTCAGGCGCAGTTCTCCGAAGTTGGCCGCCTACGCGAGCGACTCGGCACGTTCCTGGATCGCAGCGGCCCGCACTTCGATGACCGTAGTCGCCTGGAGCTCACGCTCGCTCTCGACGAGGCCGCAAACAACATCGTCGAGCACGCCTACAGTGGCAACGGTGGCGTGATCGATGTTGAGTATGAGACGCACGGGGACGACCTCGTGATTCGCCTTTGGGACAACGGTATCCAACGAGCGGCCACCGACTGCATTGGCCTGCCCGAGGGGACGGCAGGTGAAAGCGGCATGGGGACGAACATCATGCGCGCAACCTTCAGTAGCCTGAGCTACGAGAGGGACGGCGAGCGCAACTTGCTGATCCTGCGGCGCGGCCTCGACGATCAGTCGTGGACCGGCTCGGACGCGTGAAGCACGACATCCATGCCGTTTGCTGCGCACTGCTGATTGCTTGTGGATGCGCTGCGCAGACGACCTTCCTGGTCGAGCGCCGCGAACTCAAGGAGGCCTCCGGCGTCGTCGCCTCGCGCTCCAACCCCGGTTGGCTATGGACGCACAACGACTCGGGGGGCGGCTCCTTTCTCTACGCCATCGACGCGGCGCGGCGGGTGCGCCTGCGCCTGAAAGTCCGGGGGAGCAAGTCCTTCGACTGGGAAGACGTCGCACTGGCCTACCGGCCCGGGGACAAGGACCGCCTGATCGTGGCAGACACGGGACGCAACATCAGTAGCAAGAAGGCCGAACCACCACGCCTCTGGATCGTGCCCGAGCCGTCGCTCGCCGACGCTGGACCGGCGCCGGACCCGAAGGCCAAGCTCCCGACGCTTCGCTCGCCACGCGCACACTGCCTCAAGCTGCGCTTCCCCGACAAGCAGACACCCGACGTCGAAGCCATGTTCGTGTTCCCCGCGGGCGGACATGTCGGCTTGATCGCGAAGAACGAGCAAAAGAAGGCACCCGGCCAGGATCGCGGCTCCGCCGTTTTCGTCGCCGCACTGCCGGACAAGACACCCGCCGACAAGTCGACCAAGTTGCAACTGCGGCAGGCGGCAACACTGCGCCTGCCGGGCAAGCGGCGCAGCCGCCTGGTCACCGGCGCGGCAGTCACCCGCGACGGTCGCCTCCTGGTGCTGACCTACACGCACCTGCACCTGGTCGACTTGCCGCCGAGGTCGTCGGCGGAGCCACCGACGCTCCGCCCCGTGGCCAGCCGCAAGCTGGTCGGACTCGCGCACGCCGAGGGTGTCGCCGTGCTCGATGCCACGACATGCCTCGTCGCATGCGAAGGAAGGCCGGCCCGCTTCACCGTGGTTCGGCTGCCACACGCCACGGACCGCCCCGGAGGGCGCGAGTGAGGATCTTCGTGTTCGCGCCGTTCGGCGTGCACCCACCGCGGTCCGCCGGACACATTGCGGTGCACGCCCCATTGCAGCTCTACGCTGAACACGGCAACCAGGTCGACCTGGTCACGGTCGGGCTGCGCAACTTCGAACGCCGCCTGCCGCTCTCGTTCCAGGTCGAAGTGCACCCGGGTTTTCGCGAGCACCGCCTCGTTTCGCCGGTGCGCCTCGCCATGCAAGCGCTTCGCAGGACAACGCGCCTACCGCCAATACGCCTTTCGGACGACCTGAAGCGCTGGATGGCGCGACCCCTCGTCGCCGAGCTGGCCCAGGCTGACGTCGTGCAGATCGAAAGCCCATGGGCATACGCCTTTGTCCGGGAACACTTCGACGGACCCATCTGCTTCGTGTCGCACAACGTCGAGTGCGATTTGCACGAGCCTGCACTGCTCGCGCACGGCGGCACGGCCCTCGTCGATGCGGCGCGTCAGGCGGAAGGTCGCGCGTGGCGCGAGTCCGAGCTCGTTCTGGTCTACCACCGGGACGAAGAGCGCCGCATGCGCGCCCTCTACGGCGACCCGACCGGGGAGTGCCGGATTCAGCCGGTCGGCGCCGACGTCGACGCACTCACGCCAGCAACGAACACCGAGCGCGAGCGCGCGCGCAACGAACTCGAGCTGCCGGAGGGCTGCATCGCGCTCTTCGCCGGATCGGCACACGCACCGAACCTCGAAGCGGTTCGCTTCCTCGAAGGCCTCGGTCCGATCGCCCAACAAAACGGTGTGTTCCTGCTGGTCGCCGGCTCGGTCACAACCGCGCCGCGCGACTTCCGCGGCGGCACGACCACGGGTCCTCTACCATCGCTCGACGCTTGTTTTCAGGCCGCCGACATCGCGCTCAACCCAATGTTCGCCGGCAGCGGCATGAACCAGAAGGTCGCCCAGTTCCTGTCACGCGCCCTGCCGGTGCTGAGCACTCCGTTCGGCGCCCGCGGCTTCGAAGTGGGCAATGAGTACGGGGTCATCGTTGCCAACCGAGAAGAGTACGGCGCATCACTCGTTGCGCTGGCTGCCGACAGCGAGCGGCGTAGGACCTTGGCGACGAACGCGCGCAGCTATGCCGTCGCACAGCTGTCGTGGAACCACATCGCCAAGGACAGGTTGACAGGCTTCGAACGTCTGTTGACCACGAAGGTCTAGCGGCCAGCGTGGCTACTGACCACGTACCACCACGACAGCAAGACGACGACCAGCGTCCCGATCCCAATCCAACCCCACCGCCACCACGACAGCCGTGCCATGAGGCTCCGCCCACGCACAGCGTGGACGATCCCCGCAACCGCAAAGGTGGCGCCGGCCAACGTCAGTAACGCGCCCAACGGCTGCGTCGAGAACGCCGCCAACAGGCGCAGATCGAGCACAAGCGCCGCGGAGGTCGTAATGCCGCAAGTCGGACACGGCATGCCATGCCTAGCCGGCCACCCGCACGGCGCCATGCCAAGCTGTTCGTGCGTGCCGAGCCCCCGCGCATCGGGCTCGAGCGTGGCGAGCACGACGTAGGCCGCGATCACCGCACCCGCCAACAGGGCGACGATCACACGCTCAGCCGTGCTCGCGGGTCGTGGCAGGTAACGTAGCTCGCGGTCGATCAGAACTCGCTAACCATACCCTTGCCGGCGTTGGTCGCGGGCTTGATCACAGGGTAGACCGGCAGGTTCGGCGTCCCGCGCTTGACGCTGCCTTCCTCTACGGATCCAGCGGGAGAGCCTGGATGCAGGCCGGGGAACCCGAGAAGGGAGATCGCAGAGTATCAGCCTTCCGTTGCTATCCTGTTCGGCTTCGTTTTCCGCGAGTAGCGACAGCTCCCCAGGCACAGACATGTCCGGCCAGACCTACGACCCCGCCCGAATCGAGCCGAAGTGGCAGCGCCACTGGGCCGAGCACGACGTCTTTCGCGCCCCAAATCCGGGTGAGGAGGGCTTCGATGCGGGCAAGCCCAAGTTCTACGTCCTCGACATGTTTCCCTATCCATCGGGCGCCGGCCTTCATGTCGGCCACCCCGAGGGCTACACCGCGACCGACATCATGGCGCGCTGGAAGCGCATGCAGGGCTACAACGTCCTGCACCCGATGGGTTGGGATGCCTTCGGGTTGCCAGCCGAGCAGCATGCGATCCGCACCGGCACCCACCCGCGCAACGAAACGAAAAAGAACATCTCGCGTTTCAAGGGGCAACTGCAGCGGCTCGGCTTCTCGTATGACTGGTCGCGCGAGTTGGCGACGATCGACCCGGCCTACTACCGGTGGACGCAGTGGATCTTCGCACGGCTGTACGAGCGCGGGCTCGCGTACCTCTCCGAGGAACCGGTGTGGTGGTGCGACGAACTCGGCACGGTATTAGCCAACGAGGAAGTCATCGACGGCTTGTCCGAGGTCGGCAACCATCCGTGCGAGCGGCGGCCGCTGCGCCAGTGGATGCTCAAGATCACGCAATACGCCGAGCGCCTGCTCGATGGACTCGAAGGTCTGGACTGGCCGGAGTCGGTCAAGGCCATGCAGCGCGCATGGATCGGCCGATCGGAGGGAGCCGAGGTCGAGTTCCGCGTCGACGGCACGGACAAGACGTTCGGCATCTTCACAACGCGGCCCGACACGCTGTTCGGTGTCACCTACATGGTGCTGGCCCCGGAACACCCGCTCGTCGACCGCATCGTCGCCGACGACACACGCGATGTTCTCGAAGCCTACCGGCGCACAGCCTCCGCCAAGAGCGATCTGGACCGCACCGACCTCAACAAGGACAAGAGCGGCGTGTTCACCGGCGCCTTCGCG